>CAMDQF010000149.1 GCA_945905745.1 Litorilinea aerophila
TCCCCAATCCCCAATCCCCAATCCCCAATCCCTCTACGACATCACGTTTGAGAATGTGCAGGCCGGGGAGCGCACCAGCCATCTCTTCCGTCTGGCGAACCACAACAACGCCTTTGTCCTGGGCACGGGGGACCTGAGCGAGCTGGCCCTGGGTTGGGCCACCTACGGCGTGGGCGATCACATGAGCCACTACAACGTCAACGGTTCGGTGCCCAAGACGCTGATTCAGCACCTCATCCGCTGGGTCATCGGCTCGCAGCAGTTCGATGAGGCCACCAGCACGATCCTGCAAGCCATTCTGGACAAGGAGATCTCGCCGGAGCTGGTCCCCGCGGGCGAAGGGGAGGACGGCTCCCAGCCTGCCCAGAGCACCGAAGCGAAGATCGGTCCCTACGACTTGCAGGACTTCCACCTCTACTATATCACCCGTTACGGTTTCCGGCCCAGCAAAGTGGCCTTTCTGGCCCTCCACGCCTGGGGCGACCGGCAGCAGGGCGAGTGGCCGGAGTTTCTGCCCGCCGCCAAACGCAACCGTTACGACCTGCCCACCATCAAAAAGTGGCTGGAACTCTTCGTCTTCCGCTTCTTTCAGATCAGCCAGTTCAAGCGCACGGCTGTGCCCAACAGTCCCAAAGTGGGCAGCGGCGGCAGTCTCTCCCCTCGGGGCGACTGGCGCGCGCCCAGCGACTCCTCCGCGGCGGTCTGGCTTGCGGAGCTGCGGGCGAATGTACCGGGGGAATGACCGCGGGCGGATAAACGTCCAAAACACATTACCGCTCGACCGCGTACCCCGCGGCCTGCCAGGCTACGATGCCCCCAGTCATATTGTGGACATTCGTAAAACCCTGTTGACGCAGAAAATTGACCACCTGGCCGCTGCGGTTGCCGCTGCGGCAGGTGATGATCACCTCTTTGTCCTTTGGGATTTCGCTCAACCGGTTGGGTACACTCTCCATCGGAATCAGCGTGATGCCCGGAATGTGCATTTCGTCGTACTCCCACTGCTCCCGCACATCCAGGAGCAGTACATCAGGCCGATCTTTGACTGCGGAGACAGTCTGTACATCCACGTCCGGTCCCAATGGAAGCGCGGTCAGCTCAGCAGCCGGTGCGCTCTTTTCAGCGGCAGGGGCAGAGGAATCCGCTTGGCTGCTGCATGCCGAAAGCGCTGCCAAAAGGATCAGGCAAATGGCTGTCAGCAAAAGGTGGTTGTTCGTTCGTGCAGAAATCATCATAAATTCTCCATTGGATATGAAATACCGGGACTCCTGAGAGCGCCCCTCTGCTGCTCTGGCCTTCGTGCCCCGTTGCAAACCGTCAGCTTGCGCGCTGAGAAGCAAAGAAGAACAGCGCAATCAGCAGTTCCAAATATAGAACGCGGATGGAGCGGATTTTTGCGGATGTTACTGCGCAGGTTTTTGCTTTTATCCGCTTTGATCTGCCCAATCAGCGTCATCCGCGTTCTATTTCTGTCAAATTTGGAATTGCTGCAGCGCAATAGTTTTGCATCATTGAAGACAATTGACATGAAGAGGACTCCCTTCACGAATGGAGACACACTCAGCTTCAATACAGACCATTTTACCCTAGATTGTAAAAAAAGCGCAGCAACGACTCAAGCCCCCTTCAGGGGGCGCAGCTCAATAGCCCGGCCTCTTTAGGGCCGGGCAGTGCGCGCAATTCCGATTCACCCTAGAAGCGAAATGTACCCCCACCCCATGCGGATGTTTGCCAGAAAGGGCAAGGGGTGGGAAAATGGAGCCTACTTGCACGATTTCCAGAGCGGACAGGAGAAACGGCAGCCAATGACAACTCCACTCAATATCCTTCTCATCGGCGGCAGCGGCTTTGTCAGCGGAACCCTGGCCCGGCTGGCTGTTTCTCGCGGCCATGCGGTCACGGCCATCACCCGGGGCCAACGCGCCCTGTCAGACGGTGTGACACCCCTTATCGCCGACCGCAAGGATCGTCCCGCCTTTGCCGCCGCCATCGAAGCAGCCAACACCGACTGGGATTTGGTCGTAGACTGTATTGGCTATGACGCGGAGGATGCCCGCCAAGACGTGGACATCTTCCGGGCACGGGCCAAGCATCTGGTCTTTATCTCCACGGATTTTGTCTATGCGCCGGACAAGCGTCGCTTCCCCCAGGGCGAGGACGACGCCGACTATCTGAACCACAGCTACGGCGGCAAGAAGCGCGAGGCAGAACTGGTGCTGTCCGAGGCTGACACCGGACAGATGGGCTGGACCGTCCTGCGCCCCTGCCACATCTACGGGCCAGGTTCGCTCCTCGGTTGCCTGCCCGAACACGGGCGGGACCCCCAACTGATCGATCGCCTTCGCAGAGGCGAAACGCTGCGGCTGGTGGGGGGCGGTCACTATTTGCAACAGCCCATTCTGGCCGAGGACCTGGCCCAGACGATTCTGAGTTGTGCAGGCAATGTTGCGGCTCACGGCCAGATTTGCAACGCTTCCGGCCCCACAATTGTGGAGTCCTGGCAATACTACCAGATCATCGCCGACATCCTGGGCGTCCCCCTGGCGGTGGAGGAGCTTTCCGTGGCCGACTATCTGCGGGCCAGTCCGGAGCGGGCCTCTTTTTTCTGCCATCGCATCTACGACTTGAGCCGGTTGGCAGCCTGTGGGTTGCACGTCCCCGCCACACCCCTGTCCGATGGGCTGCGGGGGCATGTGGAGAGTCTGCTGTAAATCAATTTCGATTCATTTTTGAAATGGCTGACGAAAAATGTACCCAGAACGTAGCGCACAGATCGAACGCAAGACCGGCGAAACCCAAATCACTCTCGCCCTGACTATTGACGGTAAGGGCAAAACCGACATCCAGACCGGCATCGGCTTTCTGGACCACATGCTCACCCTCTTCGCCAGCCACGGCCTCTTTGACCTGACTGTCCATGCCAGCGGCGACCTGCACATTGACGACCACCACACCGCAGAGGATGTCTGCATCTGTCTGGGCAAAGCATTGGACCAGGCACTGGGCGACCGGCGGGGCATTGTACGCACGGCCCACAGCTACGTACCTATGGACGAGGCCCTGGGGCTGGTCGCTATCGACCTGGGCGGGCGGGCCTACTGTGTCTTCGACGCCGAATTCGCCACGCCACGCCTGGGCCAGTTGGGAACCGACCTGCTCTTTCACCTTTTCGAGACCCTCGCCATCCACGGGCGGCTCAACCTCCATGCCAAAGTGCTCTACGGGCGCAACGACCACCACAAAGCCGAGGCACTTTTCAAAGCCCTGGGTCGGGCATTGGACGCGGCCACCCAGATCGATCCCCGTCGCCAGGGCGTGCCCAGCACCAAAGGCACGCTGATCGCATAGGCCAAACCGAAAAATCTCTCGCAGAGGCGCGGAGACGCAAAAACAAGGAGAAGAATTGATGGCGCAGGACCCACGCAAACGACAACAGAAGTTGCAGAAAAAAGCGGCCAACCGCAAGTCCCGGCAGCAGGATTTGGTGCGAGTGGCCAGCCGGTTGATGATGCCTTCTTTGCGCAAGGCAGGGGACTGGCCTCTGCACGAGGTCATTCTCAACGCAGAGTGGGACCAACCGCAGACTTTGACCTCCATCGTCGTCGCTCGTCGCTCGCCCAACGGATCTATCGCCACCGGCAACTTTTTGGTGGACCGGGGCTGCCTGGGGGTGAAGAATGCCTTTGGTAGGCTGCTAGATGAAACGGCGTACCGACAGTTTGTGCGTCAATTAGGGGAACAACAGCGTCTGATAAAGGGCGATATTCACCTGGCCGCCAAAATCGTCCGCGACGCTACCGCCTATGCCAGCCAGTTTGGCTTTCGACCAAATCGGGATACGCCCCAGGCAATGCAAGTGCTTGGCAATGTGGATCCAGACGTATGTACCATCGATATTCCGCTGGGAGGCGAAGACGGCAGGCCACTATTCCATAGTGGACCCTATGACGACGTGCAGCGGATCGTAGCCAAACTGACAAAAGCCGTCGGTCCAGAGGGTTTCACCGTCATTTTAGATATGCGGGGAGCTGATTTGTTTGATGATGAAGACGATTTTCTGAACTACGAGCCAGGGCCGGATTCCGTAGAGTTTGACGATGAATAAAGCCAATCACCTTTTCCATCCAACCAGAGAACTGCCGTGACCACACATCTCGACATTCCCACGCTTGACGAAATTCGCGCCACCCGCCAGCGCATTGACCCGTACATTGTACGCACGCCGGTCTGGCACTGGTCCGCGCCGGAGATCGAAGCGCTGGTCGGCCCGGAGACCGAACTGCACCTGAAGCTGGAACTCTTCCAGAAGACTGGCACTTTCAAGCCCCGGGGCGCGGTCAACAATTTGTTGGCACTGGACGCCCGGGCCCGGCAGCGGGGCGTGACCGCAGTCAGCGCGGGCAACCACGCCATCGCTGTGGCCTACGCCGCGCAAATCTTCGAGAGCAGCGCTAAAGTCGTCATGCCCAAAAGCGCGCCCCCATTCCGGGTGGCGAAGGCCCAGAGCTACGGTGCGGAAGTGGTGCTGGTGGACGACGTGCACGCTGCCTTTGTCGAAGTACGCCGCATCGAAGCCGAGGAGAAGCGCACATTCATCCACCCCTTCGAGAATCGGGCCACCATCGTCGGCCAGGCGACCGTCGGGCTTGAACTATGCGAAGACGCCCCACCCCTGGACGCGCTGATCATCCCCATCGGCGGGGGCGGGCTGGCTGCGGGCATCGGCGCAGCGGTCAAACAGATGCAGCCGGATTGTGCCATCTACGGTGTGGAACCGGCGGGGGCAGACTCGATGAGCCGCAGCTTTGCCGCGGGTGCGCCCCAGGCCATCGACCGGGTGGCTACGATTGCCGACAGCCTGGGCGCACCCAAAGCCGAAGCCTACAGCTATGCCCTCTGCCGCCATTTTCTGGACGAGATTGTGCTAGTGAGCGACGACGAACTCAAGTCCTGCATGCGATTGATCTTCCACAGCCTGAAGCTGGCCGCAGAACCGGCCTGTGCAGCCAGCACTGCCGCCCTGCTCGGCCCCCTGCGCGAAAAGCTGCGGGGCAAGCGGGTGGGGCTGATCTTCTGCGGCTCCAATATCGGGCTGGAAACTTTTGTGGAGCAGACAAAACAACCGTAGGGCGGAATGGCAATCCGCCCGGAGTGGTCGGAATGCCATTCCGACCTACAGCTTGAGGTCCCTGTGATTGAACTCGCGCCCCGCCACAAAATCGGCTTGCCCGTGGCTTCGCCCATTTTCCTGGCCGCGGGCAGCGTCGGCTTTGGCGAAGCCATCCACCCCGGCATCGACACGGCCCGGCTGGGCGGCATTGTCGTCGGTCCCATCACCCGCCACAGCATCCGGGGCAGCGACAGCCCCCGCCTGGCCGAAACCAGCGGCGGGTTTGTCCTGCAAACGGGCCTGCAAAACCGTGGCGTCACTGCCGTCATCAAAAACTTTGCCCGGTTTTGGTCCCGGCTGGGCTGTCCGATCATCGCCCAGATTGTCGACGACGACCCGCAAGAGGCAGCTTCCACCGCACGCCGGTTGGCCCAGGTGGACGGGCTGATGGGCCTTGAGCTGCGGCTCGCCCTACATGCCGAGCCGGGCGAACTACGCCCACTCCTGCGCGCCATCCGTCGCAGCGCAGACCTGCCCCTGTGGGTCAAGCTGCCCTCGTCCGGTGTGACAGACCTGGCCCAGGCGGCCGCAGCAGCCGGTGCGGACGCCCTCGTCATCGCTTCTCCCTTGCTGGGCGCGGGCGTAACAGCCAGCGGCACAGTGGTGCGTGGCGATCTTTTTGGGCCAGCAGCCTTTGCGCCAATGCTGGCTGGGCTTTCGGCTGTGACAGAGCTTGCCCTGGGGATTCCCCTCATCGCCTGCGGTGGCATCCACACGCTTCAGCAGGCGCGCCAAATTCTGGCCGCGGGTGCGTCGGCGGTGCAGTTGGACAGTATTGTCTGGGTGGAGCCGGGCGTGGTAGAAAAGCTGGCGGGTGAGTGGTAGGCGCTGGTCTTCGCTGCGTGCCGGGTTCAGGAATTGCCCGATTCCCCATAGCGCCCCCGCAACTCCGCCGGGAGCAGTCGGGCGATGGCATACATCAGTTCGACGCTCTGGTGTTGGACAGCCGCAACGTCCTCCGGATCGCCGGTGAAGTGGATTGGCTCGCCAAAACGGACGGTGACGGGCGTGCGGCGCAGAGGATTCTTCCACTCTTTGTGCAGTTCGGGAATGCCGATGACCGCCGAGGGGACCAGCGGCACGCCGGTGATGGCAGCGATGCGCACGGCTCCGCTCTTGGCACGCCCTAGCGGACCGCCTTTGTTGCGGGTTCCCTCCGGGAACATCCCCAAGACTTTGCCTTCCCGCACCAATTGCAGGCTGTGCTCAATGGCCGCGGTGTCATTTTCTCCCCGACGGATGGGAAACGCGCCGACCGAACTGATCAGTGCCGAAAACCAGGGCTGAAACTCGAACAACTCTTGCTTCGCCATATAATAGATTTGCCTCGGCGAGGCATATCCCAGGGCTACTACATCCACGCCGCCAGGATGGTTGCAAGAGAGTACCGCGCCACCGCTTTTGGGCACATTCTCCCGCCCCTCAATCGTCAGTTTGCCGAGCAACGGCATCACCCCGCTCACAATCGAATGGCAGATTTTCCAAGCAGTTGTGGAGTCTTTGGGAGGCCAGGGCATGGGCGATGGGTTCCTCAATCGAAGGTTTTTGGGTTAGGTTTAATGCAGAACGCAGATTATGCAGATTCAATCCGCGTCCATCCGTGGCTATTTTCAGGTCAGTTCTCCATGCGCTTATGTGCGCCACGGGGAATGAAAATCGGACGGCGGACGACGGACGGCGCTTCCCAGTCCCCGATCCCCAGTCCCCAGTCCCTTTTTTCAGGTCAGACCGATGGAGAACATTGTCTCCAGATCGTGGCGGGAGAAGGCCCTGAAGGCAATGAGGGTTTCGGTATTGACGATCGCTTCGATAGAACGAATCTGCTCCGTGACCAGCGTAGCCAGCGCGTCGTTGTCGCCAACCCGGATGATCGCCACCAGATCGTAACGCCCACCCACCGAATAAACTTCCGAGACACCGGGCAGATCGGCCAGTGTTTCGGCCACCGAACGGATGCTGTCCCGCTTCACATTCATCAAAATCACTGCATTGACCATCATAAAATCCTTTCAATGGAAACGCAACCAGCAAGTGACAACCGTCGAACGGGCTGTCACCTGCTGATTGTAGAACAATTATCCCGATTCCACAAGCGTCAATCGGTCACTCAGTCACCGTAAACAGCCCCCCACTGCTCCGCCCCCACACATCCGGGAAGTACATCAGTTCGGCCCGGGCCGGCAAGACGCGAAACTCGCCGGGGATGGCAGCGCGCACCTGAAAGGTGTAGTCGTAGCTGCCCGCGGCCAGGTGATCCGCAAAAAGCGCCACCTTTTCATCCCGGATATCCGTGCGGGTGGGCACCCAATAGCGCCACCAGAATTCCTGCCAGGGGTCCATCCCACCAGTGCCAAACTCCGGCCCACCAAACTCATTGCTGGTGGTTGCCAGCCTCGGATCGATGGCCTCTGTCCCCGCGGGGATGGGCACCTCCAGCAGAAGGAAGTGGGCGTCGGCGGGCACATTCAGGCTGACTGTCACACTCAGCACATCCCCCACCGCGGCGCTGCTGGCTGGCTGACCGTCGGCGGAGAGAATGCGGCGGCTAACCACCAGCCCCCGGTCACGGGCAGAGATGGCGGTGGCGTCCAGGAAGTAATGCAATTGCGCGGTGTAGTAGAGCTGGCCGCTGTCGTTGCTGCGGTTGAGGTGCAGGGCGTTGGCTTCATCGCGCAGAAGATCGGCCACACTGGCCTGCAACAAAATCGTCTCGTCCACGTTGGCCCTCTCCACACTGCCCGCGCCCATCTCCTGGCCGTTCAGCGTCACCTGCCAGTCGTAGACCCCTTCCAGCTCGCGGCTATTCTCCATCCAGCCAGTCAGGGCGATGATGGCCCAGGCATTTTCCTGGGTGGTAGACCAGCGCCCGCTCTGGCGTGCAGCCATCAGCCAGCGCACGGCCTGGGGCAGGATTGGGTCTTCTGGGCGCAGCCGGTTGAAGGCGTGCAGTACAATCGCGGTGGTGCGCAGGTCGGTGTTCATCGACCACCAGTCGGTCTGCTTTTCCTGCCAGTGTGCACCGCTGGCTGAGAGCAGGGACTGCCCGGCGATGTCGTCCAGGAGGGTCTGCACCCGGCTGTCCTCGCCTTTCAAATCCACTTTGTCCATAGCCAGGGCCAGCAGTGCCTGCCCATAGATGTCCAACCGCTCCCGCTCATCGTAAAGGGTGCTCATCCGCCCCGGATCGCCCTTGCCCATCTCGGCCAGGACAAAGTGGGAGAAGGCCATCTGGTTGAGGGTGTACCACTCCTCCACCTGGGAAGGGGGTAGCCAATTCAATTCCAGAAAGCCGATACCGTTGACCAGTGTATTGTCCGGCACAGGATAGCCCGCCTCTTTGGCCGTCCACAGGCTCCAGAGGACGTAGCTGGTGATGGTGCGCTCGCTCATCAGATTGGCCCACCAGCCCCAACCCCCGTCCGGGTTCTGCCAGTTGACCAGCTTTTGCAGACCCACACTCAACTGCGCGTCCAGATCAGCCTGGAGGGTCGGGTTTTCCACGTCCAGTCGGGCCAGGGCCAGGGCCGTGACCAGATTGGGCAGGAAACGGCTGACCGTCTGCTCCACACACTCGTAGGGGTAGTGCTTCAGATAGTCCAGCCCGCCCAGCATACCCGCGGCCAGGCTCGGCTCTACGATGACGCTCAGGTCACCGTTTTCCGTAGCTGCGGCAGGCACGCGGATCGCTTCCAGCCGACCTGTGGCGGGGACGCTGCCCGATGTGCCGACAACTTCCGGCGTCTCGTAGCGATGGACGGGCAGGGTAAGTTTCACAGCGTCATCAACGCCGTTGGCAACCGCAGTGAAGAGAATCTCCACATTCTCCGCCTCCTGGCCGACTTCGATTACCCGGTACATCTCCACTTGCCCGGCCACATCCAGCCCGGCGGTGGTCGGATCGTTGCGGCCGACGAATGTCGCGCCCTTCACATCCGCAGTGATCGTCACATCGCCCATAGCGCTGCTGGTGGTATTCTGGGCCAGCACGCCAATGCGCACCCGATCCCCGGCCGTGAAGAAGCGGGGCAGAATTGGACGCAGGAGCAGCTCTTTGCTCGCAGTCAGGTCGTGGAAGGCGTCGCCCACCCGGGTGTCGTCGCTGATGCCGCGCACGGCCATCCGCCAGGTGGTCAGGTTGTCGGGCAGTGTGACGCTGAACGTGACTTTGCCGTCCACATCCGTTACCAGTGCCGCCCGCCAGGCGGCGAGATCGGCGAAGTTCTGGCGCAGGGTGAGGCTACTGCCCTCGGGACCACCGCCGCCGCCTTTGCCCCCTTCGCTCAACTGCTGGTTGAGCCGGTCCTGGTTGATCGTCAGCAGCGCACCGGTGGAGATGCCCAGGGGCAATTGGTAATAGAATTGGTCCATCAGCGAGCGGTTGTCGCCCACAGCCAGACTTAGCACCGCTTTGTCCACCAGGGCCACGCTCAGTTCCGCGTCGGCGACGACCCCACCGCTGTGATCGGTGACGGTCAGGGTATAGGCCACTGTGTCACCGGGGCGCGCGGTTGGATTGCCAATCCGACCTACGGAAGCTTCGATGTCAATGGTTAGCTCTTTCTCTGCCGCGTCCACAGGCAAAAGGAGATAACCGACCCGCATGGCCGGGGTAGGATTGGTCTCGTCCACCCCCTTTACCAGCACCACACTGACGTAAATGTTCGGGATGTGTTCGCTGCGGATGGGAACTTCCAGGGTCTCGCTGTTGCCGTCCAGCATCCGCACACTGCGCTCCAGAATACCGCCCCGCTCCAGCGTGACCAGCGCATAGACCGGGCCAGTGAAGGGGCTGGGGATGAGAATTTTGGCCGTGTCGCCGGGGGCGTAGCTCTTTTTGTCGGCTACCAGTTCCAGCCGGTCGTTGTTGTCCCGGGGCCAGGCCACAAAGCCCGACGCGCCACTGCTCACCCAGACAAAGACGCCACTGCTGGTGGGGTTGCCTGCGCCGTCCTGACCGGAAAGAGCGATCAGATATTGACCGCCGGCCTCCGGCGTCCACAGAAGCTCGCCCAGGCCGTTGGCGTCCGTCGCGGTCGTGCCGGTGTAGACGGGCGTCTTCTCCACACTGGTCTCCCAATAGTAGGAGCCATCCGCGGCCTGGGCGTAGACGCTGTTCCAGCGATAGTCGTAGACCACCACATCCAACGCGGTGTCGGCCAACGGCTGGTTGTCCGGGGTAAGGCTGACCAGATCGAAGCCGAGTTCGCTGCCCGCCACGCCCACATAGTCGCGGGGGCTGACGCCGACGTAGAGTTGGCTGCGATGGACAGGCACACTTGTGCGTCCGCTGACCCACTGATTGGCAGGGGACTGGACCGTCACGTCAAAAGTCCAGTTCTGACTGCGACTGGCCTGGGCCAACTCAACGGGGACTTCGATGACTAACTGCCCTTCGGAATCCGTGACACCTTCGCCTTCCTGCACCAGCCCACCGAAGAAGCCGCCAAAGGGATTGCTGCTCTGGTCGTCCAGTTCCACAGGCTCGAAGTTGTAGTAGCGGCCAGCCGGTGCATCGGCCCAGAAGTGGGAATAAGGCTCGGCCAGCAGCCGCCAGGTGACAGGGGCATCGGCCAGGGGGCCGCCGCTGAAGTAACGGGCCTCCACGGCGATCTGCACACTCTCGCCCTGGACGTATGCGGGCTGGGCGCTGTTCACACTGATCTCAAATTCGGGTGCCCGGTATTCGGCCACCTGGAAACTCGTGCCGCCGTAGGCTGAACGGTCGCCAGAGAGGGGGATACGTGCTTCCACGCCGTAGTAGCCGGTGACGGCGGCGTCGGCCAGGGCCAACTCGCCGTTGACTGTGCCGTGCTCGTTGACAGGAAACTCCCGATCCACCAGCACATTGCCCCTATCATCCCGGATTGTCACCCAGACGGGCATACCGACTGGGGGCAGTTGATAGGCGTCGTTCTGGACAAGTCGCACGATGCCCTTCCAATAGACCGTCTGGCCGGGGCGGTAGATGGGCCGATCCGTGTAAAAAGCGCTGCGCACTTCGTCACCGGTTGGGTTGGTGCTCAGTCCCCACTGCCAGGCGGCAATGCCCTCCTCCCAGGCGGAAGAGGTCAGGGCGAAATGCTCATCGCCGGGATCGCCGCTGATGGCGATGAGTGGCAGCCAGGGCTGTTCGCTATTGAGGGGCAGGGAAGCGGTTGCCACACCGTCGCCATCGGTCAGGCCGGAGCCAAGATTACTGCCTTCCTCAAAAAAGGCCAGGGGCTGATCGGCAACCGGCGCGCCAGTCGCCAGATCGGTCTGCCAGGCAATACTCTCACCCGCGCCGGCACGCTTGAAGATCAAATTGTCGTTGCTCAGGACAATCATCGCCTGGGCATTGCGGTCGGCTTCGGGGTCGGCGGAGGGCGGCAGGGCCACTTGCAGCAGATAGACACCAGTGGGAAGCCGCTCGCCGGCGTCGTCGGTAAGCAGCAGCAGATGCTGGCCCAATTCATTGATCGATGCACTGATCGGCAGAGTGCGCACCCAAACAGTGTTGGTCGCCGGGTCAGGAATCTGGTAGTTGCGCCAAATCTCCCACTGGTTCTGACCCAAGAGCCGCAGGGTCTCGGTCATTGGCAGGCGGTAGAGCGCCACATCCAGGGCGGCCATATTGCGGTAGAAGAGGCTGACCCGTGTGTCGGTGTAGGCGCTGAAATGGGTAAATTGGGGCACATTCAACTGGACCAACGGCGGTCTGTCGCCGGTGCTGAAGCTGGTGGTGACATCCTGGCCCAGGGTATTGCCGTAGATGTCAGCGATCGCCCCGCCCAGGGTAATGGTATAGCGGCTGCGGGGCTGCATAGCCCAGTTCAGGTAGAGTTCGTTGCTGTAAGGCGAGAAGTAGCTGTAGACGGCGGTGTCGGTGATGGGCGGGCTGATGGTCACATTGTCCAAGACAGTTGTGATGCTCAGGTTGCCAGTGAAGCGCACGGTCACGCCCGCTTCCGGCGAGACCTCTTCCCGGCCATCTGCGGGGTCAATATTGGCGATTCCGGGCAGACCGACGACCTGAAAACCATCCTGCCACTCTTGGCGCAGATTGCCTGTGCCGGAGAGGGAGAGAGCGTCGGTGGTGACAGCGATGGCGAAGGTTTCGCCGAAGGACAGAGGTTCGTCGGGTGTGAAGGTAAAGCTGTCGCCGCTGGCAGACCATTCAAAAGTGCCGGGGGACGGCGAACCGTCGCCGTCCAGACTGATCAGGCGGAAGGCGGCCTCGCTGCTGGGCTGGTCCATCGGCTGGCTGAACTGGACGGTGATGATCGTATCCGGGGCTGCGTCCAGCACAGCGGAGGGGCTGGAACTGATGACGACCGGCGCGGCGGTGGTGAAGCTGAATTCGCTAGGCTCCACAGCAAGGGCATCACCGGCCAGGGACTGAACACCGGTGACCGTGACTTTGTAAGCAGTCGAGCCGGCCAACCCTTTCTCCGGCTGGAAGCGATAGATACTGGTGTTGATCCAGGCGCCTGTGCCTGGGGTTTCTGGCTCAATCGTCAGGGGGTTGGGTAGACCGGCCTGATCGTCAATGCCGCTGAGGGGCACGACCGGCTGGTTGAAGATGACAACTATCGGCGAATTGGCGGCCACATCCTGGCTGCCGTCACTGGGCTGGGTGCTGGTCACTTTGAACGGTGCGGGGCTGACCAGATCGACGGTCATCTCTCCGGCCAGGGCTTGCCCCCCTACCGAGAGAATCTGCGAGCCGAGGGTGAAACGGTAGCGGGTATCGGGCAGGGGCGCTTCTTCCAGCGTATAGGTCAGCGAAACGCCGTTCACTGCCGAAACACCACCCACAAAGGGTTGGACGGTCAGTCCGGCTATGCTGGCCGGGTCCAACTCAGCGTCAAAGGTGAAGACCACCGCTTCCCCGCGCCAGGCCGAGCCGTCGGCTGGTTCACTGGAAAGTAGCAACAACGGCAGGGTGGCGCTGGAAATGGGGAGTGCGGAATGCTGAACGGCAACCGTCGGTGTTGCATTCTCCGCGGTCGACGGCGAGGTGGACTCTTGAACAGATGTGCCAGTGTCAGCGGCCTTTACCAGCGTCTCCGTTAGGGTTACGCTTGCCTCGGCTAGGGGTGCGCTTGACTGGGTTCCAGACAGGGTGACTGTCTCGGACTGGGGCGCGGGCGTAAAGGCCGGAACCGGCGTGCTGACTTCGGCCAAAATGTTGGCAGAACGGGTAGGCAGGGAGCCACCGTCGCTGAGTGGCACAAGAGTAGCCGTGGGCGGCAGGGTTCTCGTCTGGGGCCCACAGGCGCCTATCAACAGAGCCAGAACAAAGCCAAGGACAACGACCAGTCGATATGTTTGGGTTTTCATTGTTCAATCTCCTACGGCGGGGAACACCGCGAATCGGACCTACACATTATTCTACCACGATTGAGATGACTTCCGTGCGTTCGCTGGGTCCTGTCGCCGTCTGCTCACCTTCCAGCCAGAAACGGTGAGGGCCGGGAGTCAACTGCCACCAGCTTTCAATGGCCGTGGCGTTTTCGGCCTGGGTCAGCACATCCCCATCTACCAGCAGACGCAGGCTGTGCCAGACGCCGCCGTCAGCGTAGCCCCGCACAGACAGCCGCTGACGTTCCCCTGGCACGCCGGGATGGAGGGCGTAGGCGGAATTGGGGGTGGGGGAGGAGAGGAATAATAGTGAATGGCGAATAGTGAATGATGAATTGTGAATGGGGGGAGTCGAGTCCCCAATCCCCAATCCCCAATCCCCTGTCCCCAGTCTCGGAATCCCTTGCGCAGCAGCCCATTCGGCGTATTCCGGGCCGAGATTCCAGTAGATACGTTCGGCTACGCGGGCGGTGGGCGTGTCAGCCGTCGCGGGCTGGCCAGTGGCCCGGTCAATGGCGACCCGGACGAACTGATCGTCGGGACGGGTCGGCTCTGTGCCGGTGAGGAAGTATTCCCGACGCAGACGGGGACATTCCCGGGTGGGCAGCAGCCCGCTGGGTGCGCAGATCGTGACCTCTTTTACAGCAGCGGGACGGGCAAAGGCGGGCGGCGGCGTCGGGTGGGCGGCCAGCATCAGATCCCGCCAGATTGGCCCCGCGCCGTCGATGCCAGTGACGCCCGGCATCGGTTTGTTGTCCGCGTTGCCCACCCAAACCCCCACCAATCGGGTGCTGGAGAAGCCGACGGTCCAGTTGTCCCGCCAGTCCGTTGTCGTCCCCGTCTTGGCCGCGGCGGGGAAGGGTAACTCCACCACCGATCCTTCCCCAAAGGCAGGCAGCCGGGCGATGGGGTCCGCGAGGATGTCGGTGATGAGCCAGGCGGTTTCGGGGGCGATGACGGGGGGTTGGGGAACGGGGATCGGGGAACGGGGATCGGGGATCGGATGTTGCCCAGTCCCCAGTCTCCAATCCCTAATCTCCAATATCCCTTTTGGTTCAAGCCGATAGCCGCCACGGGGAAAGAGACCGTACGCCGCGGTTAAGTCCAACAGCGACACTTCCCCGCCACCCAGGGTGAGGGCCAGGCCATATTCGCCGGTAAAGCTCCCGATGCCCGCGGCGCTGGCGATGCGCTGCAATGTGGACACGCCGATCCGTTGCAGCACCTTCACCGCGGGAATGTTGTAGCTGTTGGCCAGGGCCTCGCGCACAGTCACCGGGCCGTGATAGCGCAGGTCGTAGTTTTCTGGACGATACGCGCCAGAAGCGCCGTAGGAGCCAGCGGCTGCAATCTCCGCGCCCCGCCCGCCGGGGAAAGCGGTGGGCAGATCGGCCAGAATCGAAGCGGCGGTGAGAAGTTCGACACCGGCCCGGCTGCTCCATTCCGGGTCCAGCGCGGCGGCGTAGGTCAGGGGTTTGATGGCGCTGCCCGGCTGACGCTGGGAGAGGGCCGCATTGACATTGCCCTGAATTGCTTCGTCGAAATAGTCCGGGCTACCCACCATTGCCAAAATCTCGCCGCTGGTCGCGTCCAGCACTACTGCCGCGCCGTTGCGGGCGACTGTGGTGCCCGGATCACATTCGGTCTGCCCGCTGGTATTCGTCTTCTGCCCCTGGGGACGGCAGTTGAGTTGGGCCAGACGGCGGCTCACCGCGGCCTGGGCCTGGCGCTGCAAACCCAAATCGAGCGTCGTGCGCACTTCCAGCCCGCCGTCGCGCAGACGGTCTACCCCCACCGCGGCCACCAGTTTGCCCTGAATGTACATCACAAAATGGGGCGCTTCGATGGCAAAAAGTTGGGAGCGGTAGACGAGAGGCTCGGCCCCGATCTGGTCGGAGTCGGCCTGACTGATAAAACCCGCATCGGTCATCAGACGCAGGACGGTCAGTTGGCGGTTTTTGGCCGATTCCGGGTCGTCAAAGGGATTGTAGCCGCTGGGGTATTGGATCAGCCCGGTGAGGAGGGCGCACTCGGCCCGGCTCAGTTGGGCTGCGGGTTTGGCAAAAAAGTTCTGGGCCGCGGCCTCCAGGCCAAAGGCGAAGTGGCCGTAGTAGGTCTGGTTGAGATAGAGACGCAGAATTTCGGCTTTGCTGTAGCGCCACTCCAATTGCAGGGCCAGGGCCGCCTCGCGCAGCTTGCGGGGATAGCTGCGGTCATAGCGCTCCTCCGGCTCCATCAGCAGAGAACGGGCCAGTTGCTGGGTCAGCGTGCTGGCCCCGCTGACAATCGCTCCACCCGCCCGCCAGTTCTGCCAGAAGGCCCGGCCAATCGCCAGAGGGTCTACGCCGGGATGCCAAAAGAAGCGGCTGTCTTCGGTGGCCAGAGTGGCCTGGATGCAGGCGTCCGGGATACCTGCCACCCCATAGCGGCTCTCCGGCGCGGCGGCCAGGTCCATCTGCTTGCCGGCGTTGGGGTCCAGCACTTCGTAGAGCAGGCGACCGTTGCGGTCCAGGATGCGGGTGGTGGGGCGGACGAGGCGAGCCTGCAAATTGTCTATAGTGGGCAAGTCGGCCAGAATTGTCAGGCGCAGGGCCAGCCAGCCGCCCAGAAATAGAAGCAGAATCAGGGCGAGCCAAAAGCTGCCAGGTCTTCTGAAACCTGGCAGCTTCTTCGGGATTCGGGGGCGAGTCGTCGGCGTTGCGTTCATCACCCGTATAGACGACGGGGGGCGGACGGAAGTTCCACTGGACGCCTTCCCAATCCGCCACTGCCGCTGCGCCGGGGGAGGGAGCCGTTGGCAGGGCGGGCGGTGATGGACGGTGCGGTGTGGATGCAGATCTCTTGTTCCCATCGCTCCCGCGTGGTAACGCCGGGGCGACGATCCGCGTCATGCGTCGAAAAGACGTTTGACCTTACACCTCTCTACCCCTATACTATCTACAACCGTTAGCCCGTCTACCCACCTGCCACCCTTATGCCGCCAGGTCTGCTCAACTTTGAACTGCATATCGCAC
>CAMDQF010000150.1 GCA_945905745.1 Litorilinea aerophila
CCTACCACACAGGATATCCCCCGTGACGCATCACCCACAACCCATCCGTTTTGGTTACTGTCTGCCCATCTTTGCCGCGCCCGGCAGACACCTCTTCCGCACACCCAACTATCCCCGCCTGGACGCGGCCACCACCCTGCGCACGGGTCAACGCGCCGAGGAGTTGGGTTTCGACGACCTCTGGGTGGCGGATCATCTGATGCTGGGCCAGGAGAATGCCATTTTAGAGGGTTGGACCACCCTGGCCGCCCTGGCGGGTTGCACCAGCCGGGCCGGGCTCGGGATGATCCACCAGGCCCACTTCTTCCGCCAGCCAGCCATGGCCGCCAAAATGATGGCGACTTTGGACCAGATCAGCGGCGGGCGCTACATCTTTTTCGCCGACCCGGCTTTTGGCAAAGCCGAGCATCTGGCCTACAACCTGCCCTATCCCGAAGAGACATCCGAGCGCATCGCCCGCACAGTGGAAGGGGTGGAATTGGCGTTAGCCCTGTGGGGCTCAGCAGAGCCGATCACATTTGAGGGCCAATTCTATCGGGTGGAAAATGCCACCTGCACTCCACACCCTGTCCAGAAACCCCATCCCCCCGTCTGGTTTGGCGAGGCCCACCCGGACACTTTGGCCGCCTGCGCCCGTCTGGGCCAGGGCTGGAACAGTGTGCCTGTCGGGTTAGAAGAGATGAAAGTACGGCTGGCGGCCCTGTCAGCGGCCTGCACGGCTATCGGGCGAGATGTCGGGGAGATCACCCGCAGCTACGAGACGCAGATTCTCGTAGCGCCCGACCGGGCCAGCCTGCGCCGTAAGTTGCAGGCGATGGCCGATCTGACACCGGATGCGCCTGTTTCGGCTGAACTGGCCGCCTATCTTTCCGGCGCAACCGATACTCTGCCCGAAAATCTGACGCGGGGCTATCTGCTGGGCACGCCCAGCGAAGTGACCGCCCAAATGCAGGCGTATGTGGAGGCAGGTGTCAACCACTTTATGCTCTGGTTTATGGATGCGCCGGAGGATGGAGGGACGGAATTGTTTATGGCCGAGGTTGCGCCGGCGTTCAGAACTTAACGCAGAGACGGCGAGACGCAAAGACGCTAAGAAGAGAGAATACCCTCTTTTTCGTCTCTTTGTCATTTGCCCTTTGCGCCTCCGCAACTCTGCGTCTCTGCGTTAAAAATCTTCTATCGCAAGGAGTTTTGTATGGATTTGGGACTGCACGGCCAGGTAGCCGTTGTCGTAGGCGGGGCCAACGGTATCGGCAAGGCGATTGCCCACTCCTTTGCGGCGGAGGGGGCGCGGGTGGCGGTGGTGGACCGCAGCCCGGATGTGGCAATAGTAGCCGCCGAACTCGGCCCGAACAGCCTGCCCGTTGTGGTGGATGTGACCGACTATCCAGCCATGCAAGCCGCCGCCGCTCGCATCGAAGCAGAACTCGGCCCGGTCGCCCACGTCGTCGTAACGGTCGGCATCGACTCCGGCAAAGGGGGCTTCCCCTTCTGGAATCTGGAGCCATCCGATTGGACACGGGTTTATACCGTCAATGTGCAGGGGGTGGTCAACACCGCCCACGCCTTCTATGCGCCGATGATCGAGCGTCGCCACGGCACATTCCTCTTCTTCTCATCGGTGGCTGGGCTGATCGGTTCCCAGACCGACCCGCCCTACAGCGCATCGAAAGCGGCGATTATCAACTTTACCCAAGTAGCGGCCAAAGACTTTGCCCCCTACAACATCCGGGCCAATGCCATCGCACCGGGGATGGTACATACGCCCCTGCAACGGAAAGTCTATACACTGGCGACGGCCAATCTGCCCGAAAATGAGCGACCTACCTACGAGGAGTGGTGCGAGACAAAAATCAAACGTTTGGCCCCTCTGGGCCGGATGGTAGACCCGGAGGAGATCGGCTCCTACGCGGTTTACCTGGCCTCGCAGCACGCTCGCAATGTCACCGGCCAGGTGCTCAATGTAGACGGCGGCTGGGTGATGCATTGGTAAGAGAAAGTAAAAAGTGAGCAGTGAACAGTTACCAGTAAAAGGCCGTCAGCGCAAGCAACCGCATTACCCACCGATTATTGATGACTGTTCACCGATAGCTGGTAACGAGTCAACGCAATCATAAGGAGAAAAAGCAGTGGCAGAAAATCCCCCAGTGGACACCGAGCAGTGGCTCCACGTCTACGAACAAATGTATAAGATTCGCGCGTTCGAGAACGCGACGAATGAACTCTATTTGGGCGCCAAAATGCCCGGTCTCGCCCATCTCTACATCGGCGAAGAGGCTGTGGCTGTGGGCGTCTGTGAGGCCCTCAACCGGGATGATTACATCACCAGCACCCACCGGGGCCACGGCCACTGTCTGGCCAAAGGCGCGGCGGTGGACCGGATGTTTGCCGAATTGCTGGGCAAAGAGGCGGGCTATTGCCGGGGCAAAGGCGGCTCCATGCACATTGCCGATCAGGAGACGGGCAATCTCGGCGCCAACGCGATTGTAGGCGGCAGCGCTGGCATCGCCACCGGCGCGGCCCTATCCATCAAAATGCGCAAGAGCAACCAGGTGGCCGTCTGCTTCTTTGGCGACGGCGCGCTGGGCCAGGGCCTTTTCTACGAAGTTGCCAATATGGCCGCGCTCTGGAAACTGCCAGTGATTTATGTCGTCGAGCATAACCTTTACGGAGAATACACCCACCACACCGAGACCGCCGCGGGGGATGTGCTCACCCGTGCCGCGGGTTTTGGCGTGCATGCGGTGGAAGTGGATGGTCAGGACGTGAAAGCAGTAATGGCCGCTACCGCTGAATTGGTGGCCCGTGCCCGTCGCGGCGACGGTCCCAGCGTTCTGCTCTGCCACACCTACCGCTTCCACGGCCATCACGTGGGCGACATCAATCGGGCCTATTACCGCAGCCCGGAAGAAGAGGCCGAATGGAAGGCCGAGCGGGATCCCTTGGGTCTGCTGGCCGATTGGCTGACAGAAAATAATGTCGAGCGACAGGTCATTGACCAATTGGAAGCGACGGTCACTGGCGATGTCCAGGCTGCTGTCGATTTCGCCCTAAAAGCCCCCTATCCCAGCTCCGACGAGGTGACCAGCCATGTCTTCGCCTAATCCAACGTTCAGCCGTTCAGTCGCAGCCCCGGGCGTGCGCCAAATCACCTTCGGTCAGGCCATCAACGAAGCCATCGCCGAAGAGATGCGCCGGGACCCACTCATTTTCGTCATCGGTGAAGATGTAGCCGAGGCTGGCACGCCCTTCAAAGTTCTGCTGGGCCTGGTGAACGAATTCGGCCGGGAGCGTATCATCGACTCGCCTATCTCCGAGGCGGGCATCGCGGGCATCGGCGTGGGCGCGGCTATGACCGGCATGCGCCCGATTGTGGACATTATGTTCGGCGACTTCACGACGCTGGTGATGGACCAGATGGTCAATCAGGCGGCCAAAATCCATTATATGTCCGGCGGCAAGCTGAAAGTACCGATGGTCCTGCGCACCACAATGGGCGCGTCCCGGCGCTCGGCAGCCCAGCACAGCCAATCCCTCCACGCCTGGCTCAGCCACGTGCCGGGACTGAAAGTTGCCATCCCCGCCACCCCCTACGACGCCAAAGGGTTGATGAAAGCGGCCATCCGCGACGAAAATCCCGTGGTGATCTACGAGGACAAACTCTCCTACCCCATCAAAGGGCCAGTCCCGGAAGAAGACTATGTGATTCCTTTGGGCGTGGCAGAAGTGAAGCGCACGGGTGAGGACATCACATTTGTAGCCACCAGTTCGATGGTCTACGTGGCCCTTGCCGCCGCCGAGAAACTGGCCGAAATCGGCATCAGTGCGGAGGTGGTGGACCCGCGCACGACTGCGCCCCTGGACACGGAGACACTCATCGCTTCGGCCAAAAAGACCAGCCGGGTGATCGTCATCGACGAAGGCTACCAGCAGTACGGCGTCACCGGCGAGATTGCGTCGGTGATCGCCGACGGGGCCTTCTACTGGCTGGACGCGCCGGTCAAGCGCATGGGCGCCATGCACGTCCCCA
This sequence comes from Litorilinea aerophila, assembly GCA_945905745.1. Taxonomy (GTDB): domain Bacteria; phylum Chloroflexota; class Anaerolineae; order Caldilineales; family Caldilineaceae; genus JACQGT01. The sequence continues at coordinate 4,031 of CAMDQF010000150.1, forward strand.
TCCCCTTCTCCCCGGCCCTGGAGGATCACACAATCCCCTCTGCGGATCAGGTGATGGCGATGGCGAAGATGTTGTGTGGAAAGGTATAATTACTCCAGTGCGCGACGAAGCTTCCGATGCCGAGATTCCGATTTCGACCTGCTGGCTCTTTCCGGAGTATAACTTCGATCTGATGACCGCGGAGGAGTTCTTTCCGGTGATCGTCGAGCGTATTCTGAACCGGGGTTCCTGGGCAGAGATTCGTTGGTTGCTGAATCGCTACGAACGGGAACGTATTGCAGCGTGGGTACAGCGCCACGGTTATCGGCGGCTGGACAAACGAGCGTTGCACTACTGGTGCTGGATGCTGGGGATTCAGGCGGTACATAAACCGCCCTGGGAGATAGAATCGCAGGCCATTCAATGAATCGCGAACTCTACTGGGATGCGCTGGCGGAAAGGACTCGACAGGTTTTTCTCTCTCTTGCCAAACTGCCCCTGCCCTCCCATTTCTATCTGGCTGGCGGGACTGGACTGGCACTTCAGATCAATCATCGCATTTCGTATGATTTGGACTTCTTCACCGCCGAACCTGTGCTTGGCTCGGCTGGTCGCTCGAATCTGCAGCAGCAGTTGAACGCTTTGTCGGATGTCACATTTCGCCACGAGTCCGACGGCCAGTTGTATACTATCGTGCAAGTAGTTGAAGTGAGCTTTCTCTTTCAGCATCACCCTCTCCTGTTTCCCGTCCAGGAGGTGGAGGGAATCAGTGTAGCCGATCCGATTGACATCGGATTGATGAAACTGGCCGCTGTGAAAGATCGGGGTACACGTCGGGATTTTGTCGATCTCTATTGTCTACGCGAGACAGCACCGCTTTCCGTTCTGTTCGATCTGATCCCGCGCAAGTTTTATGACCGGCCTGATTTCGCTGTACATCTGGCCTATGCGCTGAGCTACTTCGAGGACGCTGAGCAGGACCCGCGTCCGTTGGAGATGCGTGTCAGCGCAGAGTGGGCAGATGTCCAAGCATACTGCTTAGACGGTTCACGGCTGCTTTCTCAGATGAATGCAGGTCTTGTCCCGCCAAAATCATCTCAATTCGGTTGAGGAAATTCCTATGCCTAAAGAAGTCATAATGCCCGCGTTGGGGATGGCCCAGGAAACTGGCGAACTCTTGCGCTGGTTTGTAGAGGAAGGGGCGACTGTCAAGGCCGGTGAGCCGCTGATGGAAGTCGCCACGGACAAAGTGGACGAGACGATTGAGGCCACAGCCAGCGGTGTGCTGGCCGGTGTGTTGGCCAAAGCGGGCGATAATGTTCCCGTGGGTCAGGTAATAGCGTACATCCTGGCACCGGGGGAGGCTTTGCCCGCTGCCAAAGCCAGCAAAAAAGCGGCGGTTGAAGCTGCGCCTCCGCCCCCGCCAGCCAATGCGGCCCCCGCGCCCCAAAGCGCAGCCGGGGTAACCGTCAGCCCTGTGGCTGCGCGTATGGCCGCGGAACACGGCATCGATCTGGCCGCCATCCCGGCCAAGGGCGGTCGCATTCAGAAGGAAGACGTGGCCGCCTACCTGGAAAGCCAGCAGTCCGCGGCTGCGCCGGGGAAGGTGCTGGCTTCACCCAAAGCCCGACGGCTGGCCGAGGAAAAGGGTGTGGAACTCTCCGCCATCAGCGGCAGCGGACCCGATGGCGCGGTGTTGGCCGCGGATGTGGAAGCCTGGCAGCCCGCGGCGGTTGTACAGCCCTTGCCAACAGCCGTTGCAGCGCCCACTGCCGTCGCAGTGCCCACTTCAGTTGCTGCGCCAACCACAGGCGCAGAGATTCCCATGTCGCGCGGCTGGCAGGTGATGGCCCAGCGGCTGACCGAAAGCTGGACAAGCGTCCCCCACTTCTATCTGGTGCGGGAGGTAGCCGCCAGTGCATTGCAGGCGTGGCGCGTCCAGGCCCAAAGTCGTTCGGATGTAAAAATCACTGTCAGCGATCTGCTGGTGAAGGTAACAGCGGTGGCCCTTTCCCGCCATCCCCGGGTCAACGCCAGTTGGATAAAGGGGCAGATCGTCGCCAACCCGACGGTCAATCTCGGCCTGGCTGTGGCTGTAGAGGACGGGCTGCTGGTTCCGGTTCTCCACGGCGCGGACGGGCTGGGGCTGCGGGAGATCGCATCCAAGCGGGTTGCGCTGGTGGAACGTGCCCAATCGGGCAAGCTGGCAATGAACGACCTGACCGGCGGCACCTTTACCATCAGCAATCTGGGTATGTTTGGCGTGGATGCCTTCAACGCCATCGTCAACCCGCCCCAGGCCGCGATTCTGGCCGTGGGCAAGATCGCCGACCGGGTGGTGGCGGTGGACGGTCAGCCAGCGGTGCGCCCGATGCTGACGCTTACCCTCTCCTGCGATCACCGGGTGGTGGATGGCGCACGCGCCGCACGCTTCCTGGACGAGTTGGCCGGGCTGATCGAAGACCCGCTGCGGGCACTCGAATAAAAGAAAGAATGGAACGCGGATGACGCGGATTGGGCTGATACGGGCGGATTAGAACCGTAAAACCCCAGCAAATATCTGGCTAAATTTTCTTATCCGCATTGATCCGCTCAATCCGCGTTATCCGCGTTCTATCCTCTAAAAAGGAATTATTATGCAACTTGGCTATTCTCTGTGGGCCATGCCCGATGTACCGATTGACGTCTCCGTTCCCCATCTGGCCGGGCTGGGCTACGACGCGGTGGAGATCGTCGTGCTGCCCCGCTACACGACTGCGCTGGCAAAGATGGATGCAGCCGAGCGGCGGCGCATCCCCGGCCTGCTCAAAAACCACGGGTTGACTCTCTCCGCGGTCAACTACTACACGGCCCTGCTGGAGCCGGACCCGACGATCTGGGCCGGTCATCTGGCCGCCATCCAAGAGACAATCGATCTGGCCGTGGAGTGGACGCAGGGCGACGAACCGCCGGTGGTCATCAGCGGCGTGGGGGGCAGTCCCGGCGAGTTGCCGGCGCGTATGGCCGAAGTCATCGACCGGGCCGGCGCGCTGGCAGAATATGCGGCCCGTCGGGGCGTTGTTGTCGCCTTAGAACCTCACATCGGCGCGGCCATCGAAACCCCCGATCTGATGGCGGAGGTGCTGGACCAAATCAATTCCCCGGCCATTCGGGTCAACTTCGACATCAGCCACTTCAATGTGATGGGCATCCCCATCACCGAGTCGGTGGAGAAGATGCTGCCCTACACCGCCCACACCCACATCAAAGACGAGCGGGGCCGCACGCCCAACTACGAGTATGTGGTTCCCGGCGAAGGAGAATTCGACTACGTGGCCTATTTGACGGCCATGCGGGAGGGTGGCTACACAGGCGCTGTCTCTGTGGAGATCAGTTTTATGGTCCAGCGCCGGCCCGGCTACGATCCCCTGGCCACCGCGGCCATTTCGTATGATGTGATTGCTCCGGCCTTTGTAAAGGCTGGGGTCCAACGGCACTAATGGCTACAAATCTCAGCCACGAATTGCACAAAATTTACGCGAATTGATACTGAGTAAATTCGTGTAATTTGTACAATTCGTGGCAAAAAATTCTCACCGGAGGAGACGCCAATGCACAGCGAACAACGGGCACGGGCCGCCCGCCGTCTGGCCCAGGATGGCATCGAACACGCACTCTTCGCCAGCCCACTCAGCGTGCGCTGGCTGACCGGGCTGGACGTGCCCGGCGGCTCCGCGGAGAACCCGGCCCTGCTCTGGTACGAAAAGGGCGAATTCACATTGCTGGTCGAAAACAGCTTTGCCGCTCAGTCCGTTCCCTTTGGCATGCAGAAGGGCTGCAAAGTGCGGGACTATCTGGGCTACACCATCCAGCAGCCCATCGACCGCGCAGGCAAACTGGCGCGGCTGCTGGCTGAAGTGGCCGAATCGGGTCTGGAAGACACGGATGTGATCGGCATCGAAACCCAGAGTCTCTCGCTGAATCTCTGGTGGGCCATGCGCCGTCTGCTCCCCGGCGGTTATGACCTGACCCCCATTGACGGCTGGCTGGAACCCCTGCGGGCCATCAAAACCGCTGAAGAGATAGCCACCATTCGCGAGGGCTTCCGGCTGACCGACATCGGGCATGTGGCGGGGCGGGCGGCGGTGCAGTCGGGCAGTCGGGAGATCGACGTGTGGACGGCTGTGCAGAGTGCGGTGGAGCAGGCCGCGGGCAAGCGGATGACCCTGGGCAACGACTGTATCGTCGGCCACCGCCCCACCAACAACATCGGCGGCCCCCCCGGCGACATCTCCATCCGCCCCGACGATTCGTTTATTCTCGACCTGAGCGTCATCCACAACGGCTACTGGACCGATAGCTGCGCCACCTATTACGCAGGCCAACCGACTGCCCAGCAGGTGACGCTGCACAAATTTGTCGAGGAAGCCCTGGCCTATGCCATTTCCCTGGTCAAACCCGGCGCGGTGGCCAAGGAGATCGACCAAAAGGTGCGGGACTTTATGGCCAAGGGGGGCTACAAAGTCTATCCCCACCACACAGGCCACGGCATCGGGCTGACCGGCCACGAAACCGCCCGCATCGTCCCCTACAACGAGGAGATCATCCAGCCAGGAATGGTGTTAATGTTAGAGCCGGGCATCTACTTCCCCGGCGTGACGAGCGTGCGTTTGGAAAACGGGATGCTGGTGACGGAGACGGGAGTGGAAGTGTTGAGTGGGCATGACAAGAGTTTACCGTAGGCAGGGATTGGTGACTGGGGATTGGGGACTGGGAGGTCTCGTCTCCAGTCCCCAGTCACCAGTCCCCAGTCCCAGAATGCAGAATAAAATCACACAGGAGAGTTTTACCCTATGAACGTATCATTCGATCTTTCGGGCAAAGTTGTCATTGTCACCGGGGCGGGGCGGGGGATTGGCAAATCCATCGCCGAAGCCTGCGCCCAATTCGGCGCGGACTTGGCGTTGGGCAGCCGCACGCTGGCCGAGTGCGAAGCGACAGCCGCCGATTGCCGCAAACTGGGGGTGAAGGCGGTGGCCTTTCCCCTGGACGTTTCGCAGGTTGCCAGCATCAACGGCTTTGTGCAGGCCGTGCTGGATGAATTTGGCCGTATTGACGTGCTGGTAAGCAACGCGGGCTACAACAGCCCCAAGCCGGCCCTGGACTATACGGAGGAGGAGTTCGATTATATCTCCGACGTAAATTTCAAGGGTGCATTTTTCATCGCCTGCGCGGTGGCGCGTTCGATGATCGAGCGCAACATTGAGGGCAGCATCATCACCATCAGCAGCCAGGCCGGTGTGGTGGGCGGTCCCCTGCGCGCCATCTACGCGTCGGCCAAAGGCGCGGTGGGCAACATGACCCGTTCCCTGGCCGCGGAGTGGGCGCTGAATAAGATCACCGTCAACGCTGTCGCCCCCACCTTCACGCGCACGCCTCTGCTGGAAGCTGCGGTGAAGAACCCCGCCTTTGCCAAAAACCTAGAAAAGATCCCGATGGGTCGCATCGCCGAGCCGGAGGAGATCGCCGGCGCGGTCGTCTATCTGGCCTCCGGCGCGGCGCGGATGGTGACGGGGCAGGTGCTGTGCGTGGACGGCGGGTATACGGCGGTGTAAGATAATAGATAACCTCTATTTTCCAGTAAAATTCTTCGGATAGCAATCGTGGATACGTGTCTTTTAGCGTCTCTCCCGGGTAAGCACTTGACCAATGACCTAATTGCAGTTGAATTTCTCAATGTTGCCCTATTGCCACTAACTTCGGAAGGGTAGCAAGTTTAAGAAATTCAACTGCAATACCCCATTTGGGGTATTGCTCAGGAGAGACCCTATCATTTGTGTCATATAGTTGTCCAGAAAAGTCTTGTCCTTTAGTACTCCGGCAAGCTGTGGACAGAACTTTTCTGGATACCTACACATCGCTTGCTACACGCAAAAATTTACCGGAAACTAGAGGGCGTTGGTCATCGTTTCGGCCAAACGCCTGAACGCACCAGTCGTTCCCAGGAGTGTCCGGGCTATTTTTTGCGCTAATTTTTGTCGAAATGACCAAAACGATGACCGAGGCCTATTTATCGGTTATCTGACTTTATTCCAGAGGAGATTATATATGGCCGAAAAGAAAGTCAGTTTACAGCTCACCTATACATGGCCTAAACCGGACCTACACCTATTACTCGAAGAGATTCGCAACATTGGTTTGGCATTCGTTGGCAATGTATCTAATGTGTGGGGATCAATGGACGAGCCTGGTGACATACCAGTCCAACACGCGATTCGCACTTTGGAAGATTGTGATGCACTCGTGGTTTTGCCGAAAGACAAGTTTTATCTGTCAATCTCTTCATCCTCTCCAACCCGTTCTCTCACATTCAGTGTTAGATTTTCTTCGAATGATTTGAGGATTATAGCTGAAGTAGAGCACGAAAATAACTCTGTTGCCCGTCAATTACTGCTCGACTTTGGACAGGCTTTGGGGGCGAAACCGTTATTATCTGAAGATCAACAATTAAAACTCATTAGTGCGGAGCGAGAATATCATTACCCCAAACCTGTTGAATCACAACCGTTTGTTTCTTTGGTAACTTGGTTCGAAGCACAATTTCTCATTCCGCCTGATCAGTTCGAGCTTAGGTACTTAAGTCTTGGTACGCGCCGTTCATCAGCTAATTTACAGAAATTTAAGGAAGAGTTGACTCGGCAATGGTCAACGATCGAAGAAATCCGGCTTTGGATATATACTCCTCTTGCACAAGTTTCGATAAATGTTAACGCCGATCGAGAAGAATTGAGAGTGGAAATCTCCAAAGTCACTCAGTCTGAAGTGGATACGCTTTTTGAAGCTTTACAAAGCCAATTTCAATTAAATGCAAAACAAGGGACTATTCCAAGACAGGGCGAAAGTCGCCGATACCTCACTCGTCAATCGCTTGACTCCAAATGGGTGTCAAAAACTATTAGCATGTTAGACATCTATTTCAATACCAAGAGGTACTTTGTTGGCAGGTATACTTTGAATGATAATCCTTCTCGTGAAGCTTATCATGAGGATTTGACAGTTTGGCAAACCAAAATATTAGACAACTGGTCACAAGTCGCATCAGCTTCTATGCAGTTTGATGAGAAGGAATTGCGGATAGAAGTTGGGTTTGATCCACTTCGTGATCAAATTCAGCTAAGAGTTGAGGCCATCAATCCCACCAAAGTTCAGGAAGTGTTTCATCAACTAGAGAAAGATCTCGAGTTAGAAATACTACCAGTGCAGATTTATGGCCGCAAAACGTCAGGATATTATGAAATTCGAGGATGGCGGAAAGATTTATTTGCGCAAGCTATAGAAACTGCAATGCAACAATATGTGGGGGATAAGTTTGCACTGACTGAAGCATATTTAGATATTGGGCCAGCAGAAAAAAGAGAAACTGAGATTTATACATCTTTCCCAGAATTTCTCAAGCGAATTGGTGGTGGAGAAGAATATCCCTATGCCAAGATTGCGGTAGAAGGTCCCCATGGTAAGGCACTGGCAGTAGAAGCATATGACGAGCATCAAAAGTTGTATATTAGTTCAACTTTTGAAAGCGGTGAGTTTGAAGAATTAGAGGGTTTATTCAAAACGTCGCTTCGATTGACCAAGATATCCGACGAAACAGACAAGCCACCTGGAATACCAGCGCCAGGTCCTGGACAAGATATCCTAAAATACCTAGTTACTGCTCTGGTAGGGTTTTTGTTGTCTTCAGTTTTCTGGGCAAATATCTTCACAAAATATAATTTATCTATAACTTTACCCCAAGTTACCGAAGGCGAGACACTAGTTATAGGAACCACAAAAATTCCAGTTGAATGGGTTCTGGAAAGTGAGCAATGGTTTCAGAAAAAAGTTGATCGGGATAGCTACGCAAGAATACGAGTATTGAAAGATGGGATATTGCCGGTTGTGATTCTAGACTCACGAAAACCTGGAACAACACTAGAATTAGAACCAGGGTCTTATGTGCTTGAGGTTGTATCAATTGTTTCACAACAAGCAGATACAATTAGAGTTTCGATTGAACCACCCGAGAATCAACCATGATAAATCGGAATCGAACCGCTACCAGATTCAGCACTCTCTTATGATTAAATCATAGACTCAATTCAAACCTGGGCACAAGTCTCGTTGCGGGCGACGTACCCTCGTTTTACACTGGAAGGTTTGGTTGATGGTGTGTTGGGTCATGTGTTTGGCGGGATTATTGATGCCCCCTATTTGATCGTGGTGGAAGCCACGCGTGGGCTGGAGGCACAAAATCCGCAAGCACAATTATACGGAACGATGTTAGCCGCCGCCTGGCAGAATCAACAGCGGCATCGTCAGAAACAGCAAAAGATGTATGGCTGTTATACGATTGGCGATATTGGGTATTGGATATTTGTCGGCAACGGCCACTCGCTCCACTACCCAATATCGAATACCCAATATCTTTTACCCCTGAACAGCGAAGGAAGAACCAACAAATGTCCCCCAAACTACGCGCCGCTGTGATTGGCTGCGGCGGCATTGCCAGCAACCACCTGTCGGGCTATCTGAATTCGGGACGCTATGAAGTTGTCGCCCTGGCCGACGTCAACCCGGCGGCGATGGCCGAGAAGAACGAGCGCCACAGCATCACGCCCAACCACTACACCGACGCCCGCCAGATGTTGGAGCAGGAGCGCCCGGATGTGGTCTCCGTCTGCGTCTGGCACGGGGGCCACGCGCCCTGGACAATCGCGGCGGCGGCCTACAGTCCGAAGGCGATTCTGTGTGAGAAGCCAATGGCTGACACCATCGGTAACGCCGAGCAGATGCTCATCGCCTGTCAGCGCAACCGGGTGAAGCTGGCGATTGCCCACCAGCGCCGCTTCCTGCCCGCCTACACATTGGCCAAGAATCTGATCGCCGAGGGCGCAATCGGCGATGTCCATCTGATCCAGAGCTTTGGCGGCGCAGGGCTGCCCAACTACAGCTCCCACCAGACCGATATGTACCGCTATCTGCTGGGCGACCCGGAGTGTGCGTGGGTGATGGGCAATATCGAGCGCAAGACGGACCAGCACGAGCGCGGCACCCGCATCGAGGACGCGGCGATGGCCGTCTTCCAGTTTGCCAGCGGCCCCCGCGCGCTGATCCTCAGCGATCTGATCCCCAACTATTACCAGGGCGCGCTCATCTTTGGCACAGCCGGGATGATCAATATGACCACCGAGGATCTGCAACTGATGAACGCCAGCACCGGCGGACAGTGGCAGCGCCACGCGCCGGATGGCAAATTCTTCAAGGTGGAGGAAGAGGGCAACCGCTTTGAGTGGATGGAAGGGGGCGCGGCCCAGGCCGACGAATTGGCTGATTGGATCGAAGGCAAAATCGAGACCCACCGGGGCCGGGGCGAAAATGGCTTCAAAGCCTTGCAGATGATCCACGCAGTCTACGAATCGGCCAGGATGCACGAAAAAGTCGTGATGCCCGTCCAGACCCGGCTCAACCCGCTCGACCTGATGGTGGAATCGGGCCATCTGGAACCTATCCGCCCAGGCCGCTATGACATTCGGGCTTTTCTATTGCGGGGCGAAAATATGGGTGCGGATACAAGTAACTAACGACGGCAGACTGCGGACGGAAGACGAACGAAATAACTGCTGGTTCGTCTTCCGTCGGTCGTCGGTCGTCAATACTGTCATTTTTGCAGAGGCGTATTCTATTTCAGGAGGAACAACCGATGGGATCACTGACAAGCGAGCAGATCGCACAATTTGAGGAAGATGGCTGTTTGCTGGTGCGGGGACTCTTCAACCCGGAAGATGACCTGGACCCGATTATTGAGGAGTATAAGAGTGTGCTGGATAGCCTTGCCAGCGAGTTGTACGCCAAAGGCGAGATCAGCAGCACCCACGACGACCTACCCTTTGGCGATCGGCTGATCAAGGTCTATCAGGAGAGCGGAAAGGTTCACGCCCAATATTTCGACTTTTCCCTGCCCCAGGCCGATGTGAAGCCGGACACCCCCTTCTGGGCAGGTCCCTCCGTCTTTGCGGCTATGCGTAACGAGAAGCTGCTGGACGCGGTGGAGTCGCTGATTGGGTCGGAAATTTACTCCAATCCGGTGCAGCACGTGCGCTTGAAACCACCGGAGCATCTGACGCCCAAGAACGAACAGGGGCTGGTGCAGCTTGGCAAGTCGCCAGTTCATCAGGACAACGGCGTTGTCACGCCTGACGCTGACGAGACCCAAATGCTGACCGTCTGGTTTCCGCTGACCAGAGCGACGGTCAAGCACGGCTGTCTGGTCGTCTGGCCGGGCAGCCATCGCAAAGGGTTGCTGGATCACTGCCCGACAGACATCGGTTTGGGCATTCCCGGCAAGCTACTGGGCGGCAGCAAAGCTGTGCCCATGCCTATGGAGCGGGGCGACGTTCTCTTTATGCAAAAACTGACTGTACACGCATCCTTCTCCAATAACAGCGACGAGGTGCGTTGGAGCTTTGATCTGCGCTACAACCCCACCGGTCAGCCCACCGGGCGCAGCTCCTTCCCTGGCTTTGTGGCCCGCAGCCGCCAGCATCCGGAAACGGAACTGAGCGACGCAGCTGCCTGGGAAGGTCTCTGGCGCAACACCCGGGACCACCTGGCGACGGTTGAGATGGGCAAGTTCAACCGTTGGGACAAAGAGAACCCGGTCTGCGCGTGAGGCGTGGTGCGTGAGGCGTAATGCGTGAAACGTGAAACGTGAGATCGCCCGACTGATCTCACGTTTCACGTTTCAGTACTCTAACCCAAAACCTAGGGAAAGAGCGGCTGGTCCGAATCGTAGGCATCTCTTCCCGCAGCGCAGCGTCGCTGGCCCCGAAATTGCCGATCAGCCTCGCACAGCGTGCAGCGATGTGGCAGGACGAAAGGGCTGCATCCTCGCCAAAGCTGCCGTTGATGCGCGCCCAGCAGGATTCTGTGGACTGGTCGGTCCTAGGGTATGCCCGTTCTGTCATTTTGTGCTCCTCCGCGCGGTTTGAGTTATTGGCGCGTTGGGTTCATACTATGCAGATGGCATTCAGACATAAATTGGAGCGAGTGATGACCCCTATTCGCATGGCCCAATATGGAACCAAACACGGACACGCCATCGGCAAGCTGCTGTCGATGGCGATGAACCCGGATGTGGAGGTTGTCGGCGTCTTTGAGCCAGACCCGGAGCAGCGCAGAAAGCAGCAGGCAGAAGGTGGCCTATTGCGCAACATCCACTGGTTTGACACCAAAGCAGAGATGCTGGATGACCCTTCGATTGTGGCGATTGCGTCGGAGGGTCTGAACAGCGCAAGCCTGGAACAGACCGCCGAGATTGTGGCCGCGGGTAAGCACGTCTGGTATGACAAGCCCGCGGGCCAGGATTGGCCCCGCTGGCAGGCCGTGATGGCCGAAGCTCAGGCGCGTAAACTCTATCTACAGATGGGCTATATGCTGCGCTACCACAATGGCTTCCGGCGCATTGCCAACTGGACGAAGTCCGGTCTGCTAGGGGATATCTTTTCCGTGCGCGCCCACATGTCCACCTGGATCAGCCTTGCCCAGCGGGAGGTGATCAGCCAACACAAAGCAGGTATCTTCTACGATCTAGCCGGCCATATGCTGGATCAGGTGGTATGGCTGTTGGGCCGCCCCACCCGCACCACCGGCTTCTTCCATAACCACGCGGGCGTCGTCCCTGCCTTTGCCGACAATACGTTGGGTGTGCTGGAATACGAAAAAGCCATCGCCTTTGTAGACATTGCAGCTATGGAACCCCGGCCAATGGCCCGCCGCTTTGAGGTCTATGGCAGCCGGGGCAGCGCCATTCTGTTGGAACCCTTCGAGCCGGGCCACGCCATCCGCCTCTGTCTGGAAGAGGCGGACGGCGGCTATCGCCAGGGGGAGCAGCGCATCCCCATCTCGGCCCAGAGCCGCCAGGAACTCTATGACCGGGAGTTGGAGGCATTTGTGGCTGTTCTGACAGGCAAGCAGCAGCCGGACCGACCCGCCAGCCACGACCTGCTGGTGCAGGAGACGCTGTTGCGGACGACAGGGCACATTGAAACGTAAAACGTGAGGTCAAGGCGTGTGATCTCACGCCTCACGCTTCACGTTTCCTATTTGATTTGCCAGACAGACGCTGACGTGCTATACTCTTTTTCATTGTCGGGGCGTAGCGCAGCTCGGTAGCGCGCTTGAATGGGGTTCAAGAGGTCGGAGGTTCAAATCCTCTCGCCCCGACCTGTAAGTACAAGCAGTTTTTTGCGATATTTGCCACTTCGGTGGGGTGCCGTCGGAATTATTTTCACTGCGACGGCATTTTTATTGCAAAAAGCGGACGCAGATTTACGCTGAAACAATAGACCATATACCGATTTAAATTCGTAGTGATTTTGGGCATGGTTCATTTTCGACAAATTCTGCTTTACAAATTCTAGGCGCATCTACTATCGGCCCACAGGAGTGAATAGGCGAAATCATCCGCCATTGACGCACCGAAATTGTAA
>CAMDQF010000151.1 GCA_945905745.1 Litorilinea aerophila
CCCATCGCCAGAAAGAGGAGTGCCAGATAGAGCAGGCTGAATTTGTAGAGCCGCCAAATAGTGGCGTTGGTGGGATGACGTAGAATGTCCACCGCCTGCCAAAGGAAGACGCCATTCAGGGCCAGGGAGAGCAGCAGATAGACCGGCCCCAGCACTCCCAGAAAGACAGGCATTGTACAGATCAGCAGGAGCAGAACGCTGTAGAGGACGATCTGCCGATGAGTCTCTTTTTCACCAGCCACCACCGGCAACATCGGCACACCCGCAGCTCGGTACTCCTTCTGGCGCATCAGTGCCAGCGCCCAGAAATGGGGCGGCGTCCAGTAGAAGACGATCAGAAACATGATAATCGGCAGCAAGGAAACTTCGTTGGCCACTGCGGCCCAACCTACCAGTGGCGGAATCGCACCCGCCGCGCCACCGATGACGATATTTTGGGTGCTGCTGCGTTTGAGCAGATAGGTGTAGACCCAGACGTAATAGACGATCCCAGCTGTAGAAAGCAGGGCCGTGAGCAGATTGGCCCCCAGCCAGAGTACTGCAAAACTGGCTACGCTGGACAAAAGGCTAAATGCCAGCACTTGTCCCGGTTGCATCCGCTTGCTGGGCAGGGGTCGCAGACGGGTGCGCACCATCACGTGGTCGATGTCCCGGTCCAGGTATTGGTTGAAGGCGTTGGCCCCACCCGCGGCCAGAAAGCCACCTACCATCACCCACAAAATCAGCCAGCCAGTGGGCGCAACCGGCCCGGCCAAAAACATGGGCACGAGGGTTGTGAGCAGAAGCAGGGCAATGATGCGGGGCTTCGTCAGCGCCATCAGGTCCCGCCAGGAGATTCGGTTATAGGCCCGCAGTAAGTCTTGGGGGTTCTCGTTGAGGGCGGCTTCTTCCAATACTGTGCTGCGCAGTTGCATTTTCTATCCGTTCGTCTCAAATAGGACGCAGATTTCGCTGAAACAACAGATTTTCGCAGATTTGTCAGAGTCAATCATCTTTTTCAGCAGCATCAGCGTCCTAATTTCCATCAGTAGCACCGGTCGCCCGGCGACGTAGAAGCACGACGTAAACAGTTCCGGCAATCAGCGCAAAGGCAAACCATTGAATCGCATAGATCATATGGCTACCTTCGCTCAGATCAAAATCCACGGCCACCCGGCGAGGCAGTTCGTCCCGCCCTCTACTTTCGTCCGGAGCCACTTGCAGAGCCACCGGCAGCAGAGGATAGGGCATCTGGCTCTGGATGGCTTCGATGTCCACCCGCCACCAACCCTTCACCACATCCGCCGGAATGATGGATGTGCTGCCGTCGGGCATCTTGCGGGAGTGTTGCAGATAACCACTCACGGGCTGGCTGGGTGTTTCGTCAAAAGCGGACCAGTCGCCCTGCTCTCCCTCAGCAGCCGGAATCCAACCCCTGTTGACCAGAATAGTAGAGTTGCTGCCTTCGATCTGTAGGGGTGTTACCAACCAATAGCCGGGTGTATCTTCGGAAAATTGGCCCTGGACTGCGATCTGCCGGGCAAAGTCATACTCCCCCATGACCACCGCCATCCGATCTTCCAACGCGTCCGGGCTGTCGGGCAAATCAGTGCCGATAATCACCAGGGGGTCGCTCTGCAACTTCACCAGAAGCTCCGCATTGGCCGCCCGTCGCTGATCCAGCCGGGCCAACTGCCATTGGCCCAGGCCAGCCATCACCGCCATCGCCAGCAACACAATCAGTGTCTGCCACCAATAGCGGCGGCTAAAAAAGAGGCGGACGGTACTCATCGGGCTGGAACAGGCTTCTGGGCTGGGTCTTTCCCCCCGGTTTTGAGATAGAGAAAGGTTCCTGCACCGGCCAAAAGCAGGGCCAGCACCCCACCGCCCACGGCTAGCCACGGGAAGGCGGGCGACTCGACCTCATCGCTGTAGCTCGCCTGGACAGGACCCTCCGGCCCCTGGATAATCACACGAATCTCCCAGGTGCCTGTCTGCTGGGGCGCCAAGATTGCCTCGTAAAAGAGTTTGTTGACGGCGTCTTCGTGGGTGGCCTGGGCAATCAGCTGCACGCCGCTGGTCTGATGCTCCATCTCTACCACTACATCCGCATTCAAAATCGGCTCACCGGCAAAGCCGTTGGGGTCGTTTTCCAGGGATTCGGTCAGGGCCACAGCCACGTGATAGCTGCCCACAACAGGCGGTTCCGGGTCCGACCAGGCCCAAATCCGGTACGGGCCAATATTCTGATTGTTGATCTGCTGGGTTCCTACCCCGGCGTGGGCCAGAACAGAAGGTCCGAAGAAAATCAGGGAGAGAGCGATCAACAGAAAGATCGTCCCGGGTCTGAGCATTTTGGTCATTCTATAGTTGCCAGTCTTGGCGGATGGGGTGTGGGAGTGCGCCGAATAAGCTTCCCATTCGCATCCTTAGACCGATCAGGTCGGCGATCTGCGTTGGTAAAGAGCCGGGCCACCAGAATCAAGGCGGTGGCAACGTACATCATTGTGCCCGGAATCCACATAATCAGCCCGGCTATCATCTGGTCGTCCATGATACTGATATTGTAGAGCCGGGGCACGTTCATGTAGTGGGGATAGATGGGCGATTCAGCCAGCGAAATCGTGACACCCAGGAGCATATTCGCCGGCACAACCCCCATCACATAGCCAATGCGGGAGAGCAGGCTGGTTCTGCCATGAATGTGAGGGCCAGCTCCGATCATCCGCCACCAGAAGAGCATAGCTGTTCCGAAAAAGGTCAGATGTTCCAAATCGTGAATCCGGCCATTGCCTTGGGCCAGGCTATAGGCGTTGGGATCGTGCCAAAGATAAAGCGTACCCACAAAAAGCAGCCAGGAGATGCCTGGCTGGGTCACCACCCGCAAAACCTCACGAAACCGGCTCTCGTGTTGAAACCAGCCGCCAACCTGCAAACGGAGGGGCCGGGGCAAGGCCCACAGCCCGGTGGCGAAGGGTCCAGCCAGCCAAAGCAGGGGCGGGGCCACCATCATTATCATCAAATGCTGGATCATATGCAGGGAAAAAAGCTGGCTGGCAAGCACATCAATGGGGGAAAGCAAGGCCAAGATCATGACAACCAGACCAGTCAGATACGAAGCCAGCCGCCAGCCTGTGGCGAAACGCTCTGCCCCGCGCTGCCGCAACCGCCGCCAGCCAATAAACTGAAGCGCTCCCAGCAGCGTGAGCGGGAGAAGAATTTCAAACCGTATATCCCACGAGAACAGGAGCGCTTTTGTGATTGGGTCCATAGCTAGAGATTAGAGATTGGAGAGTAGGGATTGGGGACTGGGCCGAGCCAATCTCCAATCCCTACTCTCCAATCTCGAAATGGGCAAGTTATCCAATAACCCGTCTAATGTGCGCCGTAGGCATGGCCGATCAGATAGATAGCCGGATAGAAGAAAATCCAGACCAGATCGACGTAGTGCCAATAGATGGCCGTGGCTTCCACCCCCCAATGCTGTTCGGCCGAGAAGTGACCCTTGCGTCCGAGCCACCAGACATTCCCGATCAGCACAATCCCGGAAAGGACGTGCAGGGCGTGCATTCCTGTCATGCCGAAGACCACAGCCCCGAAGACGCCGTCCGACGGCTTGAGATGGCCCTCGAAGATTGCAGGGAACATTCCCCATTCGAAGATAATGACACCGAACAGAAAGGCTGTACCCAGAATCGCCGTGATGACAAGGCTCCACAGGAAATCACGCCGGTTGTTGTTGGCGATGGAGACTTCGGCTCGGTTCATGAAGTAGCTGCTGAGAAGCAGCACGACCGTAACAATCAGACCAGCCACCTGATCCAATTCCGGACGCATCATTTCGCCGTCTTCGCCTACCCAGAGATAAAAACGGGCAGCCAGCAGACCGATGAAGATAAAGGCTTCCGAGGCAAAGAATAGCCACATACCCAGCCGGTTGCGACGGGTACGTTCGACATAACCGGCCTGGCCGTCGTCGTGACCAGCGGCATGGCCGTGATCGGCCTTGTGTCCCAATGCGACAGCGCTCATTTAGTGGCTCTCCTCTTCGGTCCAGAGGGTCTTGATGTGCATAAAATAGTTGACAACGAAGTAGGCCTTCAGAAGCCCCAACAGCATCATCACAGCGAAGCTGTTAAAATGGGTGGCGATATAGTATTCGACAGCGGTCAAAACCGCCAGAATGATGGCGACCACATATCCCGTGCGATAGATGCCTGCTTTGGCTTTGGTTTTGGCGACTGGTTTCTTGCGTTCACTCATTGCTCGTCACTCCATAGAACTTTGATGATGGGATGACGAGATGAGGGAGCTTCCTGCTCCCATCATCCCATCATCATCGCTGTATTCTTAGTCATCCCCCGCCGCGGCAAAGGCCACATAGGGTTCGGGCAGGCCGTAGTCGTAGGGTTCGCCATGCACCACCATCGGCGAAGCAAAGCTGTGTTCAGGAATGGGCGAGGGAATCTGCCATTCCGGGGAGCGGGAGCGCCAGGGATTGTCACCGGCCAGCACGCCCACTTCGGCGCTCTGGAAGAAGTTCCAGATCATCAATAGCACACCAAAGCCGATGAGGAAACCGGCAATTGTAATCGCCAGTTGCCAGGATTCAATGCTATTCCCCCCCAGAGTCGGGTCGTAGTCGGCGATACGCCGCCGCATCCCCATCACGCCCACGCCCATCTGGCCCAGGGTCTGCACCCAGAAGGCCGGGGTCATCAGCGCAAAGTGGATTTTGCCCAGGGTTTCGTTGTACATGCGCCCTGTAACTTTGGGGAACCAGAAGTAGAGAGCCGCAAAAAAGGGAAAGACAAAGCCGCCAAACATTGTGGCGTGGAAATGGCCCACGACAAAGTAGGTGTCGTGCAGGGGCAGGTCCGACGGCACAGTGCCCAGAATCGGGCCGCTGAGACCGCCAATCAGAAAGACGGAGATAGCGCCCAGGACAAAGAGCATTGGCGTTTCAAAGGTAAGCTTGCCACCCCAGAGCGTACCCAGCCAGCTAAAGAATTTGACGCCTGTGGGTACAGCCACCAGCAGGGTGGAGTACATAAAGGCGTAGCGCAGCACATCGCCGTAGCCGGAGGTAAACATATGGTGGCCCCAGACGATGAAGCCGACAATGGCAATCGCCAGACTGGAAAGGGCAATCCATTTGTAGCCAAAGAGGGGCTTGCGGCTGAAGACGGGCAGTAGTTCACTGATAATCCCCAGCCCTGGCAGAATAAAGATGTAAACTGCAGGGTGGCTGTAGAACCAGAAGAGATGCTGGAAGAGAACTGGGTCGCCCAGACCGCTCATCAGTGTGGCGCCGGGCAGACCCGGATCAAAGAAGCCCATGCCCAGCGCCCGTTGGGTGGAAACCATCAAGAAGCTGAGGCCGATTAACTGGGTGGCGGTCAATTGAATCATACTGGTGGCGAAGACAGCCCAGCAGAAGATAGGCATTTTGAAGAGGCTCATTCCCTTGGGCCGCATCCGCAAAATGGTGACCAGCAGATTCAACGAACCGACGATAGAGGAGAGGCCGATGGCAAAGACGCCCAGGAAGAACAATTGGTAGCCGATGGGTCCCCGTGCGCTGAGGGGCGGATAGGCGGTCCAGCCTGCATCCCAGCCGCCGATAAAGAGGCTGGAGAGGAGCAGTAGACTACCCGGCACGTTGAACCAGAAACCCAGGGCGTTGAGGCGAGGGAAGGCCATATCCTCTGCGCCCAGCATCAGGGGCACCAGATAGTTGGCCATACCGCCCACGCCGAGCAGAATGGCGAAAATCATAATAAAGCCGTGCATGCCGATGAAGTTGTTGTACAACTCCAGGCTAAGGAATTGAACCCCTGCTTTGGCCAGCTCTGTGCGGAAGATGAGGGCCACTGTGCCGCCAACCAGAAGCAGAAAGATGCCCCAGACCGTGTACTGGATGCCGATGACTTTGTGGTTGTAGTCCACCCCAAAGTAGCGGGTCCAGGCCGGCTTGCCTTCCGGCGGGCCGTGGCGCATGGGCGTCTCCTCGCCCTTCATCCATTTGGCCCAATCGGAGAGCGCACCTACACCCCAGAGCGCGCCGATAATGCTGAAGAGTGCACCCAATGTCCAGGCTGGCTCGGCGGCCCAGGCGGGCAGACCGAGCATAACCCGAATGAGTATCGTCGTGGCCATACCTGTCAGCATACCCAATATCTGACCGACGATTGCCCGTACAAGTCCGAGTGAAAATAGCGACATAGAAAGAACCCCCTGTGCGTTCAGAAAAAACGCGTGAAACAGAAACAAGAAGTGTAGCAACTCACTGCTACACCCACTTGGGATTACTTCGAGCTGGCAGTCTGTACAGCCTCATTCCAGAATGCGGCAAACTCACTCTGAGAGACAACCCGCACTTTGGCGATCATTCCGGTGTGGTTCAGACCGCAAAGCTCGGAACAGACGAGGGTATATTCCCCCTCTGTGGTCGGCGTAAAACGCAGATGGGTGGTGCGTCCCGGCACAATGTCCTGCTTCACCCGGAACTCGGGGACCCAGAAGTTGTGCAGCACATCTTTGGATGTCATATCCATGCGGATAGGCATACCGACAGGCAGGACAAGCTCCTGGGTGACTGCATCGTTGTTGGGCAGGGAGAAATTCCATCCCCATTGGAAGCCTTCGGCGTTGACAATCACTTCGTTGTCCTGGCGCTGGGTAATCTCGCTCAGGGCCACAGTGGCCCAATAACCAAAGGCAATCACCGCAATCATTGGCAGTACAGTCCAGAGGATTTCCAGGGTGGAATTGCCGTGGAAATACTCGCCTTCCTCTTTGTCCCCTTCCCGACGGCGGAAGAGAAAGAGAGCATAGACCATAATTACAATAACCAATGAGAAGAGGAAGGCAATCACCCAGAGATGGCCTTGGATCAGTGCATCAATAGGACCAGCCTGGATGGACGCGGCCGCGGGAAACTGCAGCACTGCGTCCAGAACCCAGAAGACAAGGAATGTGAAAATGACAACGAGTACACCGATTGCTGCAAAGTGCCGTGAATTGTTCTGCATAGAAAATCGCCCTCGTAACGAAAACTACTACGCTGTTCTGGTTTCTACAACGACAGGAAGTGCCAGATTGCCCAAAAAAAAACGATGGAAATCAGGAGCGGTAAAGCAGTCCAGAAATACTCTGCGCCGGGAAGAATGCGAATATCGCTGTCGCTGGCCGCTTCCCTATTCTCCGGGTTCGTATCGCTTCTGGCGATGCGAAGGGGGAAAGTGCGTACACTGACAACCAAAATCACTTGGATGACAACAAACAGCATTGCACTGCCCGCAAAGAGCCAGAGAAAGATGGGAGTGGCTGTGGAGTCAAATGCCATCTCCACACCAGCCAGGGACTGGGGACGATAGCTGAGTACCAACCAACCAATACACACGCCCAGAAAGAGCAACGTCCAGAAGATTCTTGCTGTCATTAACTACCGTCGTTTCTCATCTATTGTCAACCGCCAAGCAATTGTACAAAAAGGAACAAAGGATGTCAAAACCTTTGGCAATAGCAGATTGCATTATGCAGAATTTGCCGGTATAGTATCCGTATAGTCAAAAGTGCTACACGCAATCGGCTAGTCAGATGGTTGGCCCAGTCAGGCGACGAACGCTACCGAAACCCATCGTCGCTGCCAGCCGTGAGTGTACACGATTCGATGCAACAGTACAAACTACTACCTATCTCCTTCCCTGTTGCCCCCGAAAGGAGCAAGACGATGAGTGAATCAACCAGCGTGATGACGGCTGCTACTGCAGAGGTAGAGCTCGATCCGGTCACGGCAGCCGTGCCTGCGCTGCGGGGCAATAGTCTCCTCGGCGCGGCTGTCACTGAGTTTGAGGAACATATGGTGCGCAAAGGTTTCAGCGACAACACCATCAAAGCCTTCCGCAACGATCTGAAAATTCTGCGGGTCTTTATGAACGACGACGCTGTACTGCGGGAGATCAACAACGAGCATCTGACCGAGTTTTTGCAGTGGATGCAGAGCGAACGGGGCCGTCCATGCAGCGCCAAAACATTGGCCCGTCGCATCACGACATTGAAGGTCTTTTTCAGTTGGCTCCACGCTATTGGCGTCATTGCCAACGACCCGGCATTGGAGATCGTCCAGTTTTCTGTGCGCACGCCCCTGCCCACCATCCTGACCAAAGACGAAGTGGACAAACTGGTCCTGGCCTGTCAGGACTGGGATCGGGATCGGGAAAAGGCCGACGCTCGGCCCTATCTGCTGGTCAGCCTACTGCTCCAGACCGGGATGAAAAAGAGCGAATGTGCCAAACTGCTGGTCGAGGAGATCGACCGCAGCTACCCCCAGTCGCCCGAAATTCTGATTCGCTACGACGATCCCCGCTATAGCCACAAGACCCGCCGGCTACCCTTGCACCCCAGCATTCTGCAACCGTTGGATCGCTATCTC
Organism: Litorilinea aerophila; assembly: GCA_945905745.1. GTDB lineage: Bacteria > Chloroflexota > Anaerolineae > Caldilineales > Caldilineaceae > JACQGT01. The sequence continues at coordinate 8,417 of CAMDQF010000151.1, forward strand.
GCGCAGTACAAGCCGGATCGCTTTCTTTTTGACTGCACGCCCCGTAACCTGGAATATGTGTTGGACGAAGCGGGCAAGCGGGCCAAAATCCGGCGTACCCAAGTGGGTTTCGAGACACTGCGCTGGACAAGCGCGGTGCGGGACTACAAGACTGGGATGAAAGACGAGCAATTGCGGCAGAAGATGGGGCTGAGTAAAGTCTCCTGGCGGGAGACCAGCGACAAAATTCAACGGCTTTCGGGTCAATAGAGCAGAAATTTCGTGAGAAGCTCCGGATGAATGTCTATGCGATCACCTAAATTACGCGCGCCTGATAATTGGGTTTTTCTTCTGCTGATTGTCGTCACAGTTGTGTTGGGGGCACAATTGTTGCGCGCCAATCTCGCCTACTTCCGTTGGCTCTTTGGCGATCGCTTTGGCTGGTCGTCCCTTTGGCTGGGGGGATTGGCTGTGGGTCTCTATTCGCTGGCAATTCTGGTTGGCCCTTTTCTGCGCCGAATGGGGAGTCGCCCTCTGCTGGTGCGCACGGCTGCTGTCGTGGGGGCCACCCGTCTGTTGGCCCAAATCTGGTGGGGCGATCCCCTCCTGGATGCCCTGCTTATCTTTGTAGGTATGCTGGCATTTTTGATTTTTCTGCCTGTGGCTCTGGGCTGGCTGGTGGGGGATCGCATCCACAAGCCCGAAGCCGGATGGCACTTTGCCCTACTTGTCCTCTCCGGTCTGGGGCTGGATAGTGGAATTCACAGCCTCTTTCTCACCTACGATCCCATCTGGCAGAACAACTGGGTTGCCTTTGGCCTTACGCTTCTGCTGGTGGTCGGCCAGTGGAGCCTCCTGCGCGTGATCGTCCGCCGGATGGCTGTGCCTCTGCCCTTTCGGGAAGCCCCTGGACGCAACTCTCTGCCCCTGCTCCTCTTTGGCCCCTTCTTTGTCTACTACTTGATTGTGGGGGGCAATCTGGCCCGGCTCAACGCCTTGACTGGCTGGCCTCTGCCCCTCAACGTATTCTGGCTGCTGGCTGGACTCTTTGCGGCTGTTCTGCTGGCGTGGCTGCTGCCGCCAGGCCGGGCCGTGGCACTTATCGCCTTCGTTCTGCTGATGGCAACCGTCAACCCGCCAACCCTTTCTCCGGTCGCATCCGCGCTTTCTCTTCTGGTCAGCCAGATCAGCGCAGGACTGTTGCTTACTACAGCCTCGACCCATCTGGCCCGCTATCGCAGCCAGGTGGGGACAGGCAACACCGCCCGGTTTTGGTGGGCTTCCCAGATTCTCTTCGTGCTGCTTATGTTTCTCTATTATGTAACCTATGATATCCAGTTGCCCCTCAGTCGGGAATTCATCCTCTATTTGACGGTGGTTTGCATAGGAGCCAGCGCGCTATTGATCAGCGATCGTTGGGCTGCCTCTGTGGAGATCCGCCCAACTTTGGAGCATTTGGGTCTGCCCTCTTTGCATAGTCTGGCACTTGCATTGGGTCTGATGCTGGCCCTGACAACTTTCATTTGGAGGCAGCCGACGATACTCAGCACCCAATCCAACGCCTTGCGCCTCTTTGACTACAATGTCCACAATGGTTTTGACATGCGGGGGACCCTCGATCTGGAGGCAATGGCCCGGCTGATCGAGCGCCAGCAGGCGGACATCGTGAGCTTGCAGGAGGTGGGGCGGGGATGGGTGGTGAATGGTTCGGTGGATATGGTTGTCTGGCTCTCCTGGCGACTGGGTATGAAAGCCACCTTCACCTCCACATCCGGGGTGGATTGGGGCCACGCGTTGTTTTCGCGTAATCCGGTGAGCCGCCACGACGAATTTGCTCTGCCGCCGCCCGGTCTGCTCCTGGGTCGGGGTTTTGCCTATCACGAGATCGATGTGGGCGACAGCCAACCTCTGCTGCTCATCAACACCCACCTCCACCATCTTCTGGCCGACGCCGACATCCGAGAGCAGCAGGTTGCCAGCATTCTGCATTTTCTCGAAGGCAACCCTATGCGCCGATTGATTCTCACCGGGGACCTGAATTCTCAGCCGATGGAGCCAGCGTTGCTCAGTTTGAAAGCGGTGGGCTTGCGGGATTTGATCGCAGAATCGGAACTGAATCCGGGTTTCACCTTCCCGGCAGATGAGCCAACCCGACGCATTGACTATATCCTCGCTTCGCCAGACATCGGCCTGCGCGAATTGACGATTCCGCCAGATGTCCTGTCCGATCACCTGGGCATCTCTGCAACAGTTATCTTGCGATAGCGCCCAATGGGGTGATAAGTGCGACTTTACCGAAAAGTCGCACTTATCTTCCTATCTCAATCTATACGGCTTCTTATGGGGTGGTGGCTGGTGTGCCGCCGTCTTTTGTTGTATTGGGGAAAAAGGTGCGGAAGGAGCTTTGGTAGCGGAGATGGACATCCAGATAGCTGCCGGACCAGCCACCCACCAGGTAGAGATGACCGAGCATGCTGGCCGCGCCGCCCAAATGGCGCCATTGGCCCTGGATCGGAGATGGAAAATTGCTCCACAGCCCTGTGGCTGGGTCGAAACGTTCGATAGTGTCTACCGGATGACTCCAGCCCCCGCCTACGGCAAACAGGGCCAGGCCGTCATACAGCAGGGATACCCCCCCCCGTGAATTCGCCAAATCGGGCAATTCCCGCCACTCTCCGCTTTGGGTGTCATAGGCTGCCGCGTCGGCCAGTTCTTGTCGGCCATCATATCCGCCCACCACATAGAGTTCGTTGGTCACTACCGCGCTCCCCGCAAAAACCCGTCCCCGCGAGAGGTGGGTGACCACCTGCCAATCGGTTGGGACCACCCCCGCCCCGCTGTCCGCCGGGATACGCCAGACCTCGTCACGGGCGATCTGGCCGTCCCATCCGCCTAACAGATAGAGATCGTTGCCCACCAATTGCAGGGACGCGCCGGCCAGAGGCAGGGGGAGAAGCCCCCACTCACTCCAGCGCTGGCTGTCAGGCGTAAAGACCAGCAGCCGGTCACTCAGTCTCTCCCCGGCTTCCCCATCGGTGGTAGTTCCCCCAGCCAGCAGAATCCGGGTAGCATCGGCTGTGGTGGCCATATTGGCCAAAGCCAGCGGCAAGGGTATGCCACTTGTCCACTCATTGATCCGCAGATCATAGACATCCACCCCGGCCAGAGGCTGCCCCTGGGCCGATTCTCCGCCAATCGCATAGAGAAAGGTATCGTTGAACGTAACCAGCGCCAGACGGCTGCGGGCTGTGCTAAGGGGTGTACGGGATTCCCAGCGGGGCATTTCGGCAATGACAGGACGGCCCACCGCCAGCACGGAGTCATCACTGAGCAGGTTGAGAACCGATTGGGCCGGGCGAGTGAAAAAGGGTGTGAGCAGAACGCCCAGGCTGAGTACGAGTGCGGCAAGCAGATAGATCGGTTGCCACCGGAATGGCGCACCCGATGAGGCTTCCAAGGGTGCCGGTTCTGGCGGCGCTTCTTCCTCGCTGGCCGCTACACCGGTTTCAAGCCCTGGTACGTAGATCCATCCCTGGCTGACAAGCAGCATAGAGGCTTCGGTGCGGCTGTTGACCCCCAACTTTTCGTAGATGTTGCGTAGGTGAACTTTGACGGTGTGGGGACTGATGATCAGCTCAGAAGCAATGTCCCCATTGTTGGCACCGGTGACCAGAAGTCGGGCCACATCCATTTCCCGTTCACTCAGCGGGTTCTCGGCCGAGCGGGAAGGTAGCGAGTTCCCAGCCACGGGCTGGGCCCCAACTTGTGGCTGGGGCATTTTAACGGCGGGGGTCTTGGCGGGATCAAGCGCTTTCTGCTGGTTCATTCCTCCATTATTCCACAAGAAAGGGGCGCTTACAAACGGTGGGGCAATCCATCAACCAGCAACAAGCCGGAAGCCCTGGCCGCGCACAGTGAGCAGATGGACAGGACGAGAAGCGTCTGGTTCGATCTTTTCGCGCAGCCAACGCACATGCACATCCAATGTACGGGTATCCTGTAGATGGTCAGTCTCCCAGACCGCCCCCATGATCGTTTCCCGACTGACGACGGCATCTCCATTCGTCAGCAGCAGGTAGAGCAGGGCGCACTGTTTCGGCGGCAGATGATGGCTGCCCCGTGGCCCCTGCACCGTTTGGGTTGCCAGGTTCAGGTGAATCCGACCAAAACGCACTTCAGTGGCATCTCTTTGTCTGAGCAGTCGCATGAGATTTTCCACTGCCTTGGGGCGCAAGGGCAGGCGGATGCTCTCGTCAAAAGCGAATTGTTTTGTTTTGAACGGTTCCGGGCTGACAGCCACAATGGCTAAGGTTGGGTAGCGGCGGCGCAAGGTTTGACAGAAGCGGGTTCGCTGCTGGCCCTGGCTATCTATCTCCAGCACCAGCGCGCTGAATGTGTGGGCGTTCAGAGCCTCCAGGGCCGTCTTCTGACTATTGACCCAGAAGACGCGTAAGGTGGGCGCTGGGGTTGTTGGATCGGCTGCATGGAGCGTCTGCCAGGCAGACTCGAAGTCCTGGGATAGAGCCGCCTGCCGTCCCAAAAAAAGGAGACGGATTGTAGTAGATGTGGGCATACACGCTTCTCGGCAAGTGGGAAGGGCAGGAAACGCAGAGGAAGAATGTCAGTATAGCCAGAAAGAGGAAAAGGCGCAAGGGGGAAATAACCAATGAACCAATCAACTACGACAGTTGATTGGTTCATTGGTTATTTCGTCAGTTCAGCGGAATGCTTTCCAGTTCGTCGATCATCTCTGCGATCACATCGAAGCCACCCTGCCAGAAGGCCGGGTCGGTCATGTCGATGCCTGCTTCGCGCAGGATGGCTTCGGGCCGGGCCGAGCCGCCATAGGCCAGAATCTTCAGATAGCCGGGTTTGAAGGCGTCGCCCTCCTGCTGGTAGCGGCGGTAGAGGGCCAGGACGAGTAGCTGGCCGAAACTGTAGGCGTAGCAGTAGAAGGGGGTGCTGTAGATGTGGGGGATGCTCACCCACTCGTGCTGGAACTCCTCGCCCACCTCCACGCTGTTGCCAAACTGCTCGGCCAGATTCGCCATATAAATCGCATTCAACTCTTTGGGCGATCTGTTTTTGAGAATCGCTTCGTGGGCCGCCTTCTCAAAAAGGACGAAGTAGGCCTGGCGCATGACAGTGGCATAGATGTCGTCCACCGCACCGGCCAGAATGTCCCGCCGCACGGCCGGGTCCTTTTCCTGAGCCAGCAGCCTGTCGGTCATCACCATCTCGGCAAAGACCGAAGCGGTCTCGGCCAGGGGCAGGGAAGAGTGCTGGGTCAGCATCGAGTGATGTTCGGCCTGCATACTGTGGATGGCGTGGCCCAATTCATGGGCCAGCGTCGCCACATCCCGCACTTTGCCTGTCCAGTTCATCAGCACATAGGGCGTGATTTTGGGTGAAAGGGTGGCACAGAAGGCCCCGCCCCGCTTGCCCTTGCGCACTTCGCTGTCGATGTGGTTTTCGTCGAAGACCCGCCGGGCCTGGGCCGCGATGCCCGCGTCGAAGCTGGCAAAAGTGTCCAGCACGGATCGGGCCGCGCTGGTGAAGTCCACGGTCTTGTCCGACTGGGCCAGGGGCGCGTAGATGTCGTAGCGGCGCAGCTTTTCCATGCCCAGCCAGCCCGCCTTCAGCCGGAAGTAGCGCTGGAAGAGGGGGGCATTTTTGCGGGCCGTGTCCAACAGCGCGTCCACCGCGGCCGCGGGGATGTCGTTGTCCAGGTTGCGCACGGCGATCGGCGAGTCGAATTTGCGTAGCTCCACATTTTCGCTGTGCCAATCCCGCACCCGGTTGATGTAAATCTGGGCCAGAAGGTTGGCTTCGGCGCCGTAGACCCGGTAGAGTTCCTGATAGGCCGCGGACCGGTCATCCGGGTTGGGCGAGTAGACCTGGGCCATCAATTCGCCCCGGGTCACTTTTTTCGTCTCGCCGTCCACCGTCATGTCAAATTCCAGCCGGTTGGTCAACATCGAGTAGACGGTCATCAGCGCGTTCATACCGTTGGCGTCTTTGATGTTGATCAACTGCTCGGACTTTTCGTCCAGGGTGTAGGGCTTGAAAAGGCGCATCTCTTGCAGATAGTGGCGGTAGTCGGGCTGCTCTGCCGCGCTGGGCAGCAGCCGCTCGGCCTGCTCGTCGTCCAGGCTCTTCCACCAGAGGCTGAAGAAGAGGGTGCGGTTCTGGGTTTCGGTAAAGACCTGCTGCATCTGATTGCGGAAGGTGAGCGCGTCGGCAGATTGGGTGTCGGCGGAGAACCAGAGGCTGCCGTAACCGCCCAGCAGTTGAGCCTGCTCGATCAGCGCCTCGTATTGGCGCACCGCGGCCAACAGAATCCCTGGATCCATATCGGGGGCGAGTTTGTCCCGCAGCCCTTCAAAGGTCTGGACGGTCTCCTCCACCTGGCCCAGCCGCTCTTCGATCAGGGCTTCGCTGGGTTCCGCCAGCAGTTCCGAGAGGTCCCAGCTGGAGAGGGTGTATGTGCGGGGTTTGTCGGGTGTTTGGATGGTCATTGAGAGTGTTCCTTCAATTGAGATAGTCGTAGGTTGGGTTCTTCCGGCAAGAAAACAGTGCCCTCGCGACATTTTGCTGCCGGACGAACCCAACAGAACTCGCTACATTTTGTTGCCTGCTGTTGGGTTGTTTCGGCGTGGCGTTTGAGCAATGATCCGTCATCCCTTGCCGAAACAACCCAACCTACGCCTGCTGGGCCAGTGAGCGCTGATTGAGTAGCCGACAGAATCCAAAAGATTCTGCGTCTGCGAGGCGTATCGAAATCAAGCGAACGGGTGACGAGCCGGTTCTTCCTACCCGCTTGGTTTCGATACGCCCTCCGCAGACTCTGGGCTACTCAACCGGCGCTGGTCTTGCGTCGTCGGTTCAAGTTGAGCGTCGCCAAATTTCTGCGGGCAACGGTTCGTCGAAATCATCCGGTACAACGAACAATCCGACATCTATGCCAGGAATTCGTTTTTGTTTCAACCCTTGCCCGTCCAAAATGAGTCTCAATGCCTGACGGCGAAGCTCATCACCGGAGAACCGATCAGCCAGTTCGTCCGGCAAATAGATGCCTTCAAATGCCTCCAACGAAGCGCTGCGCAGGGCAATCGGATAGCTTTCCTCAATTGCCTCGCTGAGTTCCTCGTGGGTCAGATAGAAACCACCGGTCTTTCGTCGTCGATTACTCAACACAATGCGGTCGGTAGCGTTACGGATGGCGACATCCCAGGAGCGGGTGGTACGTCCCTCGGCCTGCTGTTTGATGAGATGGAGCATCAGAATTTCCAGGAAGCTCTCGATCCGGTTGATTTTGTCATCCAGACTCATCTCTTCCATCTCCCCGATCAGCACAAGCGCATCGGTGTAACGGCCCAGTTGGATGTGTTCGCGCAGTTCGAGTAGTTCTTCCATCTTCAGCCTCCTCTCTCACAATGACGCACAACAGCGACGGTATCAAGCAAGTATTGTATAACTATAGAACCCGTCTGCGTATCGAATCCTGCAATTCACGGCGAATTGACCAAATCTCTGCATCCAAGTCGCTGATGGACTCGAAACCGGCGTCAGCCCAGATACCTTTGAGACTTCGGTTCTTCGATTTCTGCGTGTGCGATTCCGCTAGAATGGAATAAACGCAAGCCATCACTGTATCCAACTCCGCTTCAGGAATTCGAGTGATCGCTTGTGCAAGTTCAGATATCTTTACGGCTGCGTTGTTCATACGATTTTTCTCCTTGACCGTCGCGCCATTGCCGTAGGTTGGGTTCTTTCGGCACGATATCACTGCCTTCCCTCCAACGGCTGCCGGAAGAACCCAACAGAACCATCGACATTTTGTTGCCTGCTGTTGGGTTGTTTCGGCGTGGCGTTTGAGCAATGATTCGTCATCCCTTGCCGAAACAACCCAACCTACGCGATCAATTTTCCGTCGCCAAGCGGCGCAGAACGGTATGCAGAATCCCGCCGTTTTTGTAGTAGTTGACTTCCACCGGCGTGTCCAGACGGCTGTGGACGGCGAATTCGGTCACCCGTCCATTTTCGCCCGTGGCCCGCACGGTGTA
>CAMDQF010000152.1 GCA_945905745.1 Litorilinea aerophila
AATCCCCAATAACCCAATACCCAATCCCCACCGCCAGCGTTCGCTCCAGAGAGAGTGCCAAATTGTTAGGCGACCCGTAGAGGCCCCGCACCCGGGCCACCCCTTCGGCCTGAATGAGCATCTGCCCACTGGTGAATTGCCAGAGTGCAATCAACGCCATCACAGTTCCCCCGGCCAGCCAGGCGTTGACCAGCACCCTTCGGCTACGTTTTGGATCGTCCGATTGGGTAAGTACCGTGCCCAGCAGCAAAGCGAATCCACCGCCAGCCAGAAAGACCGTCCGCCATTCGCGCAGAGCCAGATCGGTATATTGTGCGCTCAGGGAAGAGAGGAGGGCTAGACAGATGATGAGGAAAAGGGCGGATTGGGAATTGCGAATTGCGGATTGCGAATTGCGAATTGCGAATTGCGAATGCGATGACAGCGCCGACACTTTTGCCTTCCCCTTTTGCCTTTTGCCTTCCTCTCCCTCTCCGCCAGGATCAACCCAATTCCGCATTCGCCCTTCCGCCATCCGCATTCCCAAAATCACCAATCCGCCCCAGACGCCGATTTCGATCAGATTCAGGGCGCGTCCGGGTAGAATCGGTAGGGGATAGAGATAGAAGGGCAGGCCAAAGAGGAGGGCCGCTGTCCATATTTCTGGGCGCAGCAGAGCAGCCAGGGCCAGTAGCGCCAAACCCGCATCGGTCAACAGCCAACTGTCCAGCCAAACGCCCGCGCCAACCAGCAATAGAGCGCCGGGCCAAAAGCGGAGGGGGAATAGAACGCGGAGAACGCGGATTGGGCGGATAAATGCGGATAGGAAAGGCGAAGATAGCGTCGAAAAATTCTGATCCGCTTTAATCCGCTCGATCCGCCGCCTCCGCGTTCTATTCTGGAATGCAAAGAAGAGCGACCCCAACGCGCCCAGCCCAAAGAGCGCGGCGGGCCAGAGGGGAAGCCGCGGCGCGGGCAACGCATCTACGGCGACGCCGCGCAGAGGAATCTGTCCCCAGCCTCGCCATACTTCAACCATAACTTCGTGGGGGCCGTCATCCGCCGCGCTGTGAACCGGAACCCAAAGCGCCGCAGGGCCTGTATCGGTCTGCCGTTCGGGGGCCAAAAGTGGCTTGTAACCCGCAGCGTTGCCCCGGCTGTTCTTGTTGCCGCTGATGTTTGCCAGCCGGTTGGCCGCTGCCCCGTCCACTGTGACAAAAATGTAGCCCCAATAGTCGCCCACGGCCAATTGCAGGGCCAACTCCCTCCCTGTGTAGGCAAAGGTCATTTGGCCTGCAGGCTCATTCCAGGCATCCGCAGGCTCGGATGGGTCTGCTCCTTCGGGCAAGATACGCCAGCCATCGCTGTAATCGAAAACCGGACTGTCCATACGGGCCACAATTCCGCTCGTCAGGGCCTGGACCGACTGGGGCTGGCCGGCGGGCGTCTCCGAAACTTCGCGCGCCAGAAGCAGCCAGCCACCGGCCGCGGCCAGGCAGATCAGGGCGAGCAGCCAGGACCAAAGGCTGGGGCGAACCATATGGGTCTCTGTAAGTCGTCTCTCTGGGGAGATGTTCATAGCCAAAATGGTATCACATCTCTTTTCCAAAGAGGTAAAATTGACGCCTGCCCGCCTGGTCGGGTATACTACTCGTCGCGCTTTGCGCCGACAGGCTAGGCAGAGCGAATGGAGATAACTGATGACAGATCAATCACAACCCCAGAGCGGTGAAACGAATAATCCATTGGATGATCTGGCTGGAGACCTCAGCGCCAAAATGATGGGCGAGACGGTAGAGGTCAAAAATTCGTCTGTGGAAGAAGTCCAGGGTGGTCAGGTCAAAATGATCAACTCGGCGATCCGTTCGTTGCACGCCCATGCCATGGATATGAGCGAGTCTGCCGTGGGCGCTGCCCAGGTGAATTCCCTGGAAATGCGTGAATCCGTGGCCGGAGCTGTGGCTGGCAAGACAGTCAACATCCACGGCGGTCTGGTGGGCGCATTGGCTGCCGAAAGTGTACAAACCAACGAAACAAGTGTGGGTCTGTTGATAGCCGGGAAAGTGGAAGGGAATGTCAAAACCTTCGTCACACCGGCGGCTGCGGCTGCTTTTGGTGCAGCTTTTGCTCTGACCTTTACACTGTTGCGTCTTCTTTTTAGGCGCAGGTCGAAGTAAATCTATCGCGTACAACGAATTTTCGTGAATTGATACCAGAGGAGTGGCTCGAATGTCGGAACTGAAGATTGACGCCCAACTGCGGGATGTAACCGGAAATCAAGTGAAAAAATTGCGCCGTGATGGATTGATCCCTGTGGTCATTTACGGCCAAGACCAGGCACCAGTCAAAGCCCAGGTGGATTCGACGAGTTTGGATCGTCTGATTCAGGCCGGCGGCGCTACCCAGCTTGTCGAAGTGAATATAGACAAGGGTAGTACGCTCAATGTCCTGATCCGCGAAGTGCAGCGGCACCCTGTGCGGCGCAACGCGATTCATGCCGATTTCTATTCGGTGAATATGCGGGTGAAACAGCAGGTGCGTGTGCCGATTGTCAGCATCGGTCGCCTGCCCAGTTCTGCGGCGAGTATGGTGCTGCTTCAGGACATCTCCGATGTGGAGATCGAGGCGTTGCCCTCGGATATCCCTGCCAACATCGAAGTTGACATCAGCGTTCTGGATGGCGTGAAGATGGAGCGGATTACGATTGCCGATTTGCCCCCTCTGGCTGGGATCATCTATTTGGACGATGCGGAAGAAGCGCTTTTTAGTCTGATTGCCAGCCGCACCGAGGCCGAGGCTGAGGAAGATGCTGAAGGCGATGCGGTTGTGGAACCCGAGGTCATTGGCCGCCAGGACGACGACGACGACAAATAATCGTCGCCTTTTCACACAAAAGCAAAACGCCGACTCGATCCACAGAGTCGGCGTTTTTGGTTTTCAGTACTTGACGATTCTGTCTGGCACGAAGGCAGAGTATTGATATGGGCGAACGGTGAAGAATGCTGCAATTGGAAAGCCAGAGTCTCAGTCTGTTGACGGAAGCCGTGGCCCATCTGGACGCTGGATTTGCCCACCTACCCCCTCTCGACAGCGCGCCGGATATGGAAGCCCTGCGCAACGTTCTGCTGGCTGTCGCAGAACGGATGCGGGACAACTACCCCTATCCCCACCCCCTTTACGCCGGGCAGATGCTTAAACCGCCCCACCCGGTGGCCCGGCTGGCCTATGCGCTCTCCCTCTGGATCAACCCCAACAACCACGCATTGGATGGGGGACGGGCCAGCTCGGCTATGGAAAAAGAGGCCGTGGCAGAGCTGGCAGTGATGTTCGGCTGGCAGACACACCTGGGCCATCTGTGCGGTGGTGGCACAATGGCAAATCTGGAAGCCCTGTGGGTGGCGGGCCGACTGCGCCCCGGTCAGAAGATTGTGGCTTCCCAACAGGCCCACTATACCCACCGCCGCATCAGCGAAGTGTTGCAACTCCCCTTTGCCTCCGTCCCCTGCAACAGCCGGGCGCAGATGGACTTGGCCGCATTGGAGGCGATGCTGAAGCAGGGCGACATCGGCACAGTTGTGGCTACCATTGGCGCAACGGCTACGGGCGCGGTCGATCCCCTGGCTGGTCTGCTGGAATTGCAGGCGCGCTACGGCTTCCGCATCCACGCCGACGCGGCTTATGGGGGCTACTACACCCTCGTCGACAATCTGGCCGCCGAGACCGCCGCAGCTTACGCCTGCCTGGACCGGGTGGATTCCCTCGTCATCGATCCCCACAAGCACGGGCTGCAACCCTACGGCTGCGGCTGCGTGCTCTTTCAAGACCCATCGGTGGGCGCGCTCTACAAGCACGACTCACCCTACACCTATTTCAGCTCCGACGAACTACATCTGGGCGAGATCAGCCTGGAATGTTCCCGGGCCGGTGCGTCTGCCGTGGCTCTCTGGGCCACCCAACGACTGCTGCCCCCGGTGCAGGGCGGCGAATTTGCCGGGATGCTGGCCGATTGCCGGGAGGCAGCGCTTATTTTGGCCGCAAAAATCACCGCGGATGAGCGCTGGATGCTGGCCTTTGACCCGGAGTTGGACATTGTGGTCTGGGCCGAGCGGGGAACGAGCGCCAGTCAGATTTCTCGTCGTTCGCGGGCCATCTTTGCGGCCGCGGCAGCCCAGGACTTGCATCTGGCCGTGGCGACCTTTCCCTCAGCTTTGCTGGCTGAGCGCTGGCCCCAGGTGGTCTGGGATCAGGAAAATGTGGCCTGTCTGCGCTCCTGTCTGATGAAGGCAGAACACCGGGCGTGGGTGGACGAAATTTGGGCGCGGCTGCTGCGAGCGGCAAATTCAATCACAGGGTAGAAACCTGAGAGAAGGCGAGGATACCCGCATGCTTACAACTGCACTGTTTATTGGCGGCGCAACTCTGGTAGCGGGCAGCGTGGCTGTGCGGCGCTCGTCGGCTTGGGCTGGGAGAGTGCGCGGCAGCTTTCTTGCTGTAGGCAAACAGCGAGCCAGTTGGCTCGAACAGGTCAAGAGCAGCGCCGTTGCCGTGGACGACCAGTTGCAGCGCTTTATGGTTGAACGGGTTGACCCCCTCTTTGGGGGGAAACGCAGCACAGCTTTGCAGGAGATCGTCTCGACAGAAGAGACGTTGGAAATCAGTAAATACGAGCGACAACTGAACCGCTATCTGGCAGCAGCCACAGCCACGCTGGGCCTGACCGCCCTCAGTGTGCTCTACCCTCCCCTTCTCATCCCCACCCTGGCAACCGCGCTCTACAGCACAACGCTCATCTTTCGCAATGGCTACGAAGCGATTGTCATCGAACGCCGTCTGCGGATGGATGTGATGGGTTCGCTCTATTTCATCGGGACCTATGCGGGCGGCTTTTTTGTGGCCGGTGGCATTACTCTCGTCGCCTACTATCTGAGCGAAAAGCTGGTGATGATTACCCAGGACCGCTCGCAGAAGAGTCTGATAAACGTCTTTTCCCAGCAGCCTCGCACGGTCTGGCTGCTGGTGAACGGCATCGAAGTCGAAGTATCTTTCGAGGCGCTCCAAACTGACGACATCGTGATTCTCCACGCTGGTCAGGTGATCCCCATCGATGGCGTAATCGAGAGCGGTGACGCCACCATCGACCAGCATATGTTGACCGGCGAGGCCCAGCCAGTGGAACGGACGGCGGGGGAGCGGGTGCTGACCTCTACAATCGTCGTGAGCGGGAAAATTCACGTGCGGGTGGAGCAAACGGGGGAAGCAACTGTAGCCGCGCAGATCGGGGCCCTGCTCAACAGAACCGCCTCCTATCAGGCCACAATCATCTCCAAAGGCGAACGGGTGGCAGATGCCTCTGTGCCGCCCAGCCTGCTGGTGGCGTTGCTCGGTCTCTTTCTCACAGGCTACCAGGCGATGGTGACGATTCTCGGCTCAGCCATCGGTCTGAACATCAAAATTACTGCGCCGGTGGCGATGCTCAACTTTCTGAATGTGGCCGCGCACAACGGTATTCTGGTCAAAGATGGCCGCTCTCTGGAGCTGCTCAAAGGGGTGGATACGGTTATCTTCGACAAGACCGGCACGCTGACTCTGGAACAGCCCCATGTGGTGGGTCTCCACATCTGCAACGGCTATAGCTCGACCGAACTGCTCACCCTGGCCGCTGCGGCCGAATACCGCCAGAGCCACCCGGTGGCCCGGGCCATTCTGGCCGAGGCCGCCGCCCAGAAGCTCTCTCTGCCTGCCATCGACCACGCCCACTACGATGTCGGCTACGGGCTGCGGGTGCGGGTGGATGGCAAGCTGATTCGCGTTGGCAGCGACCGCTATATGGCCCTGGAAAAGATCGAAATTCCTGCCGAAATTCAGAGACTGACAAGGAAGGCCCAAGCCCAGGGCCATTCTCTGGTGATGGTCGGCGTTGACGACAGACTGGCGGGCGCGATTGAACTGGAGCCGACCATCCGCCCGGAGGCCGCCGAAATCGTTCAGAATCTCCTGGCCCGGGGCAAGGAGATTTGGGTTATCTCCGGCGATCAGGAAGAACCGACGCGCAAATTGACCGAACGATTGGGCATTTCCCACTACTTCGCCAATACCCTGCCCGAAAACAAAGCGGCAATGGTGGAGAAGCTGCAAAGCGAGGGGCGTTCGGTCTGTTTTGTGGGCGATGGCATCAATGACTCGATTGCCCTGAAGAAGGCCAATGTCTCGGTCTCCCTGCGCGGCGCATCCACCGCCGCCACCGATACGGCCCAGGTTGTGTTGATGGCCCAGAGTCTGCGCCAATTGCCCTATCTCTTCGATCTGGCAGACGAGTTTGATGCCAATATGAAAATGGGCTTTGGCGTGGCAGTGGGCCAGGGGCTGGTTGTGATCGGCGGCGCGCTGCTGGGGTGGGTCGGCATTCTGGGGGGCACGCTGATTTGGGAAGTCAGCATGCTGGCAGGGCTGGGGGTGGCAATGCTGCCCCTGCGCAAGTTGAAAAAAGATGAGGTGTGAGCCGGAGAAGGGTGGAATTTCGTGTGACTTCGTGGATCATATTTTCCCTTGTCACCTACTCGGAGAGTCCACTCCACGCCCCTACCCCCTCCTCCACAAACTGCAACGGATCAACCGCCACCCCATAAATCCGCAACTCCCAGTGCAGGTGATTGCCCGTACTCAGACCGGACGTACCTACCAGCCCCAGTGGATCACCCACTTTCACCACCTGGCCTGGGGTCGCAGAGATTTTGCTCAGATGCCAGTAGCTGGTGAATACCCCCGCGCCGTGATCGATCACCACTGAATTGCCCCGCACGTTCAGTGGTTCGGCCAGCACCACAATCCCATCCCCCGGCACAGTGACCGTCACCCCTTCCGGAGCGCCGTAATCCTGGCCTGCGTGGAAGCTGGCATAGGGACCGCCGTTGTAGCTGCGCCGGGTTCCATAGGGGCTGGTGGTAGGGTATTCCAGACTGACGGGACGGCTGAAGGGGAGCGACCAGGCCAGCGGTTCGTCGGCCACGGCCCACAATGCGTAGAGTTTTTCGATCTCTGGCTGGGTGAATGCTGGATCGAGCAGGCCGCCCTTGCCATCGGGCAATTCGATGAGTTCGCTGTCGTAGACTCCCGGAGCCACAAAAACGGAAAATGTCTGGCTGATACTCTCTCTGCCAGCAGCCTGATAGCCGATTTCTACAGGAAAGGGGCCGGGACCGAGCAGGGCGGGTGTAGGCAGAAAGGCAAACTGCTTTCTGCCGTCGCCCTCTGGTGCAGGCTGAATCCCCAGGGGCAGACCGTTCCAGGTGGCGGTCAGGCTGAGAGGACGGCTGCTCTCGACGGCCAGTCGTCCCGTGCGTCCCTGGACAATCTGGCTGGGCAGCCGCACAGCAGTCACCGGGCCAAAGCGCAGGGCCGTATCGCCGGTTGCATCCGGGGGAATCTGCACGGGCTGGCCGGGGAAGAGCCGGGTGGACGTCTCCATCTGATTGAGCGCGGCCAACTGTTCTGCGCTTGTACCCATCCGAATCGCCAACTCGCCCAAAGTTTCTCCCGGCCAGGCGGGGACTCCCCCAGCGCTCTCCCCGCCGGGGATGACCAGCACCTGGCCCACATCAATCAGATTGACATCGGTAATACCGTTGGCCGCAGCCAGATCTGCCAGCGGCACGCCGAAGCGGTTGGCGATCACAAAAAGCGTGTCGCCGGGCTGGACGGTATAAGTGGAAGGCGTCTGTGCCTGAGCGCGGCCAGACTCCAGCGCGCCCAGCAACAGAGACGCAGCCAGTCCAGCTAGAAAAATGTTCGCCAACAGTTTGCGCCAGATATTCATCTGTTCATTCCATCAAATCGAGAACAACTTTACTGCAAAAATGTCAATGTGGAAGAGTGTCATCCAACCGGACTGCCAGCATCGGATTGGGCATAAATCTCCGGCTTCAAAACTCCAATGTAAGGCAGGTTGCGGTAGCGCTCGTTGTAATCCAGCCCGTAGCCGATGACAAATTCATTGGGGATGGAAAAGCCGGTCCAGGCCACGTGGATGTCCACTTCCCGGCGGTCGGGCTTGTCCAGCAGGGTGACGATCTGCAAACTGGTCGGGTTGCGGGCCGCCAGCAGACCCATCAAATAGGCGAGGGTGTTGCCGCTATCGATAATGTCTTCCACAATCAGCACGTGGCGACCCTCAATCGGCTTGTTCAAATCTTTGAGAATGCGCACAACGCCGCTGCTTGTCGCCCCCGCGCCATAACTGCTGGTGGCCATAAAATCGATCTCGTGGGGAATGGAAATCTGGCGCATGAGATCGGCCAGAAAGAGGACGCTCCCCTTCAGCACGGCTACCAACAGCAAATCTTTGCCCACATACTCGGCAGAAATCGCCGTGCCCATCTCGACAAGCCGAGCCCGGAGAGCTACCTCGTCGATCAGCACCCGCTCCACGCCCACTTCTAACCGTCGCTTGCTCTGATCTGCTTCTCGATTTGCGGCCATTGCCGTTGCCTTTCTTGTGTAGGGGCGCGGTTTACTGCGCCCTGGAAACTATTTTCTTGTCATCCGTTGCAACCAATCGGGCAGGCGAAGTGTGGGGACAGGCGGGGCCAGTAGCCGTGTCCGCATCTGTTCGATGGCCGCCGCAGAGGGCGTCGGCGGCGGTGCTGTCACCGTCGCCACCTCTGCCAGTGGCCCGGCTGCGTTGACCAGCGGCGCATAGATCCAACCGCTTGTCTCTCCATAGGAGACCTGCCACCATTCGGGCCAGGCCGGGTCTTGCCCGGTGATGGGCAGGGCAACGCCACTGCCTATTTGGCCCAAAATCGCAAAGTCCGTGCTGGGGCCGGCCCGCAGATTGAGCAGGTCCGCCGTGACAAAAGCAGTTGCTTCGTTGACCGGCGTGGCTGTGGGAACAGGGGCAATCACTGCGACGGGGGGCGCGGGCGCTGAAAAAGAGGCCGCCGAAACCGCGCCGCCGCTGTTTTTATAGGCAGCACTCCACTGGCTAGTCAGCTCCAGATAGCGGGAACCGTAGGCCACACTCGGCTCGATGTAGCTCCCCTCGGGCCATTCGTTGAAGCTGGTAATGACGATCCAATCAGGCCCACTGGCAATCGCCGCCTGCCAGGAACGCTCGTAATAAGCGCCCCCTTCCCGGTCCCGGGCAAAGGCATTGCCTCGGCCTGTGCGGGTATCATCGTAGCCAGGCATCACAGTGGCTACCCAGCGCTTGTGGGTTCCGTATTGCTCGCTGGCTGCGGCTGTCCAATTGGCAAACTTCTGATTTGTATAGGTCAGATCGCTAGGTGGATTCCACGTATTGCTGTAGAGGTGGTGGCCGTCGAAGACTGCCTGATAGGCCATGTCCACCCCTTCGGCAATCCAGAGCGCGTGGCGGCCCGGGTCCACCTGATCCCGCATGGAACGCCAGGTGTCCACGCCCCAGATGGTAGGCCGCCAGAAGAAGATGACCGGACGGCCATCCACACGCAGAAAGGCCGGGTGGTTGGCGTGGACGTTCAGGGCGTGGGCCAGGGCCGCGGTGGCCTCGCCTGTGCCATTGATGAAAGGCGATGTACTCTCAAAAAGAATGCCGATGCGGAAGTTGCGGGCCGCGGCTTCGTCCAACAGTGCGGCCAGGTTTGGCTCGGTCTGGTTGGAATCGCCATTCGGTCCATACCAGGCCACCAGAAAGGCGTCAATGCCCGCGGCCTGGGCCTGCTCGATCTGCCGACCCATAGCGCCCCGGTCCCGGCTGACGTATTGGGTGGCGGGCAGATCGGGCACTGTGGCGTAGTTCCAGGTGTTTTCGTCGAACCAGGTGTAATAGAAGGCGAGGACAAGCGGTGTGCTGCCTGATTGCCCGTGTGGGGAAGCGTCGGCAATATCCACACTGCGCCATAGGCCCAGCAGAAGCAGAAGAATCAGCAGCGCCAGTGTGTAAACCACACGCCAGACGAGTCGGATCGGCTGTGTTTCGGTATCGGCGCTGCGTTGCGCCATGCGAGATTCGAAGGTTTTGTTGGGCACATCGTTCTTTGTCATAGGGCGTGGATCGTACCATTGCCGTTACGAAGGAGCAAAAAAATGGAATGCGGAATGCGGAATCGGTGAGTGTGGTTTCTAACCGCACCTACAGAGTTTCCGCAATCACGGCCAGCAACTCACTGAGTATCATCGCTGTCGCCCCCCAGACCGTCTGCCCCTGAATCTTGAAGAAAGGAACCTGCACCTGTCGCCCGCGCAGATTCCACATCTCTTCGTAGCGGTTGGCCGGGTCGTGGAAGTCGGACAGCGGCACTTCCAGCAAACGGGCCACTTCGTAAGGGTCCGGGCGGAAATTTGGGCGCTGGGAGATCCATCCCACTGTCGGATAGACTTCAAAATTGCTGGGGGCAATGTAGAGTTTGGAGAGCTGGCCGAGAATTCGCACGTCGTCTGGCGGAATGCCCACCTCCTCGTATGCCTCACGCAGGGCCGTGGCGCTGATGTCTGGGTCTCCCTCTTCCTGGCCACCGCCGGGAAAAGCCACCTGGCCGCTGTGGGTTCCGTCATAGGTCGGGCGCAGGATCAACGGCAGGTGGAGAAGGTCGTTGTGGGGATAAAATAGTACCAGTACACCGCCGCGCCGGGGTGGGACAGGCGGCACGTAGCCCGGTTCGCTGCCCGTGCGGGGAACCGGCGACATCTGGCGATGGGCGGCGTGGCCGGGCAGGGGTTCGGCCAGCCGGGACGCTAACGCTTCGATGGCAGGAGGCAACCCGCTCACGGCCCGCCCGCTCACGGCGCATCCACCCGGCAGATCAACCCTTTGAGATAGGCTCCTTCGGGGAAGGTCAGGGCCACCGGGTGATCCGTGCCCTGTTGAAGCCATTCGAGAATCTGTACCGGGCGGCCCGCATCCACCGCCGCGCCAAAGACAACCTTCTGGAAGAGATCGGCGCTGACCAGCCCGCTGCAGCTAAATGTGGCCAGAATTCCGCCGGGGCGCAGCAGCCGCATAGCCTGCAAATTGATATCCTTGTAGCCCCGCAGCGCGTTGTCCATATTGTGTTTGTTGTGGACAAATTTGGGTGGGTCCAGAATGATCAGATCGTAGCGCCGATCTGGCTCGTGCTGCCAGTCGCGCAGGATTTGAAAGACATCCCCGACGAAGCTCTCGGTCCAGCGCTCTGGGTCGAAGCCGTTCAGTAGCAGATTCTCCTCGCCCAGTTCCAGCGCGTCCACACTGGCGTCCAGATTCGTGACGCTTTCGGCCCCCGCGTCCAGGGCGTAGATGGCAAAGGAGTCGGTGTAGGCAAAGGCGTTCAACACATCCTTGCCCTGGCAATAGGCTGCCACCCGCTGCCGGTTGGCCCGCTGATCCGTGTAGTAGCCGGTCTTCTGCCCGCCGGAGAGATCCACCAGAAACGAATAGCCGTTTTCTCGAATCGTCACCCGATCCGGGGCGGGTTCCCCCAGCAGATGATCGTTGACCGGGTCCAACCCCTCCTCCTGGCGCTGGCTGTGATCGCTGCGCTCGACAACACCCAGGCAGCCGGTCAATTCCAGCAGCATCTGGGCGATCTTCTGTTTGCGCCGGTCTATGCCCAGGGTTCCTGCTTGCAGCACCAGCCAGCGGTCGTAGCGGTCCACTAGCAGACCGGGAAGATAGTCGTTTTCGCCGTTGACCAACCGATAGGCAGTGGTGAGCGGGTCAGCGATCAGATCGGCCCGGCGCGCGACCGATTCAGCCAGTCTGCGTCGCCAGAAGGCATCGTCTATGACCTCACCCGCTTTCCAACTGAGCAGACGCACCTGAATCTGGCTCTCCCGGTTCAGATAGCCAGCAGCCAGCCATTGGCCGTCATGGGCGCGCACATCCACAATATCGCCGTTGGCCGCGCCGGTGGGCAAGGAGCGGATGCCGCCGCTGAAAATCCAGGGGTGGCGATTGCGCACGGGTTTGTCCCGGCCCGGTTTGAGTATGACAGTTTCAGCCATTCGGTTGCTCTTTCTGTTTGCGGGGGGATTGGGATCGGAAGACGGTGCGCCCCTTTTCGTCCACTTCCCAGCCATATTCGTTGACAAGAATTGTCTCGCCAGACAGGTGGATGCGTCGTGCGGTCTGTTCGAAGCGAAAGTCGAGTGGCCCTTCGGGTGTGGTAAAGACGCCGCTCGCTTCGGCAGGTGTGCGCGCCGAGAAGCGCAGGGTCCATTTCTTACGCGCCGCCCACAATACCAGGGGTTTTGTGCTCATTCTTTGCTCCATTGCAGGTGTAAAACGCTCTCTGTCTCCGGGCGGATGCGGGCGTGGTGGGCCAGGCGTAGACCGCACAGCCAGACGACTTCGCCGTTGCTCCCGTCCACCAGCAGAGGCCAGCCCGCGCGCAATTCTACAGCCACTTTGTTGTCGGTGAAGAGGTCGCCGATGTTTTTGTGGCGGCCTGCCAGCCCCAAAGGGGCAAAGCGCTGGCCCTGTTGGGGTGTAGTCAGGACCAGCCCAGCCACCTGGCCCGCGTCACACCAGACCTGCCAGGGGTCGTTGGTTGCTTGCCACAGGGGGGGCAGATCGGCCAGATCGGCGGCCTGACAGATCAGCCGCCAACCTGCCACTGCCACTTCCCCATCCGCGGCGAGAGCCACAGTTGCGTGCTGATCGCGCCAGTGGTCATCCAAAAAGGGTGTGCTGGGTTGAAATGCCAGGGCGGATCGCTTGTGCAGACTGAAACGGCTGCCGTCCGCGCTCCAGACAATCTGACCCGCCAGTGGGAGCGCTCTGGGATTGTCGTCACCGGTCAATGCCAGACGCAGAGTCTCCGTCCGTTCGTAGTCCATATCTTCTGCCAATAGTCCAATGGAAAGCCCGGCCAGCCGCAACACCCCCCGCTGGGTTGCCACATCCAGCCCCCGGAAGCCGACCCGATGCAATACCACTCGCACGGCTGGATGGGTTGTGGCCGCGGCTTCGCTCTGCTCGCGCAGGCGCTGAAATGCCTCGGCATTGATGCGGTCTGCCCTGTCGCTCTCTTCGGCCATCAGCGCGCCCAGACGAGCCAGGGCCGGGGTCAGATTTGGGTAGAGTTTGCGCAATTCGGGCAAAATCTGGTGGCGCAGCCAGTTGCGGGCAAAGCGCATCTCCCGGTTGCTGGGGTCCTCGCGCCAGACAATTCCGTGATCGTCGAGATATTGTAGGATATGCGTACGGGGAACGTCGAGAAGGGGGCGAACCAGGCGCAGGGGTGCTGGGCCGTTCGAGTTCGCTAAATTGGTTACAGGCCGCATCCCGGCCAGCCCGTTCAATCCGCTGCCCCGCAGCGCGTGCATCAGAATTGTCTCGGCCTGATCGTCGGCGGTGTGGGCCACCGCGACGGTGGGCTGCTGTGGGTTGGACTGCCCGTTTGATATACCGGTCAAGGAGCCAGCCACATCCGCGAAGAAACCGTAGCGCAGCCGTCGCAGCCCGGCCTCCAGATTGTTGTCTGCCCCGTCGATCTCCTCGTGTGAGAGCCGCCGGCAATGAAATGGCAGTTCCAATCCCTCGGCCAATCTTTGGACAAATGCGGCGTCCTCAGCCGAGTCAGGCCGCACATTGTGGTCCAGGTGGGCTACGTGCAGGGCTAGATGCCAGGGCGGGGCCAGACCCGCCAGCAGATGGAGCAGGCATACGCTGTCCGCGCCGCCGCTGACGCCAACGATCACCGGGTGAGCTATTCCGTCCGATTGTATGGGAAAGAGATGGTGATGCTCCTGGGCTTGCCAGAGGGAGCGATAGAGTCGGGCGGTCAGTTCAGGTGTAGTCATTGTGGCTGGTTTGATAGCAGTGGAACAGGACGACAAGACGCGTCGTTGGCAAGCATACCCGTGGATTTGGGTCTCCTGGTGGGAGACTTCTGCCACCCAGAAGTATACCACAGAGCGGGTTAAGTAGCTTTGTGGCGTCCTTCTGGGCTGTGGTATACTGTAGCCTACTTGCTATTGGTTATTCGTAATTTGATTCAGTGGAGCGTTGTTCGCATAGTCTTCGGCTGAACGAAAAGAGAAAAATGGGTTTCCCGCTGATAGATCCTTGCGGGCTGCAAAAGCAGAAACTCATTTTGTTGCTGACTAAGCGAGCAGATGCCGTGTAATCTTATCGGCTCCACGGAGAGGAGATACGGGGGTGGCAAACCCGTTAGATTGGCTTTTGGGCCTTTTTTCACTCGATATTGGGATTGACCTGGGGACTGCCAACACGCTTGTGCATGTCAAAGGTCGGGGGATCGTCATTGACGAACCCTCTGTGGTCGCGATTGACAAATCTTCGACTAGGCGGATTAAGATCAAAGCAATTGGCCGGGAAGCTAAAGAGATGGTGGGGCGCACACCCGCCCACATTGTGGCGATCCGCCCTTTGCAGGATGGTGTGATCTCCGATTTTGAAGTAACCGAACAGATGATCCACCACTTCATCGGCAAAGTGCATGGCAACCGGGCCTTTGGCACGGCTCGTCCTCGTGTAGTCATCGGCATCCCGTCCGGTGTGACAGAGGTGGAAAAGCGAGCCGTGCGGGATGCGGCCATCAGTGCGGGTGCACGGGAAGCCGGTCTGGTGGAAGAGCCGATGGCCGCCGCCATCGGCGCGGGGTTGCCTGTGACCGAATCCATCGGTTCGATGATTGTGGACATCGGCGGCGGCACAACCGAAGTCGCGGTCATCTCTCTGGGCGGCATCGTCGTCTCCCGCTCGATTCGTGTAGCCGGTGATGAGATGAACGAGGACATCATCAACTACTCCCGGCAGAAATACAATCTGCTCATCGGCGAGCGCCAGGCCGAAAAAGCCAAAATCGAAGTCGGTTCGGCCTATCCCCTCGAGCAGGAACGCACGATGATTTTGCGGGGGCGCAATCTGATCACCGGCCTGCCCGAAGCCATTGAAGTCAGTTCGGTGGAGATTCGCGAGGCTCTGTCCACCTCGGTGGATGTGATTGTGGACGCGGTGAAGGATACCCTGGACGAGACGCCGCCGGAATTGGTGGCGGACCTGATGGAGCATGGCATTGTGCTGGCCGGGGGCGGCGCGCTTTTGCAGGGGCTGGCCCAGCGCTTGCAGGACGAGACCCGCATGCACGTCTACGTGGCCGACAATCCGCTGACTTCTGTTGTCCTGGGCACAGGGATGATTCTGGAAAAGCCCGAATATTACCGGGAGACTCTCTCGTCCATGCAGCGCAAGAGTACGATTCGCTAACGGGAGTGAACAGTGAACAGTAATCAGTAGCCCGATTTCACTGTTCACTGTTCACTGATAACTGATAACTGAACTATGCGTGACAACCAGCGAAGGTTCGGCGCTCCTGCCAATTTGGGTATCGGATTGGTTATATTCGTCCTATCGGCTGTGCTGCTGATGGCTTTACAGCAGACGGGCCGTTTGGGGACACTTGAGGGGGCTGTCGCGCTGGTGATGGCTCCAGGGCAATTGGGCCTTTCCAGCATCACCGACCGAATTGTCCAAACTGTGGACACGCTGGGCAGCTTTCGGGTGCTTCAGGAGCGCACAGCCGAGTTGGAGAGCATCAACCGCAGCCTGTTGGCCGAGAATCTGCGGCTGCAGGAGATCGAACGGGAGAACCAGCGGCTGCGGGAACTCCTCTCTTTTGGTGAGACTCGGCCTGGCATTGAGTTGCGGGGTGGCCAGATTATTGCCCGTGTGATTGGGCGAGACAGCAATAACTTCCTCAATTTTGTGATGGTGGACCTGGGCAGTCGCCACGGCATCGAAGTCGGTATGCCTGTGCTGAACAACGAAGGGTTGGTGGGCCGCGTCAGCCAAGTCACCAATACATCGTCCAAAATTCTTCTCATCACTGATCCTCTCAGTACAGTCAACGCCATTCTTCAGAGCAGCCGTCTGACCGGTGTGGTCAACGGCGTCGTGGGCGACGATCCAGTGATGGGCTATATTCCTCAGGGCACGCTGATTGGCGTGGGTGAGGTGGTTCTTTCCTCCGGGATGGGTGGTAACTTTCCCAAAGGCATTCCCATTGGTCAGGTGATCGAAGTGCGCCAACGGGATTTTGAAGTCTTTCAGGAAGCCGTGGTTCGACCCATTGTAGACTTTGGACGTCTGGAGTTTGTGCTGATCGTCACTAATTTCGACCCCCTGGAATTTGTGCCTGATCTGGATGTTGTGCCGGATGCAACAACCCCATGAATCGTACGTCGCTCTACTTTTTGATGGTTCCCCTGCTTGGCGTTCTCGCCATTTTCCAGTCGGTGGTGCTACCCCGAATTGCGATCGCGCGCGTGCGTCCAGATGTGATGGTGGTGCTGGTGGTGGTCTGGGCGTTGCTCTTCGGCGGGTCTGGGGCACTGATCATTGGTTTTGTGGCTGGCCTGTGGATGGACGTTCTCAGTGGGGGACCGAGGGGGGGGAG
>CAMDQF010000153.1 GCA_945905745.1 Litorilinea aerophila
TGGATTTCTCTCCTGAGTTTCCCTGCGCCTCCGCACCCCGGAGGGAGAACTGGGCCTTTTGCAGTAGAGTCTTGTGTACAGTTTCGATCACCTGCCAACCACTGAATGGAGAATTCGTTGACGATGACACAAACCCGAAAGCGCGCTACATCCCTGGAAGAGTTCCGAGCGCTGCCCCGCATGGGCACGGACGAAGGCAAAGCCGCCTGGCAATCGTTCCAGCCCCGGCCCACCGATGTCATCATCACACCCTATGGCAAGTCAGGAACCACCTGGCTGCAACAGATCGTCCACGGCCTGCGCACCCGGGGCGATCTGGACTTCGACGACATCTCGCGCGTCGTGCCCTGGCTGGAGACCGCCTACGATCTGGGGCTGGACCTCAACGCGGCGCAGAAGGCCGAGCCACGTGCCTTCAAGAGCCACCTCAACTGGCACGACATCCCCAAAGGCGCGCGCTATCTCGTCTCGATCCGCAACCCGAAGGATGTGCTGGTCTCCGGCTACCGCTTTATGGAAGGCTGGTGGTTCGAGCCAGGGACGATTGCCATGGACGAGTGGGCGCGGGCATCGTTTATGAACCCGGAGGAGGGCCAGGGCTATTGGGTTCATCTGCTCTCCTGGTGGGAGCAGCGCGAGCGGGCGGATGTGCTGCTGCTCTCCTATGAGGAGATGAAGCGCGACCTGCCGGGGACGATCCGCCGTGTGGCTGACTTTATCGGCATTCAACTGGACAACGAACTGCTGCATATTGTCACCCACCAGTCGTCCTTCGCTTTTATGCTGGCCCACAAGGACAAATTCGACGACAAACTCATGCGCGAGCGCAGCGAGAAGGTGGCCGGTCTGCCAACCGGCAGCGATTCGGCCAAAGTGCGCAAGGGCGAAGTGGGCGAACACCGCCAAGAACTATCCGCCGAAATCATCGCCGGGCTGGACGCCATCTGGCAACGGGAGATCACGCCCCGGCTCGGCTTCCCCCACTACGAGGATTTAGCCGCCGCGCTCTCCTGGGATGGGGAAAGATGAGAAGCTCGCGCCTGGACCGACGGCTGGCGATTCTAACCTTTGCCCTCTTTCTGGGCCTTTACAGCCGCACCCTGGCGCCGGGTCTGCTTTTCGGCGATCCGGGAGAATTCCAGTTTGCCGCCTGGCGTTTTGGGTTGGCCCACCCCACCGGCTACCCGCTCTATCTGCTGCTGGGAGGAGGCTGGCAACACCTGGCCGGGCTTTTCGGTGTGGACCCGGCGACCAGCCTCAACGCATTCAGCGCATTGTTGACCGCAGGGGCCGTGGCAATCTGCTATCTGGCCGTGCTGGGCTGGCTGCCCAAGCGCACCCCAGCCGCCCTGGTGTCGGCCTTCTTCGCCGCTCTGCTCATCGGCGTCAACCCCACCCTGTGGAGCCAGGCCCTCATCGCCGAAGTCTATGCCCTCCACGCCCTTTTCATCGCCCTTTTTTTATTTCTCACAGCCCGACTCAGCCACTCACCCGATCACCCCTTCACCCTGTCACCCCCTCACCTTGTCACTCTATCATCCCTCCTCGGCCTGGCCCTCACCCACCACCGCACCACTCTCTTTCTCTTGCCGGGCTTCCTGCTCTGGCTCTTTTGGCGGGAACAAAACTGGTGGCGAAGGGGACGGCTGTGGGCCTCCCTCATTGGCGGAGTGGCCCTGCCCCAGTTGCTCTATCTCTATATTCCCCTGCGCAGTGGTACGGACGCCTCGCCCTGGCTCTATCCCCGCCTGGGTGCAGAGACGCTGGCCCTCTATACACCCACTTTCCAGGGCTTTGTGGATTTCATTACTGGCGCTGTCTTTGCGGTGAGTTTTCTCAGCCCGGCCCAGGCATTGGCCCGGCTGCCGGAAATGGGGAATTTTTGGCTTGTCCACTTCACCTGGCCGGGGCTTGCCCTGGCTCTGCTGGGGCTGGTCGTCCTCTTTCGGGAGAGGCGCTGGTCGCTCCTGCTTTTGACCTTTCCAGCCGCGCTCCTGCTGCAAATCTTCAATCTCTTCTACGGCATCGGCGACATTTACGTTTTCTACATTCCGCTCTACCTCTTCGCCGCGCTGTGGGGTGGTTGCGCGGTGGATTGGTTGATTGGCTTGACAGAAAGACGGCGGACGGCAGACCGCGGAGAGCAGGCGCAATACGCAATACGCAAAACGCAATACGGTTTTTGGTTCGCTATCCTTCTGCTCCTCCCCGCCTCCCTCTTTCTGACCCACTTCCCGTCTGTCAACCGGTCGGGTGACAACACAGCCCGGCTGATGTGGGAGCAGATTCTGGCCGCCCAGCCGCCCGCCGACGCCATTCTGGTCAGCAACGACCGCAACGAAATTGTGCCGCTCTACTATTTACAGGCGGTGGAAGGCAAGGCCACAGGGTTGACCGGTCTTTTTCCTTTGCTCACGCCGGAAGAGCGCTTTGGGGATGTGGGCGGAGTGACGGCGACTGCCCTGACCGCGGGAGCACGCCCGGTCTATCTGATCAAAGAGATGGCGGCGCTGGAAGCAAAGTTCGCTTTGGAAGAGGCCACTCCGCCGCTGGTTCGGGTGGTGGGCGCTGTCGATGGGGGAATGGCCGATCATCCGCTTGCAATGGCCTATGGACCGTTGACGCTCCTGGGCTATTCTGTCAGAGAGAGCGGGGGTCCTTCGCAACTCTCCCTCTTCTGGCAGGTAGAGGAGAAGATGGGAGCCGATTACACGACATCCGTGCAGCTTTTCGATGGCGCAGGAGTGTGGCTGGGCCAGGACGACCGCCCGCCCGGCGGCGATTTCTACCCCACTTCGCTGTGGAAAGTGGGCGAGGTGGTGCGGGACATCCATCTTTTTCCGGCAGATGTGCCGGGCGCGGCGGCCAAAATGCAGATACTCCTCTATACCCGCGCCAGCGGTTCGGATGGGAGTTCCGAGCCGGCCCTGATTCAGTTGGCTCCGGCGTTGGAAATTCCGCTGCGGTAGGCGTTCGTGGCCCTCACCCCCGGCCCCTCTCCCGGCCACGGCGTTGTCTGGTGGGGTAGGGTGGTCGAGCCGGGTGAGGGGAGTCTGTCGATGGCGTTTGGGCAGGTTTCGGTGTGGTAGAGCCGATGGCGAATTCACCACTCGCTGCCCTCACCCCCGGCCCCTCTCCCAGCCGTGGCGATAGTTTGTAGGGCTGCTGGTCGGGCTGGGAGAGGGGAGTCTGTCGATGGCGTTTGGGGTGCTGTTGGGGGATGTGGAGTCGATTTTGATTCGTGTCATCTGTTGCTTTGTTGTCACCCACACCCTCGGTGTATTGCCCTTTGCGCCCCTTTCTGGGATAATCAACTGTACCGGTTAATCTTCCCACGCCGTCCCATTTGCGCATTTTGCAGGAATAATCCCGTGCTTAAAAGTGAATTCGTCGTTGCCAAC
The DNA here is from genome assembly GCA_945905745.1 of Litorilinea aerophila. Classification (GTDB taxonomy): domain Bacteria; phylum Chloroflexota; class Anaerolineae; order Caldilineales; family Caldilineaceae; genus JACQGT01. The sequence continues at coordinate 3,402 of CAMDQF010000153.1, forward strand.
CCTATCCGTTCCAACCAGAAAGGCCCTGTGCGCTGGCTGCTCTCCCACCTTCAGCGCAACCTCTGGTTGGTGATCATCTCGGTTTTGGGCGCGTTTGGCAACGCGGCCCTGGCTTCGGCCATTCCCATCTATTCGGGCCAGGCATTCAACGCGGCCCGGGGTGATGTGGTCAACTTGCGGACGATTTTGTGGGTCTCCGTATTGTTGGTGGCAACCCAACTGGTGCGCAGCCTGCTCCAATTGGTCCGCAACGCAGGCAGTGAAATCCAGGGCCAGCGGTTGGAACGGGACAGCCGCCAGGAACTCTATGCCTCGCTGCTGGGCAAGTCCATGCGCTTTCACGACGGCTACCCCACGGGCGAGATGATGGCCCGAGCCACCAACGACGTGCGGGAGCTGGCCCTGCTGGTAGCGCCCGGCCTTAATCTGGTGGTCGGCTCGGCCAACTTTCTGATTGTGCCCATTCTGGTGGCCCCTAGCATCCATCCCCAACTGATCTGGACGCCGCTGATTTTTACAATCCTCTACACCATTGCCCTGGCCCAATATCTGGGCGATCTCTCCCCGGCCACGACGCGGGTGCGGGCCAGTTTCGGGCAGATGAACGCGGGGCTGACCGCAGCTATCGAAGGCATCGAGACTGTCAAAGCCGCGGCCCAGGAGCACGTGGAGATTAAGCGCTTTGAGAAGAATGCCCGCCAGGTGCGGGAGGCTTTTGTGGGCCAGGGCCGGGTGGAGGCCAAATATCTGCCCCTGCTGCTTCTGGGTATCGCCCAGGCTACGGGTCTGTGGCACGCGCTGGTCCTCTTTCGGGCCGAGGTCATCCCCCTGGGCGATGTGGTGTCCTACACGGGTATTATCGCCCTTTTCAGCTTTCCGGTCTTCGTCTCCCTGTTTGCCTATTCCCAGGTCTCCTCGGGTGTTTCCAGCGCCCGGCGTATTCTGGAACTGCTGCGTTCGGAGACGGAACTCGACCGCAACGACGGCGGCTATAGCGAGAAGATGCGGGGGGAGATTCGCTTCGAGAATGTCACCTTTGGCTATGAGTCAAGCCTCAGTACAAGCGGCAAGTCGAAGGTGAATACCAACGGCACAGGCCACAACAGTCGGCCCGCGCTGGAAGGCGTCAGCTTTACCATCGAAGCGGGGCAGACCCTGGCCCTGGTCGGGCAGACCGGCTCCGGCAAAAGCACAGTCGCCAAGCTGATCAACCGCATCTACGACATTTCCGATGGCCGGGTGACGGTGGATGGGGTGGATGTGCGGGGCTGGAATATCGCGGATCTGCGCCGACAGATTTCCATCATCGAGCAGGACATCTTTCTCTTCAGTAGGACGATTGGGGAGAATATCGCCTTTGGCCGTCCCGATGCCAGCCAGGCAGAGATTGTGGCCGCGGCCCAGTCGGCCCAGGCCCACGACTTCGTCAGCTCTTTTCCCCAGGGGTACGATACGGTGGTGGGCGAACGGGGGGTGATGCTCTCCGGCGGCCAACGTCAGCGTATCGCCCTGGCCCGGGCCTTTCTCACGAACCCGGCGGTGTTGATTCTGGACGACTCGACCAGCGCCATCGACAGCGCCACGGAGGATCAGATTCAGCGGGCCATCGAAGCCGCCACCCAAGACCGCACGACGATTCTGATCACCCATCGGCTCTCCCAGATTCGCTGGGCCGATAAAATTGTGGTGCTGCGCAAGGGGCGGGTGGCCGCGGTGGGCAGCCACGAGGAGTTGTTGGAGAGTTCCCAGGCCTATCGGGACATTTTCGCCCGGTATGCGTAGGAGCGGCACGAAGAACAGAAGCTGGGCCAAAAAGCGAGAAGCACCTTCGAAGTGAAGGTGCTTCTCGCTTTTCTCTTTGTCAACGAACGGACCGGCGGCGCAGCAGGACGGTCGCAAAAACGACGGGGAAAAGCGGGGAAATCCGGCTGTCCCTGGCGTTGCAAATGGCAAAACTCTATTCGTAGTGGTATTTACAAGCAGCCACGATAACGGCGTCTTCCGTCACTTTGTAAACCAGCCGGTGTTCATCCGTAATGCGTCGCGACCAGTAGCCCGTTAGCTGATGTCGCAGTGGCTCCGGTTTTCCCAAGCCTGTGAATGGACTACGCTGAATGTCTCGAATCAGCGTCACGATTTTGGCGTATATCTTCTTGTCCTGGGTAGCCCAGCCTACAAAATCCTCGAATGCGCTGGCCTCGAAGATGACCTGCTTCATTGTAGCATATCCAGGGGAACTTCTACCAGATTTTGCCCGCTGTTGATATTCTGGACAGCCTGCAACAACCGCTTTCGGTTGGGTTCTGCTTGCAGCAAATAGGCTGTCTCATCCACATCACTGACTGTGATTTCGATTTCCCTGTCTTTGAAAAGCGTTTGCAGGGCTTCCAGGAATTGGTGATTCAGTTCGTCAGCATTCAAACGATATACAGTATACATACTGTCTGGTTCCTTTCATATACCGATTCTGCCTGTCTGAAACAACCTTTCCTTCGGCGTTTACAGTGGCGGGATGGTTGTGTACAGCGGCTGAATTGTACTGTCGAACGAAAGAGCTGTCAACGAGCGGACGGGCGGCGCAGCAGGATGGATGCAAGAAACGCCAGCGGCAAACGAGGAAACCCGACTGGGTGTGAGGAAGCGATTGCACTGCCCACCTAGCCACCTGCCAACGAATGCGGGAACAAAGGGCTTTTCACCTTCCATAGGATTCAGAGGGGTTCGGAATGTTTGGTACAAACGTACTTGGTCCTTTGGTTGAGTTCTTAAAGCAGTCAAACGGCATTAGACTGGCGAGATCAGAGGTGTTAAGACCAAAGCTCTGAATCCTTGGCTGAAATTCGTCCTGCAAATATCCACGCCGAATCAGTTCTTCGGTCAGCGGCTCTATCATATTGTTGGGCACCCACAATTCCGTTCTGTTTTGTAAGTAACCAGCCGGGTCGTCCGATGTAAGAAAATCAGTCGGTAATTCGATGCGATCTTGAGCAATGAGAAGCTCACTTGCTGCCTTTTGTAGGGTGCGCAAATTGTCTGTCGCCTTGAATCCGTGAAACTTCTCGTACTTATCTGCCAGGTTTTCAACACGGACTCCCTTTCCCCAGTCCAAAGTAGCACCGACTTGAATCAGCCTACTATCCGTGCTTATGTCTACCACAGGCATATTGTCTTTGATGGCGACGTTCAAGTCAGAGGAGGAAGCCCCTTCTTTGCGCAGAACTTCCAAAGCTGCTCTTTCCGCCGCCCGGCCCAATTTCGCAAAGCATCCGTCCACTTCTTGAATGCCACGACGTGCCTCGCTCAATACATCCGCATCCGACTGTGCCGTTATATACGACAATGGAACCGCAACCCACCCATTCGTGCCAACACAGGGAAAAATGTGATTACACGATTCCATAGACTTAAGAGCGTTTCCCGTTTCTGTAGTGCCACGAGGTGAGTGCGCCCATTGAACACCAACCTTCATGTCTACACCGCCAAAAAGCGGAAAAGTCTCCGAGGGGTTGAGAGCGGGAATCGAGGCATTGATAACAATCACTGGTGTCGTTTGCGGCGTTTCGACGGTGGCAAACTCCACATCGTTTATCCAGTCGAAATTTTCGGGTATCTTGTAATATTCAATCCAGGCCAGCACTGCCATTAATTTGGTATATTGGAACAGTTGTTTAAGTTCTGGGCGGTATTCGGCATATCGCCAATAGTTTGACTCTAGCTCATCCGTAAACTCATCGAGGAGTGTATTGGAGGTTTGAAGCAAGCGATCCAGTTCCTGTGGATTATCGGCGAGTTCTGGGAAAGCAGCCCGCAACTCATCCTCTATTTCACCAGCGATTTCCTGTGCGATATCGCGTGACTCTACCAGAATCTTTATCGGATACTCAAACGAGAATCCCTGAGCGTCGTTCAGTTCAACGATCTGTACAATGTCTGGAGCAAACCAGACAAATGCAAAGAGAGGAGGAAATCCATTCAACTCGTCCATCAGTTCAAACTGATCCCGATGCCAACTGAACTCCTTTGGCAATGGCTCACCGGTTATGTTGTCTTGTCCCATCATTAGCGATTTGAGAAATCGGTCCACCTCAAAGAAAGTCATCCCCACCCCAGTATTCTCAATTGGACCGACATACCGGACTGATTGATCCTCCCGGAGCGATTCAGTAGCCTTTTCTTTGTCGTATTGTCGGAGTTCATTCAGCGCGTCAGCATCTCCCATAGCAGCGCGGTTAAACAAGGCGATTGGTTTGGGTTCAATGCTCAATCCCAAACCCCGTTTGATCTGCGTTGCGCGAATAAGTACGGCTAGATCAGCCAATTGCAGCGGCGGAAATGAATCGCTGCGCCTACCAATCAGAATGACGCGTTGCGCTTCTGGGTCGAAATATGCACCGTCGATATCGGTCAGACCGAAGAAGGGTCTGTCTTCCGAAATGCGGTAGCAGCATTCTGGCTCTTTTGCCGATCCGCAGGCTGTTATTAGTAGATTGCATATGGCAAACAAACCGACCAAACGAATAATGTGGCGGGTCACAAACGCTCTCCTTCCGGGAACTTACTCACCATGGAAAACTATTCGTGTACGGCTGGGATTGGCAGCTTAGCTATGAAACTTGACTCATCGACGCTGCCGTCATAGTCACTTATTTCCACAGCACATATGATCAGTGCGTCGGTCAATTGGTGTACCATATCTTCCACAGTTGCTTCGGGCTTAGTTACAACCGAAATATAGGTCATGAATTCGTGAGTTGTAGCAGGTCCAGCGCTTACGAGTGTTCCCTCCGATCCAAGCATTAATCCCCCGTCGGATTGATAGAGATTACATAAAACTTCTGCAGAGGTTCCATATCCACGATTAAGATTCTGATATTGTCCATTAATGAATAATGTCCACACATTTCGGTAGCTATGCCCCAACTCCGATTGCGCAAACGTTATTTCTCCTACATCTTCAGATGTGATCGTAACCGGGAGTATCGGAACACCATCAGTGATATTTGTCGGGTATTTCACTAATGGTCGTAGTTGGAGACTAATTGGGGCAATAAACGGGCTCTCAAAGGTTATTGTCAAAGGAGTGGATGATGAGGCTACCCGAACGTCCATTGTAAATGCTGGCCAAGTCTCCCGATTATTTTGTGTATTTCGTGCGTAACTAACTGCAAAATGAGGAGGTACATCGTCAAGTGCCACATGTGCGGATAGGTTTCCTTGGTACGTAAATCCCTGATCAGTCATAACAATATAGGACCAGCTTGGTATTTCCCTGTGCTTTATTGTGCGGTCCCCATCATTTAGGACTGATAAATCGAAATTATAACGCGCCCAACCATTTCCCTCATCCTCAACAGTCATATCGGTCACAAAGAAACGTACCCGGTAGGACACTGGTGTAGGCGTAACTGCAGGTCTCGCTGTTGCAGTAGGCTGAATTGCCTCAGATCGTGTCGTCATTGTGGTCGGCATCGCGGTAGCGTTCTTCGTTCTCACGGTTTTGGGTGCGCCCTCGACTACTTCAGAACGGGGAGCATCGGCTGTCTCTGTAGCCATAGAAATTTTGCCCTTCAGCGTCGTAACCGTAGCCTTCATCCCAGCAATCTCACTCTGCATCGCAACGACTGTAGCCTGTTTTTCAGCAATTGATGCTTCTATTTTGGCTGCTTCTCGTGCATCGCCGTTTCCTCCGCAGCCAGCCAACAAAAAGGCTGCAAGTATAACTGAGCAAATCCCAACACTCCAGCGAGAATCAGTTGACTGTGAAATTTTCATGATTTCCTCCTATCTACCGATAGACCCATTCATTACGCTTTGGCTTACATCGCCAATATGCCATAGCGCCAAAAGCAATGCAACTTGAACGATTCTACAGAATGTTTTCCCCCACCCCCCGCCACACCCGCTCCGGGGTAAACGGCAGCGAGCGCAACCGCGCCCCCGTCGCGTCGAAAATCGCCCTTTCAAGCCACTGCAAACTTCGTAATCCGCCGCCGTTCAGGGCGGTAGAACGCCAGCACAATATCCTCCCGGGGCGCGCCAGCACGGACGAACTCCTCGGCCACGCCTTCTTCTGTGCCGTCCCGCTCAATCCAAATTTTGCCGTCTTTGAGCCGGGTATGCACGACGACAGAATAGACCCGCCCAGTCCGCTCCCAGCCGAAATCAACCAGCAATTAGTTATCGTTGAGTTCGTCAAAGACCGGCAGATTTTCGATCTGTCCGTGACTCGGCGCAAGTTCGGCGTGTTTTGACAGGACCTTCCGTACAATTTGGCGATATGTGACCGAATTATCCAATTGCTCACCCCAATGCTTTCCACACCCGCTCCGGCGTGAAGGGCAGCGCGCGCAGGCGCACGCCCGTCGCATCGAAAATCGCGCTGGCGATGGCAGGGGCCATCCCGTCCATCGGAATCTCCGCAATTGCCTTCGCGCCGTATGGCCCCGACGGTTCGTATGTCTGCACCAGAATCACCCCTAATTCGGGCACCTCATCCGCCGCAAAAATTCTGTAATCACCAAATCGCCCAATCTCCAACCGCCCCTCCCCATCATACGGCATCTCCTCGCACAGCGCGTAGCCCAGCGCCTGCACCATCCCGCCCTCCACCTGCCCGCTGGCGGTGACCGGGTTGATGGCGACGCCGCAGTCCACGGCCATCACCACCTGCTGCGCGGTGACCTGGCCGGTCTGCATATCCACCTCCACCGCGGCGTACTGGGCGGCGAAGGGGGGCGGGCTGACGTAGCTCATGTGGCTGGCGGTCGCCATAATCTGGTGCTGCTCGGCTTGGTGGGTGGCGTGCAGGGCGACCGTTTCTAGGGGGACAGTGCGTCCCTGTGGGCCGACCACTGCGCCCCCTTCCAGCCGCAGCCGCTCGGCGTCGATACCGTCGAAGAAGTGGCGGGCGGCGTGCCGACAGATCTGCGCCGCCACATCCTCGGCGGCTTTCATCACCGCGCCGCCGGAAATATACGTCGTGCTGCTGGCATACGCGCCGGTGTCAAAGGGGGTAAAGTCGGTGTCGCTGCTGTAGACGACGATCTGTTCCAGCGCCACCCCCAGCGTCTCCGCCGCAATCTGGGCCAGGACGGTATCGGAGCCGGTGCCCAAATCCGTGGCCCCCATCAATAGATTAAAGCTGCCGTCGTCGTTGAGTTTGATGCTGGCCGCGCCCATATCCAGCCCGGCGATGCCCGTGCCGTGCATACAGACCGCCATGCCCATGCCGCGGCGGATGTGGGGGCGATCCGGTGGCGACTGCCAAGCCGGGTCATTGCGCCGCTCCCAGCCGATGGCCTCTGCGCCGAGCGTGACGCACTCCTCCAGTCCGCTGCTCTGCACAATCTGGGCGAAGCCTTCGCGCCCCTCGCCCATCGCCTCGGCCATCGGCAGATTCTGCCCGACTTTGACCCAATTTTTGCGCTTGAATTCGATGGGGTCCCAGCCCAGGGCCAGGGCCAACTCCTCCATATGTTGCTCCAGGCCAAAGAGCGCCTGGGGTGCGCCGTAGCCGCGGAAGGCGCCGGGCACGGGTTTGTTCGTATAGACCACATCGCAGTTGAAGCGGGCCGCGGGCAGCCAATAGGTGCTGAGGGCGCGGAAGCCCGTCACCATCTGCACAGTCAGCCCGTGGGTGCCGTAAGCCCCGGCCTCGGCCAGGACGTATAGCTCCATCCCCAGCAGCTTGCCGTCTGCATCCACCCCAGAGCGGAAGCGCAACGTCTGCGGGTGGCGGCTGCGGCTGCTGCTAAACTCCTGCTGGCGGGTGTATTCAAATTTGACCGGGCGACCGGTGGCAATCGTCAGATGGGCGCAGAGGTCTTCGATGAGCATCTCCTGTTTGCCGCCAAAGCCGCCGCCGATGCGCGGTTTGACCACCCGGATACGGCGCACGGGCAGACCGATCAGCGGCGCAATCATCCGGCGCACGTGGAAAGGGACTTGCGTGCTGGTGCGGATGACCAGCCGGTCGTCTTCGTCCCAATGGGTGATGACGATGTGGGGTTCGATGCTGGCCTGCTGCACCTGATGCACCCGGTATTCGCTCTCGTAAATGAAATGGGCGTGGGCCAGGGCGGCGTCCACGTCGTTGTGTTCGACGTGCAGTTTGACCGCGATGTTGCGCGCCGCGTCGTGGATTTTCACGGCGTCCGGCTCATCGTGGATGACGGTTGCGCCGTCGGCCATTGCCTCTTCTGGGGAGAAGACCGCGGGCAGCAACTCGTATTCCACCCGAATCAACTCCAGCGCCTGCTGCACCAGTTCCGGCGTCTCGGCGGCGACGACGGCCACCCGATCCCCCACGTGGCGCACTTTGCTGTCCAGGCTTACCTGATCGTAGGGAGGCGGCTGGGGATAGCTCTGGCCGCCGCTGGCGTAGATGACGCGCGGCACGTCCAGATGGGTCAGCACCGCGTGGACACCGGGCAGCTTCTCCGCCGCGCTTTTGTCGATGCTGAGGATGCGGGCGTGGGCGTGGGGGCTGGTGAGCAGCCCGGCGTGGAGCATCCCCGGCATCTCCACGTCGTCGGCAAAGACAGCCCACCCCTTGACCAGTTTTATCCCGTCCACCTTCGGCTCCGCTTTGTTGACCACCTGCGTCTGCGGCTGGGCCACAGTGACGGGAAGCGTGCGGGTGCGGGTCTGGGTTTCCACGCCGTCGTCGCCGCCGAAGCGGTCATCGGGTGGGTAGCCGGCGTCGGACGCGGGCCACTCAAAGCCGCCGGGTGCGTCGCGCACGTCGATCTCAAGCGGGTCGAGAGTCTCTCCCCGCATTTGGGCCGCGGCGCGCAGGACGGCCTGCACGGGTTTGGCGTAGCCTGTGCAGCGGCAGAGGACACCGGCGATGGCTTCGCGCACCTGCCCTTCGGAGGGGTGCGGGTTGTCGTCCAGCAGCTTTTGGGCCGCCAGCAGTTGGGCAGGCGTGCAGTAGCCGCACTGGATGGCACCGCAGGAGACGAATTGGGATTGAAGGGGAGAGAGCAGGGATCGGGGATCGGGGATTGGGGATTGGGAAGACGGGTCGCGTGCCCGATCCCCAGTCCCCAGTCTCCAGTTCCCGATCCCCAGTCCCTCCGCTGTGATGATGGACGCGCCGTCGGCCTGGGCAGCGAGCAGCACGCCGCTGTTGAGCAGCCGGTAGCTGGTCGGTACGTCGGGCGTGCGGGTGAGCAGCACCGCGTCCGCGCCGGATTCGCCGGTCTCGTCGCCGTGCTTGACGCTGAAGTAGCGCAGGCGGCGCAAGGCCGTGCGCAGGAGTTCGCCGGGGTGGACGGTCAGGTCGTGCTGGGTTCCGTTGACGGTGAGGGCGATGTGCATGGGAGGCTCTCGGAATGGGAATGGGAATGGAACGCGGATGACGCGGATTGGGCGGATGAGCGCGGATGGGTAAGGATTGGCGTTAGGGCAGGGAATGGATGAGCGGGCGGATGGCTTCGAGGAAGGCAGCGCACTGCTCAATTTCCTGCCCTATGTCGTCAGGTGAAAAGGTAAAGGAAGGCCAGTAGTCACCCTGCTGCCGGTTTTCAAAGGCCCGGTCAAAAACGCTCCCTGAACTGGCAGGAGCAATCCGGGACGAATCAGGTCTTTATGCAGCGCAGAGCGTACCGCCGCGTGTTTTGTGAAGTGTCGGCCATCCTGCATCAAAACCGCACTGACAGCATAGAACGCCGCGTAGTAGACGCGGTTAAAGGCAAAGACGAAAGATTCGTGTTCAAATTCGCGACGGGCAGATTCCAAACTGTCTTCGGCCAATTCCCAGAAGCGCTTGACGGCTACCTCCCGTTTCTGCTCATCGGTCATACCAGCACTCCATCCTGCTCGATTTCCCGCTTGATCGGGAGAACCGTTATTACGCCTTCCTCCCATTCAGCCCGGTCAACCACAAAGGAGCTGAAATTCGTTTCGTAAAGATCGTTAATGTCGGTGAGTACGCCGGTAATGAGATGCCGCTGTTGATAGGGCAGCGCGTACTTCGTCAACACCAGCAGATCGATGTCCGACTCCACGTCGGCTGTGCCCCGGGCTGCGGAGCCGAAGAGGACAATCTCTTGCACGAAGTCCAGTTCGGCGAAGAGACGGGCGCGCAGATCGGCCAGGGCCTGGCGTTCGATAACGCTCAGATTGGTGTCGTCCAGTGTGCATTGCCTGCCCATTTGAGAATCTCCTTTGCCAGTCGTTTTCCTACCCTGTAGGGCAATTGTACCACTCTTTTGCCCAGTGGTCGAAGCGAATTCAGTGCCTCCGCTCTCCTATTCCGGGGAGTCAACAGCCACCCACTTACGTTTCCCACCTTCCCATACTCTGTGATATGCTATCCTCGCTGTGCGATGTTGAACCCAATCCATCTGCTCCACCCACAGCGAATGCCCGGTTGTTGCTCCTGCGCTTCCCCAGACAATGACGTCGCCCGCTTCAGCCACTTCACCCGTTCGCCGGTTGATGGAGAATCTGTGACAAGACCCCAAATGCCAAAACAAGCCTCTGCTTCACCGACTCAATGGGATACTCTGATCAAACAGGCCCTGGACGTCTGGACTCTGGGTACGGATGATGCAAACTCGCTGGCTGCCCTTGCGGTTGTGCGCCAAAGAATGAGCAGCCGAAGTCTGAACGCGGCCGTCAGCCAGCTTATAGAAGACGCCCTTCTCCGCTTGGAAGAATACTCCGCCCAATCTGCCGAAATTTTGCGCCTGCGCTTTCGCGACAAAAAACCCGTGCGCGTGGTCGCCAACAAACTCAGTCTGGCCGAAAGCTCTATCTATCGCCTTCAGCGCGAGGCTCTGCAAGCGTTGGCAGAGATTGTGATGGAAATGGAGTCCGCGGCGCGCACAAAATTGATTGCTGATTTTGAGTCGCGGTTGGAATCACCCACCTATTTTGATCTGATCGGCGTTGACGCACACCTCTCCCAATTGGAAGAAGCGCTGACATCCGATGGTTCCCCGCAGATTCTGGTGATCGAGGGGATTGGCGGGGCAGGCAAAACAGCCCTGGCTGATGCGCTGATGCGCCGGTTGATTCGCGGCACATCTGCTTATGCCTTCGCCTGGGTAACGGCCCGACAAGGCGGGGGTCTGGGAGTTGGATTCCTGCCGCAAAGCGCGCAGGAAATCTCAACCGACGACATACTCCTCAATCTGGTGGACCAGTTATGGGGTGATACACCGGCGAAGCCCGCTTCGCCGGGCGATGCCTTGCACGCCCTGGAATACCGACTGAAGGTGACTCCCCACATCGTCGCAATTGACAATCTGGAGACAGTCGCGGATGTGGAGCAGCTGCTCCCGATCCTACGCAGACTGGCAAAACCCAGCAAATTTCTTCTGACATCCCGCAAGTCCTTCTACGACGAAACCGACGTCTATCACTACCCCCTGCCGCCGTTGAGTCTGGAGGACGCCATCCGTCTGGTGCGTCGCGAGGCCGAAAAGGAAAACCTGACGGAGATTTCCCAACTGTCGGCAGCAGAGCTGGCACCGATCTTTGAAGTGGTCGGCGGCAATCCCCTGGCCCTGCTCCTGATTGTCGGCCAGTGCCATTTCCGGCCCCTGGCCACTGTCCTGAGCGATTTCTGGGAAGCCCGGGGCTATCGCACAGAACAACTCTACGCCTATGTCTATTGGAAGATATGGGAAAATCTGGACGATTTGGGCCGAAAAGCGCTGATGGCCATGCAGCTTGTGCCGCCCGGGGGCGAAGACCAGGACTATATCGTGGCCGTCACGGGTCTGAAAGACGAAGATGTAATGAACGCCATCGCCAAGCTGATGATCCTCAATCTGGTGAGTTGCCAGCGGGACAAACCGGTCTACCGCTATTCCATCCACAGCCTGACCCGATCCTTCCTCCATCAACAGGCGCTGAAATGGCTGAGCGAACCCCTTCACTAGACAATTCACCCGCGCAGAGCGCGCAGGCGTCCGGCGCGCTCTTCCGCCACTATATCCGCAACGGGGCTGGGGTTGTGCTGGCCCGCATCGGCTCCGACCGGGTGGAGGATCTCCGCTCGGTCTGCGATCTCTCCCTGCACATCCTCGGCTACGCCCTTCTGGGTCGGGAAGGGTGGCCCCTGACCCGGCAGGTCATTACCGCTGTTGCGCCCAAAATGGAGCAGTTTGGCTATCGGGAAGAGTGGAGCCAGCGCCTGGAAGCCTGTCTCGCCTGGGCCATGTCTGAAGGGGACACGGAAGCAGAAGCCCGCATATGCCGTATCCTGGGCCAGTTGAACCGGCAACTGGACCGCGATTCCGTGGCCAGAACGTGGCTGGAACAGTCGGTGACTGCATTTCGACTTTGCGGAAACCCAAGCGATGTGGCGGCGGCGCTGAACCAGCTCGCCAGAGTGCATCAACTTCAATATCGCTACGAGGATGCCCTGGCTTGCGCCAGCGAAGCTCTGGGCTATCTGGCGCCGGACGATGTAGAGCGGGCCGAATCCCATTATGTGTTAGGGATGGTCGCCCTCGGCCAGCGTCGCTGGGTGGATGCAGAGCAGCAGCACAAATTGGCCCTGGATTTTCGACTGCGCGGCGAGAATCAGCGCACTATTGCCTGGGCTTACCAGAACTTGGGGCTGGTCTATCTGCGCGAGAGCGAATATGGAAAACGGAATCGTCTGGGTGAAGCGGACGATTGGCTACGCCAGGCTGTCGCGATGTTGGAAACGCTGTCCGATCCCTACCACCTAGCGGTAACACTGAACAATCTGGGGACCGCTCAGGTACTGGACTTTTGACAACGACGAATCGACTCAACGAATGGTGAGTCGAGAAAAGCATCTTTACAACTGAGCCATTGAGCCAAAATCAGGCTGTTTTGGCGGCTTTTTTGCCCTTGACGACCACTTTCTGGTAAGG
>CAMDQF010000154.1 GCA_945905745.1 Litorilinea aerophila
GATTGGTAAAGTTCTGATACACTGTGTCCCGGAACTGCGTCAGCTTGGTAGTGTGTAGAGTGATGTCCATACACTACTTCTGGCTCAGTTCCTCTAATTTGTCAATTATAGGTCTGGCTTATGTTAGCCTAATTGTCAAAAGTCCAATAAGTTTATCCCACACATATCCCACAAATATCCCACAAACCGATGTGGGATAGTGGGGATCGGAGACTGGAGACTGGGAATCGGGACGTCTCGTGTCCCCAGCCTCCGATCCCTAATCCCCAATCCCCAGTCCCAAATATCCACAAATGGACACCACTAACCCCGTCATTGCGTTGTGTATAGCCGGAAGCCGGGCCGAATTTGAGCATCGGCGTGCCGCTGCCTACGCGCTCTATGCCCAGGCGTGGGATGCAGCGACCGACGATTACGAAGCCTGCATTGCCGCGCATTATGTGGCGCGGAGTTTCACCGATCCCAGAGAAATTTTCCGCTGGAACCGGGAAGCGCTGGATCGAGCCGAAGCGATCAACGACGAACGCGTGCAACCCTTCTACCCCTCGCTCTATCTGAATAGGGGCCGTTCCTACGAATTATTGGGCGAGCAGGCGGAAGCAGAACGCTTTTATGGCCTGGCCGCAGCCCTGGGCGCTGTACATCAACCGGACGCTTTGCGGTAAAAAGCTCACCAATTTGTTGGAATTCAAGAACATTTTGTATTAGTCAAGGTGATGGTGGAACGGATATTTCAACGCAAAGCTGCAAAAAATCGAAGCTGCAAAGCAATTCTCTGCGTCTCTCTGCCTCTGCGTCTCTGCGTTAAAATTCTGGCATCTTCCTGACCAGTACAGAATTCAAGAACATTTGTGCTACAATTCCAACACCGCAAAATACCCACAGGAGAGTACAAATGGCGCAAAATGAGACCCACAAGGGTATTGGCCTACAGCCGCCGAGCAGCCGGGAGCCACCCGCCACGACATCAACCATTCCGCTGGTACAGGCAAGTGGCTAAAGTAGTTCTGTCGCGCACCCTCTCTGGGGAAAATTTGACGAATGTAACAGTTGTCAGAGAGAATCTAGCGGAGCAAGTCGGCCAAATCAAACGCGGCCCCGGCGGGGAGATTCTCATCTTTGGCAGCCCGGGCGCGGCCCATTCGCTGATGATGGAAGATCTCATCGACGAATACTGGCTCTTTGTCAACCCGATTTTGCTGGGGCAGGGCATTCCGGTATTTGCAGACCTGCGGGAACGGGTGGCGCTCCGGTTCATCGCCAGCCACGTTTTTTCGTCTGGGGTGGTCTGCCTGCATTACGCACGCCAAGAGAGCGTATAGGAAAGGAACGTATGTCACAGATGCAAATGAAGCACACAACCATTGATGGCTATATCGCCGACTATCCGGAAAAGGTGCAGCTCATTCTGCAGGAAATCCGACGCGTGATTGCCGAAGAAATCCCCGCGGCAACCGAAGCCATTGCCTACGGCATCCCCACCTTCAAACTGCGGGGCAAAAACCTGGTCCATTTCGGAGCCTACAAAAATCACATCGGCTTCTACCCGACACCCTCCGGTCTGGATGCCTTTGCAGATCAGCTATCTGCCTACGCCAGCGGGAAAGGCTCTGCCCAGTTTCCTCTGGATCAGCCGATGCCGATGGAGCTGATCCGGGAGATCGTGCGTTTTCGGGTGACGCATATCCCGGAAAAGAGCGCGAAGACGAAGAACAGGCCAGCACAAGCGGGTTGACAGGGCACAATGCACCATTGCCCAATGCAGCATTCGCCCGCGCAAAGTCAACGCAGAGTCATCCAAACTGGACGGAGGAGTGAATGGGTACCTTTTTGTTGGAATTCTGGACAGAGGATAACGATTTTTATATCTATGCGGAAGCCGATGGATATGAAAAGGAGTTGACTCTTTCGGGCCAGGCAGACGAAATTGTCGTGCATTTCCATACAATGTACGACATTCTGGAAGAAAAGCAAGAGAACAAAGCCAAAGAGTTCCAGCGCTCAATCCAAATTTTGAGTGAACGACTCATCACCCCTTTCGCAGAGCAGGTGAGGAAATGCAGCCTGGTGCGTTTTGTCGTCTACGAAGATTTGATCCGCTGTGCCTTCGACCTGTTGTCGTTTGAGAATGCCCCCCTGTTTTTGCAGCGCAGGGTCTGTTATCAGGTGGCAGAAGGCGTAGGAGAAGACGCGCCGCACATTGAGTTGGGCAGTGCGTTGCTCATCGCTGACCTGACCGCCGATCCAGAAGAGGCATGCCGGCAGGTGGCAGAGCTGATCCCGGAAGCGGACTATACCAAAATGCAAGATGCTGATCTGGCGATGATTAGGGCAGCGGCTGACCAGGTGGACGCTCTGGTCGTGAGCGCCCACGGCGAGATCGACGAAGAGAACAGTGGTGGCGTCTACATCAACGACGAGACAATCGGTCCCAAATTGATTGGAAAACTGGAAGCTTGGATCGTCTACTTTGACGCCTGTCAGCAGGGCGCAAACATTGATTATATTCAGACCTTTCAGGACGAAAGCGATATTCAATTCTATCTGGCCCCTATCATCAGCAATGATGCAGGTGACTCTTCCACCCTAACTATGCTATGGTTTTTTGAAGCAGTGTTGAAACACGGCAACCCAATTCTGGCCTTGTACGAAACCCGCAAACGGCTCTTCGAGTTTTACACAATCAAGAAAAAGCTGAGCCTCATCACAAGCTTGAACAAAGCGTTTGCATTTCGGCTATACGAGTTTGTTGACAGCATAGAAGAAGAGAACGACGACGAGTAAGGCTACTGAATAAATCTACCCCATTCATTCTCTATTTTCAATAGAACCCATCATGCAAACAAGGAGAAAAAATACGATGGGCCGATTGAAGTTCTTTTCCTCGGAGTTGGTACTGGGAAGTCTGGTGGCGATTTTGAGTATTTTGGCGGCCCTTTCCGGCTACCAAAGCTCTATGGCTGATTCAGACCAGATCAGATACAATGTCCAGGGGCAGCAGGCGTTGACAGACGCCAGTGCCGAATACCTCTCCGCCAACCAGTTAATCGTCTACGACTACACTCTCTACAATGGTTGGTATACGGCAGAGACCGCTGAAAAAACAGAGCATTACCGAAGCAGTTTTTCCGAAGAATTGAATGCGTCGATGGCTACCAATCAGGAAGAACCTTTTAACAAAGCCTACTACACGGCTATGTACCTCGAACCCCAAGCCCAATTCGACGAGGCGGATCGACTCTTTGAACTGGCCGAGGAGTTCAACAGACGCGGCGATGCTTTGCGGCTTGTCCTGCTGATCAGCGCGCTCGGCCTGGCCCTGGCGGCTTGGGCCTCCCTTTTGAAGACGGAAAGCCCAGTGCGCATAGCCTTTGGGATTTTCTCCACGAGTATGCTGGTATATAGTGTCATCCTCTACTTACGCGTGCCTGTGGTGGCTGTCTAGACCCAGCCCCAAACTGGTCATTACCATAAATACAGCAAAATGGCCCGGTGAATGGTCAACAAGAACAGGGTGCTCACCTTTCAGCGGGCCATTCTGCGCTGATTCACGGTTTGAACGGCCCAGGGAGGGACAATGAAGCAAGCGCAAGAGAGCGATTCCTCCGGGACAATCCACTTCCGCATTCCCCGCGCCCTGGTCGAGTATGCGTCCGATCCGGACAACGACGAGTGGCGGGGATGGATCGCCCGCCTGCCTGAACTGGTGGCCGAGATGACCGCGGCCTGGTCGCTGGAACTGGGCGCGCCCTACGAGCTGGGCGGGATGTGTTCATGGGTGGCCCCGGCCCGCAACGCGGATGGCGATGAGCTGGTATTGAAACTGGGCATCCGTCATTACGAGGCCGAGCACGAAATTGACGGGCTGCGCTTCTGGGATGGCGACGGCGCGGCGCGGCTCTACGCTTCGTCCAGCACGGATGACACCCACATTCTTCTTCTCGAACGCTGTGTGCCGGGAAATTGGCTGAAGCAGACCCTGCCCGAACCGGATCAGGACGAAGTGATCGCCCGCCTCCTCGGTCGCCTGCACAGAGAGCCACCCGCAGGCCATCCTTTCCGCCCTCTTCAGTCCACGTGCGACGAATGGGGCGCAGGGTTTGCAGAAGATGCCGAACGCTATCCCGACAAAGTGGACGCCGGGCTTGTGCGGGCCGGCTTGGAGATCTTCCGCTCTTACGCAGAGACAGCCAGCCACCACGTCCTTCTCTGTACCGACCTGCACGGGGGTAATGTGCTGGCCGCGCAGCGGGAGCCCTGGCTGGTCATTGACCCCAAGCCTTACGTGGGCGACCCGGCCTACGACGCGGTTCAGCACATTCTCAATTGTCCGGAACGGTTGGAAGCCGACCCTTTGGCTTTCAGCCAGAGGATGGCCGACCTGATGGGGCTGCAAAGAGAACGGGTGCAGATGTGGCTCTTTGCCCGCTGCCTCCAGGAGTCCTACAGCAACGAACCCTGGACCCAGGGGCTGGCTTCGCTTGCCCCGCGTATTGCGCCCTGACCAGGTAACTCTACAGCCCCTGCCCGCAAGTCCCCGGCACTTTCTTTTTCTGCGGGTTGGTAGATCTCCATCCCACTGTGGTTAGGCGTGAAGTGCCGGGGACTTGGCCGGAATACCTGTATCGTTACGACCTACAGATTCAATTCACCACCAATCAGAAAGAATCACCTATGAGCCGAAGCCGGATGGAAGCCTTCAGTGATGGCGTAATTGCCATTATTATCACAATTATGGTATTGGAACTGGCGCCACCTCACGGCGGGGAATTGGCGGCTTTGCAGCCATTGATCCCCACATTTCTCAGCTACATTCTGAGCTTCGTCTTTGTGGGCATCTATTGGAACAATCACCACCACCTGCTCCAGACGGTCAAACAGGTGGATGGGCGCGCGCTCTGGGCCAATCTACACCTGCTTTTCTGGCTCTCCCTCATCCCTTTTGTCACAGGCTGGATGGGCGAGAATGAGTTTGCGGCCTGGCCTGTGGCCCTCTATGGGATTGTTATGCTGGGCGCAGCCATCGCCTATACGATTCTCACCCTATCCCTGATTTCCCTCCATGGCTCAGATTCTGTGCTGAAAACAGCCATCGGCGACGACCGCAAAGGCAGAATTTCTTTGCTGATCTATCTGATAGCCATTCTACTGGCCTTTGTGGATGCCCGCATCGCGGGCGCGCTCTATATTCTGGTGGCGGTGATTTGGCTCATTCCCGACCAACGCATCGAGAAGAATCTGAAGGGATCGGGCGAATGACGAACTTCTATCCCAGTGGCACGCTTGTACCAGCCGCAACCAGCACTGACCGGCTGCTGCTGCGCCCCCTAACTGTCGATCACCTGGCGCTGGACTACGACGCGGTGATGGCGAGCCGGGAGCAGTTGAACCGCTGGAGCCAGACCACCTGGCCTACCCCCGACTTCACCCTGGCCGAAAACCGGGCGGATTTGGAACGTCACCAGCGGGAACACGTCGAGGGCGTGGCTTTCACCTATACTGTGCTGGAGCCTACACAAACCCGCTGCCTGGGCTGCGTCTACATCAATCCCCTGCCTGTTTCTACTTCCGATCTCTACGCGAAAGAAAACTACATCGCCCGTGTCAGCTTTTGGGTGCGCAGCGACGAACTGAACAGCGGTCTGGAAAGCCATCTCCTCGCCACCCTGCGCGCCTGGTTTGCCAACCAATGGCCCTTCGCTCAGGTCATCTACCCCGTCAGCCAGCAGAATCTCCCCCAGGCCGCGCTGTTCTGCGGCGCAGGATTCGTTGAGCAGGCGTCCATTACCCTGGCCGACGGACGTATCTGCCGGGTCTACGCCGAACCCACACAGGTTCGAGAATGAGATCCCTGCTCACCCGATTCGACGAAAATGCGGCCCGACAGCCCGACAAAGCTGCGCTTGTAGTTGCCGACGCCGCGGGCCAGTGGCAGACCGTCACCTATCGCCAGCTTTGGGAACGCAGCCAGCAGTTGACCCGTGGACTGGCCTCCTACCAACTCCGAC
Organism: Litorilinea aerophila; assembly: GCA_945905745.1. GTDB lineage: Bacteria > Chloroflexota > Anaerolineae > Caldilineales > Caldilineaceae > JACQGT01. The sequence goes on from CAMDQF010000154.1 coordinate 6,009, forward strand.
CGGGCTGCCGGGCTGTGCTGATGATTCCCCCCAGCGTGGACTTTTTCGCCCTGGCCTTTGCCCTGCTGCGCCTGGGGATTGTGGCAGTGCTGGTCGATCCGGCCATCGGTCTGCGCAATGTGACCCGTTGTCTGGCCCAGGCCGAGCCAGAGATTTTTCTCGGTTCGCCCCTCACCCACGGGCTGCGCATCCTCTTTGGCTGGGGAAAACCGAGCGTGAGCCTGAATCTCAGCCTCTCTCAGATCCAGCGGGCCAGCCACAAACAGCCGCCTGATTTCCAGCCCCCCGATTCCCAGCGGCCCGATTCCCAGCGGCCCGATTCCCAGCGGCCCACACTCCCGGACGACGGGGAGATGGCGGTCATCTTCACCAGCGGCAGCACAGGGCTACCCAAAGGGGCCATCTACACCCGGGCCAACTTTGCAGCCCAGGTCGCGATGCTGGAAACAACCCTGCACCTGAGGGGCGAGGAGGTGGACTTGCCCGCCTTCCCCATCTTTGCGCTGATCGACTGCCTGCTCGGCGTCACGGCAGTTATTCCCGATATGCGTTTCCCCCGTCCAGCCAAAGCGGATGCCAGCCGTATTATCCCGGCCATCCAGAGCCAGCGGGTGGATACGCTCTTTGCGTCGCCGGTTGTGCTGGCTCGGCTGGCCCGCTACGGTGCCGAGAAGCAGGAAAAGCTGCCCAGTTTACGGCGCATCATCACTGCCGGCGCGCCTGCCCCGGTCCCGGTGTTGGAAGAGTTCAGCCAGATGCTCAACGACCAGGCCGATCTGTGGGGCGTCTATGGCTCGACAGAGACCCTGCCCGTCACGCTTATCAACAGCCGGGAGATTCTGTCGGAAACCCGCTTTGGCTCCGAAAAGGGCGCGGGCATCTGCATTGGCCGCCCGGTGGAAGGGGCGGAGGTGCGTATCGTCCAGATTACCGATGAGCCAATCCCGGCCTGGGACGAGGCCCTGGGTCTGCCCGTCGGCCAGATCGGGGAGATTGTGGTCAAAGGCCCCGCCGTGACGAGCGCTTACGTCGGAAAAGCCGACTATAGCCGTCTGGCGAAAATTCGGGATAGAGACGGGCAGATCATCCACCGGATGGGCGATGTAGGCTACTTCGACGACCAGGGGCGGCTCTGGTATTGCGGGCGCAAATCCCATCGGGTCGTCCTCAGCCATGGGGAGATACTCTTTACGGAACAGATCGAAGGCATCTTCAACGCCCATCCGCTGGTCTATCGCAGTGGGCTGGTCGGCGTGGTGCGGGCCGGGCGGATGCAGCCGGTGCTATGGGTAGAATTGGAGCCATCCGCCCAGAAGGCAGATCAAAGCCGTCTGCGGGCGGAACTATTGCAGTTGGCCGCCGACAACCCAACCACCCGACTGGTCCAGACGATTCTCTTCCACCCGGATTTCCCGACCGATGTGCGCCACAACTCCAAAATCATCCGGGAAAAGCTGGCCCGTCTGGCCCAGAAGAAGCTGACCTGAGAGAGGGTTTGTACATCGGACTGGCGGTCCGATCTACAATTATGGCGCGGAGGCAAAGGACAAAGACGTGAAAGTACTTGTGACCGGCGCGACCGGATTTTTGGGGCAGGCATTGGCTCGACGACTGCGTAGCCAGCAGTTCGATGTCTCTGCGCTGGGACGCAACCCGGCGGTGCTGGCCCAGTTGGAGCGGGAAGGGATGCGGCCCATCCAGGCTGACCTGGCTGACAGGCAAGCCGTGGCCGCCGCCTGTCAGGGGCAGGCAATCGTCTTTCACGTGGGTGCCCTGGCTGCGCCTTGGGGAAAGAGAGAGGATTTCTACAGATCGAATGTGCTGGGCACGCAGAATGTGATCACTGGCTGCGAAACCCACAGCGTCGGAAGGCTGGTCCACGTCTCCACGCCCAGCATCTATTTCGGGCTGGATTCGCTGGTAGATGTGGCGGAGGATGCCCCTTTGCCTGCCCGCCCGGTCAACGAATACGCCCGCACAAAATTGCTGGCTGAAACTGAAGTAGACAGCGCCTTCGCCCGGGGAGTGCCGGTACTCACCATCCGCCCGCGGGCCATCTTCGGGCCTGGGGATACGGCGATTCTGCCCCGGCTGATCGCCCGGCTGAAGACGGGTCGTCTGCCGGTGATCGGCGACGGGCGCAATCTGATTGATATGACCTATGTGGAAAATGTGGTGGACGCGCTGCTGCTCTGCGCAACATCGCCCGCCGCCACCCTGGGCAAAAAGTACAACATCACCAACGGCGAATCGACGGCGCTCTGGCCGCTGATCGAAAAGCTGTGCACTGCTTTGGGCTACCCTCTTCCCAAGCGGCACATTCCCTATCGGGTGGCAGATGGAGCCGCGGCTCTGATGGAGATCGTCTACGGGCTGCTGCCCGGCCAACCGGAGCCGCCCTTGACTCGCTATTCGGTGGCTCTGCTGGCGAAAAATACGACCCTCGACATTTCCGCGGCCCGCCGGGAGTTGGGCTATCAACCCCAAATTTCCGTGGAAGAGGGCTTCCAACGCTTTGTGGAGTGGTGGCGGTCCAATCAGCACTGAAGACAAAAACCGGAACGCAGATTGCGCAGAGGACGCAGTTACACAGATTTAATCCGCGTTCATCCGCTCAATCCGCGTCATCCGCGTTCCATTCTTAAAAGGGGTACTTTTCAATGAGCAGCGTGAGTGTCACAATTTTGCAGGCAGGCCATTGTACCTGCCCGGAACATATCGCCATCCAGGGCGGGCGCTGGCGAAATATCCGCTTCCCCGCGATGTTCGCGCTGATCGAGCACCCGCGCTGCGGGCCGATGCTCTTCGACACCGGCTATTCCGAGCGCTTTTTCCGCGAAACCCGGCGCTTCCCCAACCGGCTCTACCGGCTGGCGACGCCGGTGACACTGGAACAAAAGCAGATGGCGCAATTCCAACTGGCTGAACGGGGGATTCGCCCAGTGGACATCGAGCGGGTCTTCATCTCGCATTTTCACGCCGATCACATCGCCGCGTTGGGGGATTTTTCCCAGGCCCGCTACGTCTATCTGCCCCAGGGCTACGCGGCCGTACGTTCGCTGGGCGGCTGGCGCGCTTTGGCCCGCGCCTATCTGCCCGGCCTGCTCCCCAGCGACTTCACGGAACGCGCCGCACCGATGGATATGGCGGCTGCCCGCCCTCTGCCGCCGGAATATGCGCCCTTTACCGTCGGCTTCGATCTGCTGGGGGACGAAAGCCTGCTGGCGGTGGAACTGCCTGGGCACGCAACCGGCCAGATGGGGCTGCTGGCGCGCACGGAAAACGGCACCACTTTCTTCTTTGTAGCCGACGCAGCCTGGCTGATGCGCAGCATTGCGAGCAACCGGCTGCCCCACGCCCTGGCCAATCTGATCTTCTCCCATCCCCGACTTTATCGGCTGACGCTGGCGCAATTGCACCGCTTCCACATCAGCCGCCCGGAGGTACGCATCATCCCATCCCATTGCGAAGAAACGCTGGCCCAGTATACGGGCTGAAAGCTATCCTGCCGAGAAGCTGAACGCCGGTTCAAACCGGCGTCTGCTACGAAAAGTGCGTTGAAACGCACTCAGACCCGTCACGCAACCCGTTTCTAACGGGTTTTCTGTAGCAGCCGCCGAATTGATTCGGCGGCTTCGTTAGGAATCCAAGACACCTATGCCCGATGTACAATTTTACACCCGCGAAAACGCAGCCCAGATTGCCTGGCCGGAGACAGCAGACGGTGATTACGCCCGGCGCTATCTGCTGCCTTTTCTGACCGATGGGCCCCAGGCCTATATGCGCAACGTGTACGGCACGGAGTTGATGGTGGCGCAGGTGGACGAGACGATCATCCCGCTCACCGTCACCGACTTTCATGCAGACAACAGCTACATCTGCTCCCCCTACAGCCACTACATTTCATACGGCGGCTACGAGGAGGTAGAGCGGCTGAACAACCCAGCCGCCGAGGCGTTGATCCGGGCGGTGCTGCACCCCGTGGCCTGGTATTTCCGCCGCGCCCAATTGGATCGGGTTGTCTATGTCAACAACTGGCTGCTCTCGACCAATCTCTACCCAGGACTGGACGAAGCCACCATTCGTGCCCTGGCCCAGGCACTGCCAGCGCGCTTCCCGGATCGGACGGTCATTTTCCGCTCGGTGGACGAACGGGCCAACCAGCGACTACTACAAACCCTGGCTGGCGAGGACTACCGGATGGTACTCAGCCGCCAGGTCTGGTATATGCAGCCGGAGGAGGCGCAGCGCACCCGTCAGGTCAAAGAAGATAGCCGGGTGCTGCGCCATCACCCCTACACAGTGGTGGACGGCCAAGCATTGACCGACGATGAACTGGAGCGCTGCCTGGATCTGTACAACCTGCTCTATCTGGAAAAGTACTCCTACTACAACCCCCAGTTCACCCCGGCCTTTCTGCGCCTGGCCCGGGACGCCGAGATTCTGCATCTGCGCGCCCTGCGCCGGGATGGGCAGATCAACGGGGTGATGGGCTTTTTTGTGCGCAACGGGCTGATGACCCAGCCCCTTTTTGGCTACGACACCGGGCTGTCGATGGACGAGGGACTCTACCGGCTGCTCACACTCATCACTTTGCAGGAGGGGCAGGCGCGCAATCTGCTGGTCCACGCCAGCGGCGGCGTGGGCAAATTCAAAAAAATTCGTGGCGGAAAGTCGGTGATCGAGTACAATGCAGTATACGATCAGCATCTGCCCGTCCAGCGCCGTCTGCCCTGGCGCATTCTGCAACGGATTTCCGCGGCCGCGATTCCGATCTTCCAGAAGAATGACTTCTGAGTAGGGACGCAGATTTCGTAGAAACACCTGATTTTCGCAGATTTTCTATCCGCGCCTATCCGCCCAATCCGCGTCGTCCGCGTTCCATTCTTAAATCAGGAGTTGGTATGCAATTGAATGTCCCTCTCAAAATTGCCGGTTTGGGGCGCTATTTACCGGAGCGTGTCGTCACCAACCCCGAATTGGAGACGCTTTACGGTCTGCGTCCCGGCTGGATCGAGCATCACAATGGCGTGCGGGAGCGGCGGCGGGCGACGACAGAGACCAATTCGTTTATGGGTGCGGCAGCCGCCACCGAAGCTCTGGCCGCCGCTAATCTGCAAATTTCCGACATCGACCTGATTCTGAACGCTTCGGGCACAGCCGAGCAGGCCATCCCCGACACCGGCGCACTGATCCAACGCGCCCTGGGCGTGGGCGATTCGGGCATCCCCTGCATGAGCGTCCACGTCACCTGTCTCAGCTTTCTGGCAGCCCTGGACCTCTGCGCCAGTTTCATCGCCTCTGGCCGCTACCGACACATTCTCGTCGTCAGTTCAGAGATTTCGTCGGTGGGTCTCAATCCCCAGGAGCCGGAATCGGCCACGCTGATCGGCGACGCGGCCGCGGCCGCGGTGATTACACCCGCCGCTCCCGGCGAAAGCTCCCGGCTGCACAGCGCGCTTTTCCGCACCTACGGCGACGGCGCCGATTACACAGCCGTGCGCGGCGGCGGGACACGCCGCCATCCCAATCTGCCGATTACGACTACCGAAGACAATTACTTTCATATGGACGGGTCGGCTGTACTGCGCCTGGTTCGTACCCACGTGGACGGCTATCTGGAAGAGTTGTATCCTGGCCTTTCCACAAGTCTGGTGGATATTGACGCGGTTGTGCCCCACCAAGCCAGCAAAGTCGGGCTACGGATGCTCGGTCGTTTCGGCTGGCCCGACGACAAAATCATCCGCACCCTGGACACGCTGGGAAACTGTGTGGCGGCCTCCGTCCCGGCCACACTCTACGCAGGCGTGGCGGATGGGCGCATCCGCCGGGGGGACAAAGTGCTGCTGGTGGGGACCGGGGCCGGGCTGTCTATGGGCGGGCTGGTGCTGACCTACTGAGATGGTGAACATTCTCCTGACCGGCGGGCGCGCCCCCGCCACCCTCGATCTGGCACGCAGTTTCCACGCCCAGGGCCATCGGGTCGTCGTGGCCGAGAGTCTGCGCCATAGCCTGACCGCGGCCTCCCGCGCCGTTCACGCCACTTTCCTCGTGCCCCCTCCCCGCCAGCAGCCGACCGCGTTTGTGGAAGCACTGGCCGAGATTATCCGAAAAGAGAAAATCGGCCTGCTCATTCCCACCTGCGAGGAGATTTTCTATGTGGCAATGGGCAGAGAGAGGCTGGCGGGGCTGTGTACGGTTTTTACAGAAGCCATCGAGCGCCTGCGCCTGCTGCACGACAAAGGCAGATTCATCGAAACGGCCCAATCCTTGGGATTGCCCGTGCCGGAGACGCGGCGGGTAGAGAGCGCCGCCGATCTGCGCGCTGCCTTTGCCCGCTGGCCCCGACTGGTGCTGAAACCGGTCTACTCCCGTTTTGCAGCCCGCACACTGATTCTACCCCCATCCTCCATCGCCTTCGACAGTCTGCGCGCCAGCCCGACCTCGCCCTGGGTGGCCCAGGAATATCTGGCCGGGCAGCCGATCTGCACCTATAGCGTTGCTCACGCCGGGCAGCTGACAGCTCACACAGCCTATCGTTCGGAGTTCACCGCGGGGCAGGGCGCAACCATTCACTTCCAGCATATCGACCACCCGGCTACTCTGGCCTGGGTCAGTCAGTTTGTACAGGCATTTGGCTTCACCGGCCAGATCGCCTTCGACTTTATTGAAACAGAGGGAACGGTGCGCGCCATCGAATGCAACCCGCGCGCCACCAGCGGGGTTCATCTGCTGAACGCCGCGCCCCGCTTCCCCACCGCTTTTTTCGACGGGGGGGCAAGCTGTATCTTCCCACCCATTCAGCCGGCGCCGATGCTAGCCTCGGCGATGCTGCTCTATGGCTTGCCTGCCGCGTTGAAAAAGGGAGGGCTGGATTACTGGTGGCAAGCCTTTCGTTCGGGCCGGGATGTGATCTTTCGGCGGGGGGATAACCGGCCAGCATTGGCCCAGTGGCGCAGCCTTTTCCATTTTGTCGCGCTCGGTTGGCGGCACAAAATTACAGCGCTGGAAGCCTCGACTCTGGATATCGAGTGGAACGGGGAGATATAACCGATCACAAATTTGCGCATCTTCCCGGTGTGGAGTATCGTAAACGGCAGTTCCTCGATCGTCTATTTTTCCCCAGTACAGGAGGCTATTGCATGAAACGTCTGTTCCCGATCTTACTACTGTTTGCACTATTTGTGAGCGCCTGTGTGGCCCCTGCGCCGCCTCAATCAGCCGCTGGCGGAGAACCCGTCGCCCCGGTGGCCGCTGACGATCTGCTGGCCGAAATTTTGGAGAACGGCGTCATCCGGGTCTCCACCGACGCCAACTACGAACCCCAATCCTTCCTCAACTCCAGCGGCGAATTCATTGGCTTTGATGTGGATGTGGCCAGAGAGATCGCCAAGCGGCTGGGTGTGGAGGTCGAGTTTGTCACACCGGACTGGGACTTGCTCACCGCCGGCAACTGGGGTGGCCAGTGGGATATGAGCGTCGGCTCCATGACCGTCACCACCGCCCGCTCCGAAGTCCTCGTCTTTGCCGAGCCAGCCTACTACTACACCCCGGCCCAATTCGCCGCTTCGGCTGATTCCGGCGTGACTTCACTGGCCGACCTGAACGGCAAGACCATCTGCGTGGGTGTCTCCACCACCTATGAGACCTGGCTCAGCGGCGATCTGGAAGCCCTGGGCCTGCCTGATTCAAGCTATTACGCGGACCCGCCCAGCGACGTGACAATCATCCCCTTGCAGACGGACAACGAGTGCGCCCAGCAGATTCAGGCGGGCCGCAACGAGTTCCAGGCCTTCTTGACCAGCAATACCGTAGTGGAAGCGGCCATCCGCGAGGGTGTAGCTGTCGTGAAAATTGAGTCGCCCGTCTTTTCCGAAAACCTGGGCGTGGCCTTTGACCGGGCCAGCACCAAAGATTCAGCCAGTCTCGTTGCCAAAGTGGGTGAAATTATCGCGGAAATGCACGCGGATGGCACCCTCTCCGGCTTCTCCAACGAATGGTTTGGCGCAGACCTGACCCAAGATCCGACGAAGTAATGTCGAAATAGGAGTGCGGAGTGCGGAATTGAATCCGGCTTTCGCAAAGAAACGTGAAGCGTGAAGCGCGAGTATCCCGAATGTTGCGCGCTTCACGTTTCACGTTTCCAGCCCACAACCAGAGTGAAATGGCTGCGAACCTCCCACCTTCCCCCGAATCTATTGCCTACATCGTAGACGATCTGCGCCCACAAGTGACGGCCTTTTTGCAGGAACTGGTGCGTTCGCCCAGCTTGCCCAACCGGGAAGGCCCGGTGCAGGAAATCATCGCAGCCAAACTGCGCGGGCTGGGGCTGGCCGTGGAAACGCTGACCACCCGCTTCGACGCACTGGCGGGCCATCCGGCCTTCGACGACGATGGCTTCTCACCAGACAGCCGGGTGAATGTGGTGGGACGCTGGAAGGGCAGTGGCGCAGAGGGCGGGCAGGGTTCACTTCTGCTCAATGGCCACGTGGATGTGGTCTCCCCCGGCGATCCGAGCCTGTGGAGCGACGACCCGTGGAGCGGCAGCCTGCGGGATGGGCGGATTTTTGGCCGGGGTTCCTGTGACATGAAGGCGGGTTTGACCGCGGGCATCTTTGCCATCGAAGCACTGCATCGGCTCGGCTATCGTCCTGCCCGCGACCTGCTGCTTTCCAGCGTCATCGGCGAGGAATCGGGCGGGGTGGGGGCGTTGACGACGATTGTCGCAGGTGTGCGTGCCGATGTAGTGGTGGTGTTGGAACCCACAAACGGAGCCATCTGTCCGGTGCAAGCGGGCGCGCTCACTTTCCGGCTGACTGTGCAGGGTCGGGCGGCCCACGGCGCTATGAAGTCGGAAGGGGTCAGCGCCATTGCCCAATTTCTCCCCCTCTTTCAAGCCATCGAAGCGCTGGACCTGCAACGACATCGTGACTACACGACTGCTATCTATCCCAACCCGGCCAACGTCGCTCCCATCAGTATCGGCACCATTCGGGGCGGGGAATGGCACTCGACCGTGCCCGAAGCTGTCGTCGTGGAAGGGCGTTGCGGCGTCTTCCCTGGCGAAAGCCCGGCACAGGTGCGGGCGCTGCTGGCTGCCACAATCGCGGAGACCGCCAGCGCCCATCCCTGGCTGGCCGCTCATCCGCCCCGGCTGGAGTGGTTCGAGGGACAGTTCGAGTCCTGCGCTACGCCGCTTGATCACCCTCTATTGACGACACTTGCCGCAGCCCATCGCCAGGTCCACGGCACAGAGCCACCAGTGCAGGGCGTCCCCTACGGCGCGGACCTGCGTCTTTTCGTCGTCCACGCAGCAATGCCCGGCGTCCTCTACGGCCCGGGCGATGTGCGCCTGGCCCACGCGGCCAACGAGTCGGTGGGGGTGGAGGAAGTGATGGACGCGATGAAAACGATTGCAGGGATGGTTGTTGGGTGGTGTGGAGTACACACAGATTAGTGTTCATGCCCTAGGGGGCACAATCAGCAATGAAAAGCGGGACGCAGATTCACGCAGAAACAACTGATCTGCGCAGATTTTATCAGCGTCAATCATCTTTTTCAGCGCCATCAGCGTCCTATTTTCAAGTCAGATATTGGGTATTGGATATTTGGTAGTGATGCCCAAGCGTTGCCCAACGGGATACCCAATACCCAATATCCTTCCCCGTTCAAACACTGTTCAAAGGAAATTGTGATGCGTTCTGTCGGTTCTCAGTCAATGATCGACGAATTGAAGTTTGTGGTAATGAAGCGTCCCCAGGCTTCCCATCGGGATCAGGCGACGATTGACGGCCAGTGGCAAGGGTTGGCCTATCTGCATCGCCAGGAGTACACACGGGTCTCTCAGGAGTTCGATGGGTTTCTGGCGCTGGTGGAGGGTTCGGGTGCGGAGATCGGCTTTCTGCCTGCCCATGCCGAAACCGGGCTGGACTCCATCTACACCCACGACCCGCTGGTGGTGAGCAACCGGGGCGCGATTCTGCGTACAATGGGCAAGGCGGCCCGTTTGGGGGAGGCCGAGGCATTCGCTTCTTATTTGCAGGCCGCGGGCGTGCCGATTGTGGGGCGCATCCAGCCGCCAGGGACAGTGGAGGGGGGCGATGTCTGCTGGCTGGACGAACGGAC
>CAMDQF010000155.1 GCA_945905745.1 Litorilinea aerophila
CACGTTTTACGTTTCACGCCTCCTTGGGAAGATAATTGTCGTTCCCGCAACTTTACGCGTACACCTTCTCCTCTTCCATCACCCACGGGCTGGTCATTTGCCCGTCCTCAAAACTCAGGGGAAGCTCTGCCACAATCGAGAGCCGGGGATGGGCTTCCACAACTGCCCGCATGCTGGGGCTGACGTAGAAGTCCTCCAGGCTGAGGGTGTCTCGGATAAAGACGAAGCGGGCCTCGGCGGGCGGCTCGGCGCAGATGCGTACAGCGGTGAAGAGCGCAGTCTGATCCGTGGGCATGACCAGGGGGATGTGGGAGCGTTGGGCGCTGAAGATGCCGCTGGTGATGGCGTTGGTGTAGGTCGCTACCCAGTCGATCTTCTCGTAGACCCTCGACGTTGTCACATTCGCCAATCCCAGGCCGCTGACGTTGCCGTGGGTCTCGTGGGTCAGGTCGAGGACGGTGATAATCGCCACGTCCACATTGCCGAAGCCTTCGGACTGGCGGGGAATCCACAGACGGCTGATGACATTTGTGTCCATCCCTGTGCCGGAGATATTCTTGCCCAGCTCGCGCACGACGAGGATGTCCACTTCGTCGAAGGGGATGCGGGCCAGGTAGGCTTTGGCCGTTTCCAGATAGTCGGCTTCCTTCTGGGTTCCCACTTCGGAGGCATTGAGACCGACGATCAGGCCGGTGTCCTCGTAGGCGTTTTCGATGGGGCAGATGGCACCCCGGAAGTTGGTGTTGGCCTCGTAGACCCGGGCCGCGGGGGCCAGATAGCGCTGGAAGTTGCGCCCGCCGCCCGCGTGCATCATCGCCGCGCCGGCCTGTTTGCCCAGACCGATCACACACATTTTGGAGGGGCCGCTCTCCAGATGGCTGCGGAAATCTGTGTGGGGTTTGATGCGGCTGACCAGAATCGCGTGATCAGCGTCCACCGAATCCTTGCCCTGACAGAGGGCCGGGCCGTCGGGGATGCGCCCGATCTCGACCACTTCCATCGTGGCCCGCACTTCCACACCCATCGACTCGGTGGTGATACCGTAGCCGGCCAGAATCTCCAGTTGGCCTTCGACGGTCGCGCCGCCGTGGCTGCCCATGGCCGGCATAATGTGGGGTTTCATCCCGGCGGCTTTCAGGTGATCCACTGTGGCCCGCACGATTTTGGCGAGGTTGGCAATGCCCCGGCTGCCCGCGCCCACGGCCACTGTATCGCCGGGCTTCATCTTCGCCATAATGCCGCTCTCGCGCAGCTGCTTGCCCACTTCGGCGTGGATGTCGTGGACCCGGGGCGTGTCGAAGGTCTGATGCACGGCCAGCACGGTTTCGGGCAGGGCTGCGGGGAAGTTGAGTTTCTTGATTTCGTCGAGTACGTTTTGCATGGGTTTCTCCTATTCGATGCGTATGCCTTACGGCTCCAATACCACCTTCACCAGATCGCTCTCGCCCTTGGCCAGTTGGCGGAAAATCTCCGATCCCTCGTCAAGGCTGGCGACCCGTTCGATCAGCGGTTCCACATTCAACCGCCCGCCCGCCATGGCCGCGATGGCCGCGGCAAAATCCTTCTCATCGAAGCCATACGTGCCGCGCACGGTCAGCTCTCGTGTGACGATGGCCTGCATATCAATCGTAATCGTCTTGGCGCTGTTGCCGATCCAGGTAATCTGGCCGCCGTTGCGGGTGACGTCCACGGCCTGCTGCGCGGTAGGGGTGATGCCGACCGCCTCGAAGGCCACATCCACACCGCCGCCGGTCATCTCCCGGATCACCTGCACCGCGTCCTGCTCACCCACATTGATCACCACATCCGCGCCCAATTCCTCGGCCAGTTCCAGCCGATGGGCCGAGCGGTCGGTGACAATGATTTTGCCTGCGCCTTTGACTCTGGCCCAGAGCATCGCCATCAGCCCGATGGGGCCAGCGCCGATCACCGCCACTGTCTGCATAGGGTCGATGGGGGTAATGGCCGCCGCATGCATCGTCACGGCCACGGGTTCGCAGAGCGCGGCCCGCTGCCAACTGAGTTTTTCCGGCTTGCGGAAGAGCTGCTGAGGACGCACGACGACCTGCTGGGCGTAGGCTCCGTGCTCGTCCATCCCGGTCATGCGCCGATGGGGGGAGCGGTTGATGGGATAGGGGTCCGGCCCGGTCGCCACGGAATAGAAGGGGATGACTACCACTTCGTCCCCGACTTTCCAGCCCTGCACCCCGTCGCCCAGACCAGAGACAACACCGGCAAATTCGTGGCCCATCACAATCCCCGGCGTGCGGCGGCCTGTGCTGCCCGTATAGCCGTGTACATCCGAGCCGCAGATGCCGACGGCTTTCACGTCAATCAATACTTTGCCCGGCCCCGGTGTGGGATCGGCCATCTCTTCCGCGGGCATTTCCCACGGGCCACGATACATAAGCGCTTTCATCTGATTTCAATTCCTTTGTGATGAGTGGGATTGGAGACTGGGGATTGGAGATTGGGTATGTCGGCATCTCACCCCAATCCCCAGTCCCCAATCCCTTTTCTCCCCAAATGGTGTCATTTTCCGGGCAATTTGTCAATCCAGAGATTGGGTACATCCCGATGGATAAATAGAACACGGACGGATTGACACGGATTCAACCTGTGTAATCTGCGTTCCTGTTTTCGTCGTTATTGGTGTCTGCCGGTCATGTTGCCTATAATAACGTATCTGCACTGGCAGATGAACCGAATACCATTACGATTGGGGAGGCAAGTTTATGTATCCGAATTTGAGCACCGGCGCAATCGGTGTGAAAGCTACTTTTGGTGAAGCCGTCGAGTTGGCCGCCCGTCACGGTTTTCAGGGGATCGACTTTTCGATTGAAGAAGTAGAAAAAATCGTCGCCGACAAAGGCGAAGCCCATGTGCGCAGACTGTTGAGCGATGCGGGCGTGCGCCTGGGCGCCTGGGGACCGCCGGTGAACTGGCGGGCCGATGCCGCAGCCTGGCAGGCGGACCTGCCTTTGTTGGTCCGCCGCGCAACCCTGGCCCGTGAACTCGGTTCAGACCGCTCCGCCACCTGGATTATGCCCGGCGACAACGACAGGGACTTTGGCGCCAACTATGCCTTCCATCTGGAGCGGCTACGCCCGGTGGCCGCCGGTCTGGCCGAAGCGGGCTGTCGGTTGGGGCTGGAATGGGTGGGACCGAAGACCCTGCGGGATTCCCGCCGCTATCCCTTTGTCCACACAATGGAGGGAATGCTCCAACTGGCCGCAGAACTGGGTCGGAATGTGGGGCTGCTGGTGGACATTTTCCATCTCTACACCAGCCACGCAGATGTGGCTGCTGTGCGCCGGCTGCCCGTGGCAAAAGTAGTCAACGTCCACGTCAACGACGCCATAGCTGGACGCACTCCGGATCAACAGATGGATTTGGAGCGCGCCCTGCCCGGCGAGACTGGCGTCTGTAACATCGGCGGCTTTTTACAGGCGCTGGCTGCCATCGGGTATGATGGCCCGGTGACTGTAGAGCCTTTCAGCCAGCGTCTACGGGAGATGACTGCCGAGGATGCGGTGCGGACCACTGCTGATTCCTTGCGTCGAGCCTGGGCCATTGCCAAGTTGCCCTTCCCCGAATAAGCGTTGGAGCGAGAAAGCGAGAAAACGGAAAAGCGCTAAAGCGTTCCCTCGCTTCAACGCTTATTCGTTCTCTCGCTTATGGCACTTCCACCACCACAAACTGCTGCTCATCCACACTCACTTCGTAGGTTTCGGCGGTGTAGGGGCCGGGGAGAAGGGTTCCCATCTCTTCTGGCATAGGCAGTCCCTCCACATGAACTTCATAGGCCCGCACACGGGTCTTGGCCGGATCAAACCAGGACTGACCGGTGGTGATGTCAAACTCCCAGCCATGCCAGGGACAGCGCACAATCTCACCCCGGCGGGTGTAGCTATACTCCCCGCCAGGTTTGGTTGCCATCAGAAGGCCAGTGACCCGGCCCTGGCAGAGGGGACCGCCCTGGTGGGGGCAGCGGTTGCGCAGTGCGTAGTAGCTGCCGTTCACATTAAAGACGCCAATCGTGCGCCCGCCGATCTCCACAATTTTGCGCTCGCCCGGCGGAATCTCCTCCACCCGGGCGACGATATGCTTCGCCATCCAATCGTTCCCTCTCTGATCCGTGTAAACAAGCCATTTCTCAAGGTAGCCGATAGAGCCGCCGGGCATTCTCGGCCATAAAATTGCGTTTGCGCACCGGCTCCAGATCAATTGGAAAGGCCTGATCCGGCGCGTCGAAATCCCAGTGGGGATAGTCCGTGGCAAAGATCAGCCGGTCGTCCATATCCAACTGGTCGAGAAGCTGGCGGAAGTATTCGCGCTGGGGTGGCTCTTCCATTGGCTGGGTGCTCACCCAAAAATGCTCCCGGAAGATTTCCGAGGGTAGCCGGGTTAGATAGGGCGTTTCCGCTTTCAACTTGCGCCAGGCTGCATCCATCCGCCAGAGCATCGGCGGAATCCAGGCGAAGCCCCCTTCGATCAGTACAATTTGCAGACCGGGGAAGCGCTCGAAGACTCCTTCATAGATCAGACTGATCACCTGGGCCTGAAAGGCCTGGGGCATCCCGCCGTGATCTTCGATGTAGTGGCTGGGCCAGCCGGCGCCGGTGATGGGGCCGCCCCCCGCGCCGCCAAAGTGGATGCCGATGGGCAGGTTGTGGCGCTCGGCGGCCTCGTACATCTTCCAATATTTGCGTCGGCCCAGGGGTTCTCGGGTGCGAACGATCAGCAGGGCCTGGACAAAGGCCGGATGGCCGCCCCAGTGATCGATCTCCGCCGCGGCCAGTTCGCCGTCTTCCCAGGGGACGACCACCGACCCGCGCAGGCGGGGTTCCGGCTCCACCCAGTCGTGGAGTTGCCATTCATTGACAGCCCGGGCCAGGGCCGCGCCGTAGGCCAGATTGCGCTGTTCGCCCACCCCTACCAACGGGTTAAGGATGCCATATTCAATGTTCCAGCCGTTCAACAATTGCTCCTGGACAAAGGCCAGATTGGAGCCGGGCGGGCCACCCGCCGTGGGCCAGGAATCGTGCCGGGCCGCGTTGGGCATAGCTCGGGGATAGTGGCTGCCCTGGTGGCCGCGCATCCCGAAAATGCGGTGATGCTCCCGCCATTCCGGGGCCAGGTAATTGGTCAGCACATCGGGCGAAGGGAAAGCGTTGTGGATGTCTGTGTCGATAACCGCCACGTCCACGCGGGACGGTCTTTCGTTCAAGCTGGATGGAGCGACTGCAACTGCCATTGGATACCTCCGGGAATGCGGATTGCGGATTGCGGAAGTGGGAATGTGGACTCTCTTCCCAGTCCCCAGTCCCCTATCCCCTACAGACGATAAAAAGAGCGAGCGTTCTCGCTGCGAATTTTCTTTTCCAGCGCCACCGGCAGGGTCGCAAAGAGCGCGTTTTCCGAGTCGTGCAGGTGGGGGTAGTCCGAGCCGTAGAGCAGCATTTCGTCCGAGTCGATCTGCTCGACGATCTGGCGCAGATGGGCGGAATTAGTGGGGCCGTCCACGGGCTGGATGGTCAGGCGCAAATGCTCCCGCCAATAGAGGGAGGGGGCACGTTTGACCCAGGGCGTGTTGTGGCGCAGCCCTTTCCACTCTTTATCCATCCGCCACATCAGGGAGGGCAACCAGGTAAAGCCGCTTTCAATGAAGGCGACGCGCAGGTCGGGATAGCGGTCGAATGCACCTTCTATCACCAGACTGGTGGCCTGGGACTGGAAAATCTGGGCCATGCCCGCGTACTCTTCGATGTAGAGCGAGGGCCAACCCGCGGGTGTGGGCGGGTTGCCGGCTGCGCCGCCAAAGTTGATGCCGACGACCAGATTGTGGCGCGTGGCCGCCTCGAAGATCGGGTCATAGCGCCGGTTGCCATAGGGGGCTTCCGAACGCACAGGCAGAATCACCTGGACAAAGCCGGGGTGATCGCCCCAGCGCTCGATCTCGGCCGCGGCCAGGACAGGATTATGGCTCGGCACCACAATCGACGCCCGCAAGCGTGGCTCCTTCTCCAGCCATTCCTCCACCTGCCAACGATTGACTGCCGTGGCCAGGGACGCGGCCAGTTCTTCGTTGCGCACGCTCTGCACCCGATAGGCACAGTTGAGGATACCGATTTCTGCCCTATTCAGCGCTTTTTCCTGGATTTCGGACAGGCCGGGGATCGGGGCTGCGCCAGGGCGGGCAGAGGTGGGGATCGCCTCCGGATAGTCGGCTGCCTCCGGTCCCACAAAGGCCGATTCCCGGCAATAGTCCAGCCAATAGTCGGGCAGATAGGGGTAGAGAGTCTCTTTGGAAGGGACTTCGTTGTGCAGATCGCAGTCAATAGTCGGCGGCTGTGGCATAAGCAATTTCCCGTCGGCGGATTTTTGGCAGAAGCTATGCAGGAATAGTAACCGAAAATCGGCCAGGGAGCAACCGGGATTTTGATTCAACGTCGCTGGCTGCTATACTAACCGTCAGTTTTGTCTGGCATTTCTTGGATATATTGCGCAGCCTTTGGTCGCGAGGAGAGTTTTGATGGAAGCTGTTTTGATGATTGCCACAATTATTATTGCGATTACCCTGACCGCAGTGGTTCTGATTCAGGGGGCCAACAGCGGCCTGGGCAGCTCCTTCGGTGGCGATTCGGGCATCTATCGCACCCGGCGCGGTGTGGAAAAGACCCTTTTCACAATGACCATCGGTTTAACCGTGCTCTTTTTGCTTTTGAGCCTTATCACTGTGGCGGTTGGCTAGGCCACTCCCCTAAGCCACTTTCCCGTGGGCTCACGAGAGACCACCGCGTCTTTTCTGGGCAGGGTAGACTATGTACGATGATTCGGGGCCCTCGACGGGCTCGTTGGATTCTCCTGCCCCCACCGCATCCCTCGGACGCTACATTCGTTGGCAGGTGTTGATTGCCATCGGTGGCGTCTTTTTGTTGACCCTGCTTCTGGGTGTGACAGCTTTTAATGTCTCCACCGAGCTTGTGCCGGATCAGGGCGGTGTCTTCCGCGAGGGCGTAGCCGGCAATCCCCAATACATCAACCCACTCCTCTGCCAGACCCACGAAATTGATCAGGACCTGTGTAACCTGCTCTTTCGCGGGCTAACCCAATTGGACGCCAGTGGTCGTGTCGTACCCGACCTGGCCGAATCCTGGTCCAGTACCCCCGATGGCTTGAGCTATACATTCCGCCTGCGCAACAATCAGCTCTGGCATGATGGCCTACCGATTACATCAGATGACATCGCTTTTACGGTGGAGATGTTACAGTCCCCCGAAACGCCCGCCGTGCCCGATCTGGCCGAGCTTTGGCGTTCGGTGGATATGGAAGTGATCGACGCCCAGACTGTGCGCTTTGTGCTGGATGAATCATTTGCCCCTTTTCTGGACTACTCTTCCATTGGCCTGTTACCCAAGCACATTTGGCAGGATGTGCCTCCGGCTGATTTGGCTACCAGCCCTCTCAATCTGACCCCAGTGGGCAGCGGACCGATGCACGTCGTCAGCTCATCAACCAGCATGATCCGCCTGGAACCCAGCCCCTATTGGGGTGGAAAGAGACCTCACATCTCTGCCCTGGAGTTCTACTTTTATCCCGATTACCCTTCCATCTATGCCGCCTATACAAAGGGTGAATTGGATGGGATCAGCCATGTGCTTTCGGGTGATCTGCCCCTGGCGAAAGACCGCAGCGATTTACAACTTTTCTCTGCGTTGGAATCCGAATATGTCAGCGTTGTGCTCAATCTGAAGAACCCGGATACCCCTTTCTTTCAGGATCGAGCCGTGCGGCAGGCGCTTTTTTATGGGCTGAACCGGGAGCGGTTGATAGCAGACGCAAATGCAGGCCAGGGGGTGGTGGCCACATCCCCGATTCCAGCCAATAGTTGGGCGTATGCACCCAACCTTCCCACCTTTGCCTACGATCCAACCCGGGCCGCGCGCCTGTTGGACGAAGCAGGCTGGATTGATCGGGATGCGGACGGCGTGCGCGACAAGGATGGACGTGCCTTGCGCTTTGTGCTGCTTGCCAATGACGATCCCGTGCGCCGCCAGTTGATCGACGAGATCAGCGCGGACTGGCGCACCATCGGCGTGCAGGCCATCCCCCAATCGGTCAGCTTTGCCGGGCTGGTGAGCGACTTTCTAGCCCCCCGCCGTTTTGACGCGGCTCTGGTCACCTGGAGCATCACCGGCGACCCGGATCCATTTCCCCTCTGGCATAGCAGCCAAGCTGGCGAAGGCGGACAGAATTATGGGGGGTGGATGAATGACGAGGCCGACACCCTGATTCAGGACGCCCGTTCCACAGTGGACCGAAGCAAACGCGAGGCGCTCTATGCCCGCTTTCAGCAGCTATTTCTGGAAGATATTCCAGCACTTCCCCTCTACTACCCAGTCTATACGTATGGGGTAAGTGAACGGGTCAAGAATGTGCAGATCGGGCCGCTCAACACCCCATCGGACCGATTTGCCACCTTTGCTGACTGGTATATTGTCACCCGGCGTGTGCCCGTCAATCAGCTAGCAGAAGACCAGGCAAAGTAGTAAGACAATTCTTCGGAATTTGACATCCCTTCTTAAGAATGTTATAGTGACATCCGCTGCCAAACAAGGATGCCGCAGTGGCGGAACTGGCAGACGCGCTACGTTCAGGGCGTAGTGAGCACTAGCTCATGGGGGTTCAAATCCCTTCTGCGGCACCAAAAAGGAAGGCTCTGGGCAGTTTGCCCGGAGCCTTTCTTTTTGATATACTGCTATCACATGTGGTCCCCAGGACTACTCTTGTATTTCGATTCCCTATGTGGAGTGTGGCCGTGGCCTCTTCCTCCCGGCGGTCAAAGCGACAAACGATCGGCAGCAGTACAGGACAAAACGGCGAGTTGACATCCAACCGTTCGATCCTGCTTATGGTTGGGCTTCTCGTAGCCGCCTTCTTTGTTTTCGGCTATCTGGATCGGATCAACGATCTGGCGGCTGTTCGTTCCGAGATTGCTTCTATGCAGGAAGATGTAGCCCAGGCCGAACAGCGCAATGCGGAGTTGCAAGCAACTTTGGACGAAGTGGCAGGCGCAGCCTATGTCGGTGAAACCGCCCGCGCGGAGCTGGGGTTGATTCAGCCCGGCGATGATCCCTTTGTCCTCCTGGAGACAGAAGCATCTGCCCAGACGGAAACGCGACAGGATACGGATGCAAATCCGCCCTCTGGGGTGAAGACAGCGGTCCCTATCGACATTTTCAATGTGGCGTGGTGGCGTTCGCTCTTTGGTCTGTAGAAGATGAAACGAAATAACCCTCGCCATATTTGACCGTACCGCCCTCCTGTGTTATACTACTTTTTAGTAATGCGGGGTGGAGCAGTGGTAGCTCGTCGGGCTCATAACCCGAAGGTCATAGGTTCGAGTCCTGTCCCCGCTACTCTTTGACCGCCGGTCTCTTAGATCGGCGGTTTCACTTTAGGCGATGTAGCTCAGTTGGTTAGAGCGAGCGACTCATAATCGCTAGGTCACTGGTTCAAGTCCAGTCATCGCCACCTTTGCACAAAATGTAGGGCGTTTCTTCTCTTTGGGCACTGTATGTAGTGTCAGAGAGGAAACGCCTTTTTTGTATTCCCCCACAAATGACCCACTGACAAGGCAACTTGACGGCGAAATCCTGGGCTTTCTGTCTTGGGGAAGGTGTGCGGAATCCCTATCGAATTTTGAACTCCATGTAGAGCAAACCGTCTTGCCACGGTAGGCATGTGGGGTCTGATGGGTTCAACCCGTCCGCAGTGGCGCTCACTGGCAACGTGACTGACTTGCCTTCATTCACTTCCGGGATTAATTTCAAAGAGTTCGCAACTGCTCAGCCTACCCAATAGAACGCTGATCTCGCTGATTGTTATGATCGATCCTGCGCCTATCCAGTCATCGCCCGCAATTCTTCCTCGGAGACCGCCCGCATCCAGTCCACCTGCAGGCCGAATTCACCGGGTTGTTTGTCGCTGAGCATGAAGCCGAAGGAGCCGATGGTGGCCGGATTCAGGGGTCCCACGTTGGCCCTGGACCCAAAGTAGGTCGGCATCATCTCCCCGAAGGGTACGTAGACCAATGTCCAGGTCTCCGGCGTGGTCTCGAACAGGGCATTGTAGGCGATATTGCGGCCGGTCTCCGTGGAGCGGATGCGCAGGCGGTAGGATTTGCCATCACCCAGCACGCGCAGCAGAATGCCGTCCGCGCCGGTGAGATCCATAGGCCGCCAGTCGGACTGCACGGAGCTGAAGCCGCCATTGTTGTCCAGGGACATGACACCGGTGAAGACCATGATGTTGGGTTCGGCAAAGGCGACTGTACTGTTCGAGACGCCGCCCATGACGTTATCGTCCACGACGTACCAGCCGAGTTCCCCAGCCACAAAGGTGAACAGTTCCGTCCCCGGCAGTTCGATGACTGCCGGTGTGGTCGTGGGTTCAGGCGTGGGTTCAGGCGACGGCTCCGGTGCGACTTCCCCGGAGGTTGTCGAAGGTTCTTGCGTCATGGTCATTTCCTCCGTAATCGGTTCTGCTGGGATCGGTTCGTCGGTGGCCAGAATCGTCTCAGACCCAGCCATCGGCTCCCCAGTGGTTGAGGCCAACGGTTCGACTGGAACGAAAACCACCGGCAGGGCTTCGCCTGTACAGCCCATCATTAAGGCGCCAATTAGGGCGATCAACAAAACTCTTCGCATTTTTTGCGTTCCTTGTAGACTTTAGTAGAGGCAAGGTATCTGATGGTGTAGACAACCCAAAGACGCAAAGACACCCGGCCATCATTGCTCCGGGTGCTTTACACCCTTAGAAGGTCACTTGGCGATCAGACCTGCTTCTTCTCAAAGTAGCGGACACCTTCGATGGATTTGAAGTGGTGATCCTGGGTCCAGAGGATTGCATCCTGGGTGCGGGCGGAGGCCAGAATGATACTGTCCGCCATGGCGAGCTTTAGTTGTACTGAGAGACGGGCGGCCTCCACAGCCAGGGCGCGATTCAACCCCACCTCGTAACCCAGGGACATGATGCCAACCCCTTGCAAGGCGGATTCTTCGCCCACATCGAAGAGAAGACGCTTGAAGACCTCGTAGAGGCAGATGGTGGGAACGACCAGGTTCTCTACATCTTGAATGGGCTGCATGAAGAAGCGAGCGTTTGTGCCAGCGGTGAAATACTCTACCCAGCCGGACGAATCGACGAGGTTTTTCACCGCTCTTCGTCCTCTTCTTCTCGTAGGGCGTCGCTGTTGACGCCGCGGAAAAGCCCCAGGGCCTCTTCAATCGTCGGTACGATCACCAGGCGGATGCTTTTGTGATAGGGAATGAACATGAGTTTCTGGCCAGGTTTGAGATGAAACTCTTCGCGCACGGCGCGGGGGATGACGATCTGGTATTTGGAAGAGATGGTGGTTACAGCTTGCATCGTTTTACGACTCCTTATCGAAGAGTGTTTGTAAAACGATTGTAGCATAGGCCAGTGAATCAGCAAAGGGGGATCCATCGCATCTTTGCTATATTGTGTTCGGTTGGGATATGCAGGGTAGAAGGAGAGGATATGGCAAACGTACACAGGTAGTTTTGTAGCACCTTGGGGTGCTCGTCATCTCTTCGATCTCAACCAGCGCGACAAGCCGGTCACTTAGTTGTTCGACAATTGCAATGTCCAGATCGGCCAGGATCGTGGTGGCTGCATACTTCGGGCCAAACCAGGACTTCAATTTCCCCAGGTTTGCGGTTGGATCAACCCCCGGTCTGCCCGTGATCAAAGAATACGTCAAAACCCTGTGGTTCCAGTTCCCGCAGCAGCGAGCGGGCGATTTCCGCCGTCATGCTTCCGTTCGCCATACACGCCTCGCTTTCTGGATGTAGTTTGTCACTTCACCCCACCCCCCTCCCCCCGAATCGCGCCATACACCCGGGGCAGCAGATGCCCCGTCACCGCGGCCCACAGTGCCTTCTCGTTCATCAGGCGCATGAATATCTCCTCGTTGCCTTCCATGCGCTCGACGAAGAGGTTTTGCAGCATCTGCTCGAAGACCGGGGTGAAGTTCTCCAGGCTGTTGACCTGGGCCGCCTGGCGCAGGGACTCGTTTTCTACTGCGGTGGCCCGCACCTGGTCGAAGAAGTATTGGTCTGCCGGGGTGAAGTCCGTGCCGAAGCGCTCGTTGAGTTGAAGAACCAGGGTGGAGAGCAGCACCTCCTCGTCCTGCCCCCCGGTCCCTACCTCCGTAGGCCCGTCCAGAATCGGCGGCTCCCCGGTTGACAGGTCAATCGACCCCTCGCTGATCATCTGTAGCCGGTAATACTTCAACTGCACATCGTCGTCCACCTGCACCCCCCGCCCCTGGTTGCGGGGCAGTTTGGTCAACAGGAAACGCCCATAGGTGTAGAGCTTCTCCAGGTCCGAATCCTGGTAGGGGATCATCTGGGAGAGGAAGAGATAGAGGTTGCGAAAGCTCACCAACTGGCCCTTGAACTGCTCCTGCGCCTCTTCTTCCAACGCCTTGAAGCGATCCACTGCCCTATCCAGAATGCTGTTGAGCTTGCGATGCTCGCCGCCTGTGGGGTTCATACGGTTGCGGAACCAGATTTCGCACCATGCGTCCACCTCTGCCGGGTAAAAGAGCTGCCAGCCTTGTAGCCGGTGGGCCAGATCGTTCAACTGCTGGGGATCGCTTTCTTCGCCTATGGGTGTGGTCTCGTAGTAGGGCTTGAAGGCCAGATAGATATCCTCCGGCTCGTTCACAAAGTCCAGCACAAAGGTCTCCTCTTTGCCTGGGGTGGTGCGGTTGAGCCGGGAGAGAGTCTGCACCGCATGGACACCAGAGAGCCGCTTGTCCACGTACATGGTGTGCAGCAGGGGCTGGTCAAAGCCGGTCTGGTACTTCTCTGCCACCAGCAGCACCTGATAGGCATCGGTGTTGAAGGCGGCCGGCAGCGCCTTTTCCTGGATGCTCCCCCCATTCATTTTCACCTCGGTGAAGGTCTGGCCGGGATGGTCCTTCAGGTGTACCTCGCCGGAGAAGGCCACCAGGGATTTGATATCTGTGTACCCCTTCTCTTGCAGATAGCGGTCGAAGTGCAGCTTGTAGCGCACCGCATGTTCCCGGGAGCTGGTGACCACCATGGCCTTGGCCCGCCCGCCGATCTTGTGCCGGGTGTGGTTGCGGAAATGCTCGACGATCACTTCGACTTTCTGGTCGATGTTGTAGGCGTGCATATCCACAAAGCGGGTGAGGGCTGTGAGTGCCCGGCGTCGGGGCACTTCCGGGTCTTCTTTGGTCTTTTCCAACAGCTCGTAATAGCGCTTGTAGTGGATATAGTGGGCCAGCACATCCAGGATAAAACCTTCTTCGATGGCCTGGCGCATACTGTAGAGGTGAAAGGGGGAACGTCCGTCCGGGCCGGGTTCGTCAAAGACCACTTTGGTCTTGTATTTGGGCGTGGCGGTGAAGGCGAAATAGCTCAGGTTGGGCTGTCGGGTGCGCTTCAACTGCTCCCGCATTAGATTGGCCCGGGCCTCCTCGCTCAGCCCGTCCTCCTGCCCGGCCTCCTCCAACTCCAACAACTGCTCGGCGATGGCGGCTTCGATCCCCTCCCGGTTCAGAATCTTGCGCAGTTCCATGGCCGTCTCCCCGCTCTGGGAGCTGTGGGCCTCATCCACAATCACCGCGTAGCGTTTGCCAGCCGTGTCGATGGACACCCCCTCGCCCTTCTTCTCCAATGTGTTCAGGGCCTGGGCAATGAAGGGAAACTTCTGGACGGTGGAGATGATCACCGGCACGCCATCGGCCAGGGCCTTGGCCAGTTGTTGGGTATTCTCGTCGATCTTCTGCACCACCCCCTGCTTGTGCTCGAACTGGTAGATGGTCTCCTGCAACTGCTGGTCCAACACCAGCCGGTCGGTGATTACCACCACCGAGTGGAAAATCTTCTCGTCCTGGGCGTTGTGCAGGCTGGAGAGACGGTGGGCCAGCCAGGCGATGGAGTTGGACTTGCCCGACCCCGCGGAATGCTGCACCAGATAGTTGTGGCCCGCCCCCTGCTGCCGGGCATGGTCGGCCAGCCTGCGCACCACATCCAGTTGGTGATAGCGGGGGAAGATGAGCGCCTCTTTGCGGGTATGCACCAGCCCCCGCTCCGTGGAGATGGTCTTCTCCGTCACCTGCAAGTGCAGAAAGCGGCCCAGGATGTCCATCAGACTCTCCCGGCACAACACCTCCTGCCACAGATAGCTGGTGCGTACGTCGCCGTAGACCGGGGGATTGCCCGCGCCGTGGTTGTGACCCCGGTTGAAGGGCAGAAAGTAAGTCTCGCCCCGGGCCAGTTGGGTGGTCATGTAGACCTGATCCGGGTCTACGGCAAAGTGCACCAGACAGCGCTGCTGGAAGGCAAAGAGCAGTTCTTTGGGGTCCCGCTCGAATTTGTACTGGTGGATGGCGTTGTCCACGGTCTGACCGCTCATGGGGTTCTTCAGTTCCATGCTCACCACGGGCAGACCGTTGACCGCCAGCACCACATCCGGGATGGCGCCGCTGGCCGTCTGCACCTGGCGGATGAGGGTCAGCCGGTTCTGCTCGAAGCGGGCCTGGGCCGCAGGGTTCATGCCCGTATTGGGGGCAAAGTAGGCCGCCTGCACGGTTTTGCCGAAGCATTTGAAACCATCCCGCAGCACGGTGAGCATGCCCTTGCTCTTCAGTTCTTTGACCAGGCTTTCCACCAACACATCCCCGGCCGTGGCCCCGTTCATCTTCTCCAGGCGCGCCCAAAAGACCGGCTGGCTGGCCCGCACAAAGGCGATCATCTCCTGGGGGAAGAGGGCCGTCTGCGGGTCGTAGCCAGCGGCATCCCCCTTCACAAAGCCCCCCTGGGCGATCAGGTCGTGCTCCACCCCATCTTCGAAGTTGATCTCTTTGTGCATAACCACCCCTCCAGTTCAGACACCGAGATTTCTAGAAAAACTTGGTGTCTGCTCTTCTACACTTGGGCTGCCTGCCGTTCGGCAACGGCCAGAAAGTTCTCGATGGCGTCTTGAACGCTCTGGTCGTTCCATTTTGTGAACCCTGCCCCCCATTCGATGCGCTGCCAGGCGGCCTGATGATCGTTGAGTTGGACATAGAAGGTCATTCGGCCCTTCTTGGTATCAGCCCGGCGGTCTTCGTACACTGTCGCAACCCAGCCCTTTCGTGACGGATAGAGCCGAACCGTGCCCTCGAACATTGAGCGAGGAGCAAGGTCGAACCCATACGCTGTACCCGATTCAACCTGGCGTACCGTGCAGTACCCAGGTTGATGAAGGAGAAGACCTTCATCGCTTCCGCTGACCAGTTTTTCACCCATAATACGCTCCTTTTGAAAAGAATCCTGTCGATTCAGACACCGAGTTTTTTGAAAACTCGGTGTCTACGATGCCTACGATACATCCACCCACCCCCGCACATCGATCTTCCCCGTCACCGCATGGGTGATCAGGGCCGTGCGGTATTCTTTGAGCTTGTCGATGGCGGCCTGGATTTTCCCTGTCAACCGATCTATCGTAACTTTTGTGCAATCAAGTGGTGGATGGTTGAAAAACGTTCAAAAATGAACGCTGAACTTTAACAAATCGAGCAAGATGTGTTTATCTCAAAGCCATACTCACAAGGAGCCATGGTAATGAGCAAGCAGATAACATCTAACGA
>CAMDQF010000156.1 GCA_945905745.1 Litorilinea aerophila
CCCTTTTTCGTGATAGCGTTCGGAATCCGGTCCGATGAGCGTCAAACAGGGCGATTGGCCGCAAGTGACACCGAATTTGTGTGATGGCGAGCGTTCATTTTTTTGCATTTTTTGGCGTTCTTGGCTCTGATTGCACAAAAGTTACGTTAGAACGGTACCGTATGTAGATTTGTGGTGATTCTCTTCCCCCTCTGCAACTTTACAGAAAATTCAATGGAGGTTATCCCGAATGAACACAAAGAAAAGTCTACGTTTCGTGTTTTTCAACCTTTTGTTGATCTGCGCTCTGCTG
This sequence comes from Litorilinea aerophila, assembly GCA_945905745.1. Lineage (GTDB taxonomy): Bacteria > Chloroflexota > Anaerolineae > Caldilineales > Caldilineaceae > JACQGT01. The sequence goes on from CAMDQF010000156.1 coordinate 293, forward strand.
ATCAGCCCTGGGCTGGCCCTGGCTGACGAACCGGATCAACAACCCGATACACCGGCCCAGCCCGCCGGGCCGATCGCCACGGCAGACGACAACAGCCTGGAATTTGGCGTCTGGTGGGTGGAGGACTATCCGCCTGCAGGCGCTGGCGGATCGGACCTGTCCGGCACACGTCGCGACGTCCTGGGTCTGCGCGACCAATTGACGTCCACCTGTCGCCTCTATTTTTGGGGGACTTGTTGGTGGGGATGGCCTACACCGTCTTGGATCGCCCGACACGTCTACGGCAACGGCAGCGCTTGGGAGGAGGACTGGAAAGGGGCTGCCAGTGGCGGCACCGAGCATATCTACGTGGATACGGTCGATCTGGCCTACTTCTCCGGCCACGGTTCGTCGGGTGGCTTCCTCTTCGGTGCGGGCGGCAACACCCGTGACGATCCATGGCTGACCTTCAGCGATGCCGCCGGGGCTTGGGGCAACGGCGACCTGGACTGGGTGGCTCTGTCTGCCTGTAATGTGTTGGACGATCCCAATCTGGGCAACTGGGCCAACACAATGGCCGGTCTGCGCGCCATTCTGGGCTTCAAGACAGTCATGGACGATGTGTTTCATGGCGAATGGTTCGGTCAATACCTGCGCGAAGGCGACACCCTAGGACAGGCCTGGTTCAAAGCTGCCGATAAGCTCCAGTCTCAAAACAGGATTGCCCGTGTCCTGGCCGAAGAGACGTGGATGTTCAACGACCGCTGGTACAATCACAATTCCACCGACTATCTGGACGCCGACTACTGGTATTGGACACATCCAGTGGGCAGCGAACCGGCCCGTTTTGTGGACAGCAGCGACATTACCGAAATGCCAGTCTATATGGTGCAGCCGCTCAGCCTGGACGCAGCCAACAACCGTTGGGGTACACTGGGTTCGGCTACCGGTGTCACTGTCACCGACTACATCACCCTGACCAGCATCGCCTCGCTGAATCCAACCCGCTCGGCTTTGGACATTGGAACGATTCGCTTCAGTCAGAATGGCGAGTTGGAGATGGACGAGAGCAACGGTCTCTTTGCCTACAACAACCTGGGCGAACTCTGGATGGCCCCCGGCACAGCGCCCGCCAGCACAGAAGCTGTGCAGGCCATCTCGGCGGCGGATGCCATCACCATCGCCGAACAATTCCTGAACAACAACGGCTTCCTGCCTGCCGACGCCCAGTTCTACGAAGTGGCTGCGGATACCCTGACCCAGGCTGCTGACCCCAACGGCGCGCGTTCTTCGGGTACGGTGCAGATAATCAGCGAAGAGACGACCGTCCACCAGGTCATCTACTCCCGCGTTCTCACCGCCACCGTCCCCAGCAAAACCCGTGGAGCGGAAGGCAGTGACACCCCTGAATCGGTAGTCATCGAGTTTTCCGTGATGGGGCCTGGCTCCAAACTCAAAGTCTATGTGGACACAGCCGCGCCGCCAGAGTTGAGCGCGGCCGCGCTGGTCGAGGAGACAGTCATCGGCGCACTGGGCGGCTACCGGGCCGTGCAGCAGCCCGAATCCAGAGAGACGAACGCCCCTCTGACTGTTCCGATCTTGCCCTTTGACACAATGGCGAAAATTCTGGACCTGAACGCCCAGAACCAGCAAGAACTGGAGTCGATGTTCTCCCTCAGCCATGTGCCCCTGGGCAACATCGAGAGCCGCACCCTCACCACCAACACCCTGGCCTATTGGGAAGGGTCGATGGGGGCCAGTCAGGACCAGTTGATCCCCGTCCACGCCATCGGCGTGCGCAACGTGTTGACCGATTCCACTGTCGTCACGTATACCGCCTTTATCCCGGCCAATCCCACCTTCATGCCGCCGTTGGCAAAGATCGAATCGGCCACGACTGGCGCAGGTGATCCGATTCCCGCCGAGGTGACTGTGGGCAGCGCCTTGAAGCTGACCGCCGTGGACGCCACCAGAACCCTGGCCGATGCGGGCTATGACGCAGCCCTCACCTTCACCCCTGGCAGCGGTGATTACGCCTACACTTGGTATGTAGACGTCGTGGCTCCGGAGAATCAGATCGGGACAGGCCGCAGCATTGACTACACAGTTGCCAACCCGGGCGAAGCCGTCAAGGGTGGCGGCAAAACAGTGCAGCAGACGCTCATCCTGGAAGTGGTTGATATCAACTCCAACCGGGAGCCGAACCGCAGCTATAGTCGAATGACTCTGGCTGTAGTGCCGCCGCTCTTCCTGCCCACGCTGATTCGTTAATCTGGCCCTATCGTTTTTACCCAAACGAGGAGCAAGGCATCCTCAGATGCCGTCCGGTCGCATCTGAGGATGCTTGCTCCTCGACTGGAAAAGTCAGTAGGACAGTGAGTCAGTCACTGACTTACTGTTCTACTGACTCACTGTCCCACAGTCCTACTGTCCTACTGTCCCACTGTCCCACTCTGCAACTTTGCAGAAAATCTGAAGGAGACTATCCCCGTATGAACACAAAGAAAAGTCTGCGTTTCGTGTTTTTCAACCTTTTGCTGATCTGCGCTCTGCTCATCGGCCCTGGGCTGGCCCTGGCTGATGAACCGGATCAACAACCCGACACACCGGCCCAGCCCGCTGGGCCAATCTTCACAGCCGACGACGGCAGCCTGGAGTTCGGCGTCTGGTGGGTGGAGGACTATCCGCCTGCAGGCGCCGGTGGATCGGACCTGCCCGCCACCCGGCCCGATGCGCTCGGTTTGCGCAACCAATTGACGTCCACCTGTCGCCTCTATTTTTGGGGGACTTGTTGGTGGGGATGGCCCACACCGTCTTGGATCGCTCGCCACGTCTATGGCAACAGCAGCGCCTGGGAATCGGATTGGAAAGGGGCAGCCAGCAGCGGTTACGAGAGATTTTACGTCGACACGGTCGATCTGGCCTACTTCGCCGGGCATGGCTGGACAGGCGGCATTATCTTCGGTGCCGGAGGAGATACCCGCGACGACCCCTACCTCACCTTCAGCGATGCGGCCGGGGCGTGGGGCAACGGTGATATGGACTGGGCGGCTCTGGCCGCCTGCAATGTGTTGGACGATCCGAATCTGGGCAATTGGGCCAATACAATGGCCGGTCTGCGCCTGATTCTGGGCTTCAAGACAGTCATGGACGATGTCCCGCATGGCGAATGGTTCGGCCAATACATCCGCGAAGGCTATTCTATGGGGCAGGCCTGGTTCAAGGCTGCGGACAAGCTCCAGTCCCAGAACAAAATCGCCCGCGTTTTGGCCGAAGAGACGTGGATGTACAACGATACCTGGGCCAACCACGCCTCCACCGACTATCTGGACGCCGACTACTGGTATTGGACGCACGCAGTGGGCAGCGAACCGGCCCGCTTTGTGGACAGCAGCGACATCACCGATATGCCCGTCTATATGGTGCAGCCGCTCAGCCTGGACGCAGCCAACAACCGTTGGGGTACATTGGGTTCGGCTACCGGTGTCACTGTCACCGACTACATCACCCTGACCAGCATCGCCTCGCTGAGTCCTGGCCGCTCGGCTTTGGACATTGGAACGATTCGCTTCAGCCAGAATGGCGAGTTGGAGATGGACGAGAGCAACGGTCTCTTTGCCTACAACAACCTGAGCGAACTCTGGATGGCCCCCGGCGCAGAACCCGCCAGCACAGAAGCTGTGCAGTCCATCTCGGCGGCGGATGCCATCACCATTGCCAACCAATTTCTGAGCGACAACGGCTTCTTGCCTGCCGACGCCCAGTTCTACGAAGTGGCTGCGGATACGCTGACCCAGGCCGCTGATCCCAACGGCACGCGTTCTTCGGGTACGGTGCAGATAATCAGCGAAGAGACGACCGTCCACCAGGTCATCTACTCGCGGGTTCTCACCGCCACCGTCCCCAGCAAAACCCGTGGAGCGGAAGGCAGTGACACCCCTGAATCGATAGTCATCGAGTTCATAGTGATGGGGCCTGGCTCCAAGCTGAAAGTGTATGTAGACACTACTGCGCCTGCGGGTCTGAGTGGGGCTGCGTTGAGCGATGAAGTCGTCATCGGCGCGCTGGGTGGCTACCGGGCCGTGCAGCAGCCCGAATCCAGAGAGACAAACGCGCCTCTGACTGTTCCGATTCTTTCCTTCGAGACCATTGCGAAACTCCTGGACCTGAACGCCCAGAATCAGCAGGAACTGGAGTCGATGTTCGCCCTTAGCCATGTGCCACTGGGCAACATTGAAAGCCGCACCATCACCACCAACACCCTGGCCTACTGGGAAGGGGCAATGGGGGCGAGCCAGGATCAATTGATCCCTGTCCACGCCATCGGTGTACGCAATGTGTTGACCGATTCCACTGTCGTCGAATACGCGGCATACTTGCCGGCCAATCCCACCTTCATGCCGCCGTTGGCAAAGATCGAATCAGCCACGACTGGCGCAGGTGATCCGATTCCCGCCGAGGTGACGGTGGGCAGCGCCTTGAAGCTGACCGCGGTGGACGCCACCAAAACCCTGGCGGCGGCCGGCTATGACGCAGCCCTCACCTTCACCCCCGGCAGCGGTGAGTACGCCTACTTCTGGTATGTAGACGCCGTGGCCCCGGAGAATCAGATCGGGACAGGTATCAGCATTGACTACACTGTTGCCAACCCGGGCGAAGCAGTCAAGGGCGACAGCAAAACAGTGCAGCAGACGCTCATCCTGGAAGTGGTTGACATCCTCTCCAACCGGGAGCCGAACCGCAGCTATAGTCGAATGACTTTGGCCGTGCTTCCGCCTGTCTTCCTGCCCAGTGTGATCCGGTAGTTTCTACCTTCCGGGAAGCGGCCAGAACAACTTCCCTATGTGCTTGATTTTGTGGCCGCTTCCCGGAAGGTTGTCGAGTTTGAATTACTATTCATCAGGAGAGAACTATGTCAACTCAATCGCGTATCCGTAGTAAATCTTTATCTGTTCTGTACACACTGCCCCTTGCCCTGCTGATGGTTCTGCTGCTCTTTTCGGCGGCGTGGGCCGGTGAGGAAGAGCCAGTCCCAACAGGTGCCGGGGAAACGGAATCAGCCAGTGTAGACAACCCCCAGGCAGTCGCCGATGACGGTGGAGACTGGGAACTGGGCATCCACGGCTCCGCGGGGAATCTGACGGCTGCCACCGCCGCCGAGCGCGCCGGCATGAACTTCTGGCTGTCACCAGCCAGCAACTGGGTCTTGAACTATAGCTACGCCGAAGCCAGCGCCTGGGAAGAAGATTTCAAGCGTAATGACCTGGGCGGCACCAATGGCTCCTACATCGACTCGGTCGATCTCCAGTTCTACGTCGGCCACGGCTCTCCCGGCGGCTTCACTTTTGATAACGCCGCGCATGACGACGGTACGTTGACCTCCGCTGACTGCAATCGAGCTTGGGGCGACAACGACAACGAATGGCTGGCCCTTACCTCTTGCCAGGTGCTGGGCGATTCCAATCTTTCCGGTTGGGCCGCCTGCATGAACGGGCAACACCTGATTATGGGTTTTGTGACCAACGCCAGCGCCTACAACAATATGTCCAGCACCCAGGCCTATCACTTTGGCCGCTACATTATGCAGAATTACAGCCTGCCCCAGGCCTGGTACAAAGCCTGTGACGTGGCGCAACGGGGGCGTACCACGCGCACGATCACCAACGAATTGGAATGTCTGAACGACAAACCCAACCTGGGCCAGGTCTGTGCCGATTCCACTGACACCGACGCCTGGGCTCAGACCCACGCCTGCGGCACCGAAAGCGCCACGTATATACCGACCGCCGGACTGACGACCCTGCCTGTTTTCCGCATGGCCCCTTACTTCCTGGCAGAAGCCGAGGCCGATTTCACGAATCTGGGCAGCGTTTTCGGCATTCCCGTCACGCCTACCCTGGCCGCCCAATCCACCGGACAAGTGGATACAGGCTACTTCACCGGCACAGTCGGTGGGCTGGCGTTGGAGATGGACAAGGACAGCGGTATCTTCAACTTCTCGAATCTGGATGAACTCTGGACATATTCCCAGACGCAAAGCGCCCTGGCTGTCAACGCCGCCTCGGTCAACTACATCGACAACAACGATGCCCGTACCATCGCGGACAACTTCCTGCGATCGAGCAACCTGGGTGGAACCGGAGCCACCTTCTACGAAGTGGTCTCTGACACCATTTCCAGCCCGATGGATACATCGAATCTTGCCCTGGCTGCGGCGTCGGTCAACGCAGCCACCGAGACACCTCTCCTCTGGCAGGTGATCTACTCGCGGCGGATTAGCGCGACGGTTGTCAGCGCGGCGGGCGTTTCCGGGGAGATCGAATTCTCGGTCGTCGGCCCCGGTGCTAAGCAGAAGGTCTATGTACCCACAGCAGCGCCCACCACAGCCCGCAGCATTCTCGATACGAAACCGATTGGCGTGCAGGGCGGCTGGCGCGAGGTAGCGCCGGCCATCAACGCCGCCACCGGCGAGGCGCTTTCCGTAGACATCCTGACCGCGGAACAGATCAGGGCGCTCTATCTGGCCCTGCCCGAGGACGTTACCCTCAGCGACGTTCCGCTGGACGTGATCGACCGCGAGATTGTCACCCACACCGTCGCTTACTGGGAAGAAGCCAGCGGCGTCAGCCAGGGCGAGCTGATCCCGGTCTATGAGCTGACGGTCAATATGACCGAGCGCCAGAGCCTGTCTGTGACGCAAGAATACGTCTACGTCCCGGCCAGCCAACTCTATATGCGCCCCGTGGCGCGTATCATCACCCCGCCAACCGAGCCTATCGTAGCAGGCACGTCCATCACTTTGACTGCGGCAGACGCCACGAAGACGCTCAGGGCGTTGGGTCTTGCCGACTTTGACATCGTGCTGGGCATGGTCGATCCCGGAACGGGAACAACTGATCCCTCCTACGAGTGGTTCCTGGACGGCGCAAAGATCGGCGATGGACGCATCCTCAGCAATTTCAAAGTTCCCTTCAGCGCGGATGCCCGAAACATAAAGCTGCTCTTTGAGGTGCGCGTGACCGATCTGAACAGCCCGAACGAATCCTTCTCGACAGACAACATCTCTCTGGCCGGCTCACAGGGTCTCTTCCTGCCCGCCGTCACCCGGTAGGCGAAGGCAGGTGTACATCAGCCAGGTCTACTGAGTTGTAGTGCGTAAAACGTGAAAGGTGAGATTGTGCGATCCAATTTCACCTTTCACGGTTTACGTTTCGGTTTTCTTTTTGTAGGAACAGCTATTCAGGAGGAGCAGATATGGAAGAATGGCTGCGCGGCGAGTGGGAAGCGTTTCGTCTCGGTATGGAGAACGCCGACCGCAAAGAGCAGATGGAACGGGAACTGGGCGCGCACTTTGGATCAGGCGACGAAGCTCTCGATCCAAAGATGGAATCTGAATGGCTGAACTATATTGAGGAGTTTGAGCGCCAGTTTGAACACGCGCAACGGATTCCCTTGCGCCAATTCCTGGGCTATCCCGTTGTGAAACCCTCCGCTGACGTGCCGGACGAGGCGCTCGAAAACGAATTGAACGCGTTGTTCGACCTGCTGGTCGAGAATAATGTGGCGGTGGACTGCATCTGTGAGGTGGACGACAGGGAACTCTACCGCTTCATTGTGGAGGAACTGCTGGACGAAGAGATTGATGATATGCGCATCCCAGGGATGATCTGTCACTACACCTACGATGAATTTCATCCCAACGACATCTACAATGTGTCGGAGGCTGTGCGTTCCCTTGTCTATGACCTTTTGCGCGGTTCGCCAGAATTCCAGGAGTACGTACTCCACAATTTCAGCCGTGAGCGATTGTTCACCGCGCACGGTCAGCCTCAAAGTCTGGAAGAATTGACCCAGCGCATCGAGGATTGGTTTGCGCTTCGCCCAGAGGTGGCCGATGTCGAGACCGAGATAGTCGCCAGCGCAATTGACAGCGACGATGCCCACGTAGAAGCCGATGTGCGTTGGACGACCGCTACCGGCGTCATCACCCAGGGCCGCGCACTCTGCTGGCTTACGCGCAGTCCCTACGGCGGCTGGGACGCAGTGCAAGCCAGCGTGCCGGGAGTCCCGTTGTAAGCGACGAACTGCCCCCGGCCGGTCGCTTACGCTCCCGGTTCGGAACTTGCCACCTGCCACCTGCCACATCTTCACAATTCCTCCACAATCTCCTCATACGTTCCTAACACCGCCCCGATAGAGTATAGCCATCACAGCAGACAAGCGGCAGCACGCACAGCCCCCAAGAACAACTTGCTGTGAAGTACCGGTACAGTACGCAACGTGAATGGCTCAAATCCAAACGAGTTAGGAGAAACAGAATGAACACGCGAACGAAGAAGTTGGGAGTGATCGTCGGTGCGGCTCTGGTGGGTATCCTCACCTTCAGCGCCATCAGCTTCGCCCAGACCCCCGATACCTCCACCAGCAGCACGCCGATTTTGGAGCGTATCCAGCAGGGTTTGCAGAACGGCTTCGAACGGGGCGGTCCCGGTGGACGGGGCGGCCATGGCGAGAAGGGGGAGATGCGGGGTGAACGCCACGCGGAACTGGCCGCCGCCCTGGGCATGACCACCGAAGAGTTGCAGACCGCCCTCCAAAGCGGCCAAACGATTGAAGAGATCGCCGCAGAGAAGGGTGTGGACCTGCAAGCCTTCGCCCTGGAGCAGGCCAAAGAGCATCTGGCCCAGGCAGTTGAGGATGGCAAACTGACCCAGGCAGAGGCCGACGCTAAACTGGCCGAAATCCAGACGGCGATTGAAAATGGCGAATTCCCCGGAGAGCGCGGTTTTGGTCCCGGTGGACACGGCCCCCGGGGCGAGCGGGACGGTGATCTGGCCGAAGCCCTGGGGATGACCCAAGAGGAGTTGCATACCGCCATCGAGAGCGGTCAGACGATTGAGCAGATTGCTGAGGAGAAGGGTGTAGACCTGCAAGCCTTTGCCCTGGCCCAAGCCAAAGAACATTTGGCCCAAGCCGTGGCCGATGGCAAGCTGACCCAAGCAGAGGCCGACGCCAAGCTGGCCGAGATTCAGACGGCGATTGAGAGCGGCGAACACCCGAACTTTGGCGGACGCGGTGGCCCAGGTGGACACGGACCCCGTAGCGAGCGGGATGGCGGACGCCATAACTTTGACGGGCAGCGTGGCCCCCGGGGCGGGCAAAATAACGCCCCCACCGACGCACGGGCCAACCCGAATCTGTAACCCTAATGCGTAGTGCGGGGTGCGTGAACTGGTAGTGATGTTCACACGTATTACCCCACTACGAGCGATAGAACAAAAGAAGCAGGCAGGTCCGTCACGGACCTGTCTGTTTCTTTTGCAACTGATTTCCCATTCGTGCGTAGTGCAGCAGACGGGTGCGTGCCGCTCTCCAGCTTTTGGATGATGCGCTACTCGTTCATACGTTCACCCGAACTACCCGCCAGGATGATGTTACAGCCCGGCTTGTCCGTTATACTGGCAGATACGATTCTGCACCACTACCCAATATGCAACACGAAATACGCAATACGGAGACTCTCATGCCCGACCCAATCATCCAGGCCCGCAACGTCCACAAAACCTTCCACACCGGCGCCATTGAAGTCCACGCCCTGCGGGGGATCGACCTGACCATCCAGCCCGGTGAAATGGTGGCGATTATGGGGCCGTCGGGCTGTGGCAAGACAACGCTGCTCAACTGCCTCTCCGGTCTCGACTATTTCGACGAGGGCGAAGTGCTGATTGAGGGCGCGTCTCTCGCCAAAATGAGCGACCGCAAACGCACCACCTGGCGCGCCGAGCGGATGGGTTTTGTCTTCCAGACCTACAATCTGCTGCCCGTCATCACTGCCCAGGAAAATGTGGAGCTGCCCCTGCTCGTCAGCAGCGTCAGTCAAAGCGACGCCCGCCGCCGGGCCGCAGATGCCCTGGATGCGGTGGGGCTGGCCGACCGGGCACACCACCGCCCCGCCGAGCTTTCCGGCGGCCAGCGCCAGCGGGTGACAATCGCTCGCGCTCTGGTCAACAACCCTGCGCTGGTCTGGGCCGACGAACCCACAGGCAATCTGGACGCGGCCACCTCCAACGAAATCCTGGCCCTGATGCAGAAGCTCAACAAAGAGCAGGGGCGCACCTTTGTCATCGTCACCCACGACGAGCAGGTCGGCGCGCTCTGCGACCGGGTGGTGCGGATGCGGGACGGGAAAATTGTGGGGCAGGATGAGAAGATGACAGGGTGACAAGGTGGCAAGGTGATTGGGAAGTACTCCATTAACTCATCTGCCCACCCCTGACGACCTATCAACACTGAGCCGCCACCATTTACGCAGTACGAAATACGAAATACGCAACCCGAAAGCCTTGACCCATGAATATCCTCTCTACTACCGCCACCGCCCTCGCCATCGCCCTGGGACTCATCCTCCTGGGCGTGGGGTTGATTGCGTTACGCAAACCGATTATCGCCAAGCTGGGGCTGCGCAATATTCCCCGCCGACCCGCCCAATCCGTGCTGATCGTCGTCGGGTTGACCCTCAGTACACTGATTATCGTCAGCGCGCTCAGCCTGGGCGACACCCTCAACCGTTCAGTCCAGCGTCACGCGGTCAACGCCTACGGGATGATCGATCAGGTGGTCTCCCCGGCCTTTCTGGGCGATCTGATCGCCCTGGCCGATGAGGGAGCGGTGGCAGGCGACAGCGAACAGGCTCAACTTCTCAACGACCTGGCCGCCGGCGACCTGGCCAGCATTCTCTCTCTGCTGGAAAATGGGCTGCCCGGCATTGACCAGAGCCGCTACGAGGAACTGCGCAATCAACTGGCGAATGAACCACTGGTGGACGGTGTGGCCGGGTCGATTATCTTCCCCACAATCGTACGCAATATGAACACCGGCCAGGGCGAACCCCTGGGCTTTATCTTTGCGGTGGACGAGAACTACACCCAGGAAATGGGCCTCCACGACAGCGACGGCGTACCCGTGCGTATGGCCGATCTGCAACCGGGGGTGGGCAATATTTTTGTCGGTGCGGCCAATCTTTTTGCGGGAACCCAAACGCTGATCGGCGACACCGCGTCCCGTTTCGGTGTGGAGAATGTGGGCGTTGTAGAGGCTGGCGCGGCCATTGCTGCGGTGGGCGCACTGCTCACCACCAACCAGCCCCTCAGCACAACCCTGCGCAGCCTGAGCCTGGACGTGGCAACCCTGGCCGGTCTGGGCATCGATACAACTTTGCTGGAGCAGCAGGGTATTACCAAAACCCTCAGCCTGGAAACTCTGGGGTTGACAGACGAGCAGTTGGCCCAGCTAAACATCGACCCGGACGCACCGGTGACGCTGCCCACCCTGCAAGCGTTGGGGCTGGACATCACCAATCCCCTCTCTACCACCACTGCCCTGCTCAGTTCCTTCAACCTGAACACCCTGGGCCTGGACATCGACCGGACGCTCAGCCAGTACGGGCTGCAACTGCGCCAGGGCGATGTCTATCTCAACGAACTGGGCGCGCAGCAGCTCAACGCCCGCCCCGGCGACCTGCTGGAAATTTTCGTCGGCCCTGTCCCCGTGCCCTACCGGGTGCGGGCGATTGTGCAGGAGTCCGGGCCGATGGGCGCGCTGACGCCGGTGGTGATGCTGGACGTGTCCGAAGCCCAAAAGCTGCTCTTTATGTCGGGCCGGGTCAACAGCATCCTCATCTCCAACCAGGGCGACGAAGTGGCCGGGATGGCTCTGACCGACTCAACGAACGAAGTGCTGCGTAGCCTCGCGCTGAACGAGGCAAAATTGGCCGCAGCCATCGAGATTCTGCGTGACGAGGGAGTCTCCTCTGTCATCATCAGCCAGGCCGACAACGCGCAGAATCCGGTGACAGAGATGGAGGATGCGCCCGAATTTCTGGCCGATTTTGTGGAACAGATGATGGGCGTCAGCGGTTTTCGGGAGCAGATAGAGCGACTCAAGAGGGCGGTAGACCCGGCCAACCCGCTGGATGTGGACGCTTTCCGCGTTGCCCTGGGCAGCACAGCCGTGCGCGAGTGGCTGCTCGATCTTCCCTTGCCCGGCGGCCGCCAAAGCGATCTGACCGCCGCCTTCGACAATCTGGACGATTTCGAGGTGCTTTCGCCCCTGAGCAAACAGTTCGTCGTCAACGCCGCCGACATTGCGGGTGTGGCCTTTGGCTCGATGTTTTCCATCTTCGGGGCCTTTTCCATCCTGGCCGGTATCCTCCTGATTTTCCTGATTTATGTGATGATGGCTGCCGAGCGCCGGGCCGAGATGGGGATTGCCCGGGCCGTGGGGATGCAGCGGGGCCATCTCGTCCAGATGTTTGTGACCGAAGGGCTGGTCTACGATCTGGCCGCGGCTTTGCTGGGGCTGGGGCTGGGGCTGCTCGTCTCCTACGCGATGATCGGCTTCATCCGGGGCGTCTTTGGCAGCCTCACCCAGCAGGTGACCAGCAACTCCATCCCCTTCGAGTTCGTCTGGTCGGTTGCGCCCACGTCGATGATTATCGCCTATTGTGTCGGCGTCATTCTGACTTTTTTCGTCGTCACCATCGCCTCCTGGCAGGTGAGCCGCCTGAATATCGTGGCCGCCATCCGGGATCTGCCCGACCAGAACGGCATCCACCGCCTCTCGACTGCGGGCAAAATCTGGCGGGCCGCAGTTGGCCCTCTGCTGTTGGGGGTGGGCAGCTATCTGCTCTGGCTGGCCCAGAAGGAGGGGCAGACCCTAACCCTCATCGCCGTCACATTCCTGCTCTTTGGCGCAGGGTTGACCGCGAGCTGGCTGCTGCAACGCACCCGGCTACGGGCTGATCTGCGTGAAAGGATTATCTATACAATCATCGGGCTGGGGCTGCTCGCCCTGTGGGCTGTGCCCTGGACGACGATTACCGGACTGGAGAGCGCGCTCTTCAGCCAGAACCCGGCCTGGCTGCTGGCCTCTTTCGTCATCAGCGGGCCGCTGATTATCGCCGGTGCGATTCTGGTGGTGATGTTCAACGCGGACACCATCGCCGGTCTGATCACCCGTCTTTTCGGCGGCATCGGCGCACTGGCTCCGGTGTTGAAGACCGCCATCGCTTATCCCCTCAGCGCCCGCTTCCGCACGGGGACGACGATGCTGCTCTTTGCAATGGTCATCACGACGGTGACGATTATGAGTGTCGTCATCAACGCCACCCAGAAGATTGCCACCCCCAGCGAAGAGGCCACCGCGGGCTTCGATGTAGAATTGTCCAGCGGCATTCTCAGCTTCTTCGACCCGGCCACAGACCTGGCCGCTGAAGCCTCCACCCGGCCCGACTTCCCCGCCGAGGCTGTGGCGGTGATGGGTTCGGTCTCCCGGCTGGACGCGGAGGTGCGGCAGAGCGCCCCCACAACTTCTGACTGGGATGGCGCGGGGCTGACCGGCATCGACGTGGGCTATGCCCAGCAGGCGGCCACGGTTTACCCCTTTGTCATGCGGGCCGCGGGCTATGCCGACGATGCGGCTGTCTGGAAAGCCTTGGGCGAACGGGATGACGTGGCTGTCATCGCGGCTTTCCGGGTAGAGGATCGGCCCCGGGTCTTCGGTCCCAACCAGGACGACGAGGAGATGGACGGTGGTCCGCGTGGGCGGCGGGGCTTCTTCGCCCTGGCTGGCTTTGCCTGGGCCGAGGGGGGCGAATTGCCACCGGTCTCGATGGAAGTACGCTTTGGTGAAAGCGGCGCGGTTATCACTCGCACGGTGCAGATCATCGGCGTGCTGGAATCGGACGAAACCCTGGCCGAAGGCAGTATTCAGATGAACCGGGCTGTGCTGGATGCGCTCAACGGCGAACCCGTGCGCCCGGAGAGCTTCTATGTGAAGCTGGCCGAGGGGGTGGATCAGGTGGCCGCGGCCCAGGCGTTGGAAAGATCAATGCTGAGCAGCGGTCTGAATGCGACGCTGCTGTCCGAGCAGTTTGCCGCGGGGCAGGCGGTGCTGCGGGGAATTCTGCAACTCTTCCAGGGCTTTCTGGCTTTGGGGCTGCTGGTGGGTATCGCCGGGCTGGGGGTTATCAGTAGCCGGGCCGTCGTCGAACGTCGCCAGCAGGTGGGGATGCTGCGGGCCATCGGCTATCAGAAGGGAATGGTCTCCCTGGCCTTTATTCTGGAATCGAGCTTTATCGCCCTTTCCGGCATTCTGATCGGCGCGGCCACAGGGCTCTCCCTGGCCGACAAAATGATCGGCCAATTCTACACTCTGGCCACAGATCAGGCCTTCCCCATCCCCTGGCTCTCCATCGGCGGGATGCTCCTGGCGGCCTGGCTCTTCTCGCTGATCACGACGATTCTGCCCGCGTGGCAGGCGAGCCGGGTCTATCCCGCCGAGGCACTGCGCTATGAGTAGGGGTGGGCGAGGGCGGCCTGTGGGCGGCTGAGATCGTAACGCAAACTGTTGGCTTGTGGCACAAAAATACCCGCCAGCTTTCAACCTGGCGGGTATTTTTAGTTCAAGGCGGAACAAAGTCTACCAGACGCTCTCAACAAACGCCTGCTTCACAGAACTTGCTTTCTACCCCCACTTCCCGTAACCTGAGTCCAATCGCTCGTCTACCACATCCTCAACGCACACCGGAAGGAAGCCCGCGTATGTCTCCCACCCAACCCAACATCCTTCTCTTTCTCACCGATGATCACGGCCAGTGGGCCGCGGGCTGCTATGGCAACCGGGCACTGCCCACGCCCAATCTGGACCGGCTGGCCGCCGAAGGGGTGCGTTTTGCCCACGCCTTTACGCCCAGCCCCGTCTGCTCGCCGGCCCGGGCCTGTCTGCTCACCGGGCGCACCCCGTCCCAGGTGGGCATCCACGACTGGCTGCAAGAGGCCGAGCCGGTGATCGGCGACTACGACTGGCTGGCTGGGGAGATTACTCTGCCCCAACTGCTCTCGGCCGCGGGCTATCACTGCGGGCTGTCGGGCAAATGGCATTTGGGCCGCTCCCACGCCACGCCGCCCGGCTTCGATTGGGCCTTTGGCCTGCCTCGCTGGCAGGGGGTCCACAACGGAACCTACACCTATCATTCGAATGGGAAGCAGTGGAACTGGAGGGCAACAAAAGCACCCGCATTACCGACCACGCGCTGGAGTTTCTGGAAAATGCGCCGGACGACAAGCCCTTTTTTCTCAATGTGGGCTACATTGTCACCCATTCCCCCTATGATGCAGCCAGCCACGACCCAGCCCTGACCGCCCGCTTTGCTGATCACAACTTCGCCGAAATCCCGCCCTATCACCCCCACCCCTGGAACCGCAACGAGGGATTGGCTGGCGGCTTCAAACCGACTGCCGAGCAGATTCGCACCCGCTATATCGGCTACTACGCGGCGGTGGCAGAGATCGACCGGGAGATTGGCCGTCTGCTGGCGA
>CAMDQF010000157.1 GCA_945905745.1 Litorilinea aerophila
AGCGCAGGGCCGTGCTGCGTACGGCTTCCGGTGCGCGACGCCCCACAAATTCTACGCTCTCAGCCAATGTCAAGCCGCCCAGAGAGAGGTGATGTTCCTCTACCAGTTCGACGATTTCCTGGTTAATGTCCCGATCGATAAGGAGAATGCGGGAGCGCCCGCCGGATTCGTGGAGGTGACCGATGATGTCCACCAGTGTACGGATTTCGTCGTCGGTTGCGCCGGAAAGCTCATCCAGGATCAGCAGGCGGCGGCGGCGATAGAGTTGCTCCAGAATACCGATGCCCCAGCGCTCTTTGCTGACGCGGGTCAGGGTTGTGCCCAATACCGTATCCAGCGTGCGCACAATGTCATAGAGGCGGAAGCTGGAACCGCCGGCCGCGCCCACCCAAATCACTCCGTCGGGGAAGTGGTGGATGGCATTCCAGGCCGCCGCGGTGGCGATGGTGCTTTTGCCGTTGCCCTGGCCGCCGCTGATGGCAAGCGCTGCCTGTCCGCTGTCGTCAGTCAGCCAGGAGCGCAGGGTGAGCATCTCTGCGTTGCGCGCGACGAAGCCGTTGAGACGGTAGACCCCCAAATTGTGGGGAATGATAGGTCCAGTGGCCTGGTATCTGGTGGGCATAGTCGGCAGATTAACGGGTATTGGAAAGCGAGAGAACGATGACCGGATAGTCGCTGCGGGTACTGATTTCGTAGTTGAGCGCCTGGGCCAGGGCTTGCCCGCCTTCCAGAGCGCCCAGGCCACTGCCCCCTTCGGGCGGGGAAATCAGAATCAGGTCCGGGCGGATGCGCCGGGCCAGTTGGTTGACATTGACCGGATTCACCGCTTCCAGATAGTCCACTTTGTCGATCAGCCCCTCGCGCACAGCCAGCGGGTTGGGGGAAAGATCGCTCACCACTACTGTCAAATCTGGGTGTTTCCGAAGCTGACGCAGGGTGGCCGCGCCAATCGCGCCCGCTCCAATTAACCAAATACGCATGACTGCCTCCTTGTAGATCGGACTGCCAGTCCGATTTATGTCTATTGTACGTCGGACTGCCAGTCCGACGTACAGGTTAAATCCAACCGATCGCACTTAATAGGGCAAAAAAGATCAGCAGCACAACCGCACAGGCCAGACCAACAATCAGCCCGGAGCGAATCATATCCTTGCTCTCCACTGCGCCAGTGACAGCGATCAGCGTCATCCGGGCAGAGCCGCTGGGCAGGGTGAAGGAGAGGGCTACGGCAAAGATCGTCGGGATGACCAACCGGGCCGGGTCGGCATCGGTGGCGTGGGCCAGAGTGATGAGCACCGGCGTCAAAATCGCGCCCAAAGGTACATTGTTGATGAATTGGGTGATGGAAAAGGCCAACAGAATAAGCATCGCCAGGGCCAGAATGTAGGGCATCTGTTGCAGGGTGGGGGCCAGGATATCGGCAAACCAGACGCTGGCACCGGTTTTGGTCAACGCATCGCCCAGAGTCAGCCCGGCTCCGATGACGAAGAAGATGCCCCAGTTCACACCGCGCAGATCATTCCAATTGATGATCTCTTCCAAAGAGAGCAGGGCTACCGCGCCAATCGCCACCACTGCACTGCTCAGGAGGGTGGGCGGCAGGCCGAAAAGGGTTTCGAGGGAGGAACCAGCCACCCAAAGTGTTACCGAAAGGAGCAGCACGCCGATGATCTCCCGCTCCGGGTTGGTCAGCCGCCCCAACCGGTCGATCTCCTGGGTCGCGGGCTGAAGGTCGATGATAAGCCGGGGCAGTTGGAAGATGCGGGGCAGAAGCCACCAAACCAGAGGCATCAGGAGTAGCCCAAGTGGCAGGCCATATTTCATCCAATCAATAAAGCTGAAGGAGCCATCCAGGGCCAGCAGGCCACTGGCAATCGCATTTTCTCCGCTGCCCATAATGGTAGCCATCCCGCCAATACTGGAACTGTAGGCAATCGCCAATAGAAGCACGACCAGCGCTTTGCGTCTATCCTCCGGGCGGGGGATCTGCTGGGCAATGGTGATGGCTACGGGGATCAGCACGGCCGCGGTGGCCGTATTGAGCACGAACATACTCAGCCCGCCGGTGATCACCATCAGCCCCAGCAAGAGATATTCGAAGCGTCCCCGGCTGAGGAGGATGGCGTAGAGGGCCAGGCGGCGGGTGAGGCCGTGTTTGCGCAGGGCTTCGGCCAGAAAGAGACTGCCCAAAATCAGAAAGACGACAGGTGTGCCAAAGGGGGCGAAGGCTTTGTTCGCGGTGTCGATGCCCAGGGCGATCTGCATGACCGGCACCAGCAGGGCGGCGATGGGCAGGGGCGCCGGTTCCAGGGCCAAAATTGTGCCGGTGAAGACAAAGAGAGCCAGCGCCCGGTGGCCGGCGTCGCTCAGACCTTCGGGCGTGGGCAGAATCAGCACCAGCCCGGTCAGCCCCAGCACAATCAGCAATTTGCGCAGATCGAAGACTTTGCGCACGCTGGCCTGGAGTGGCTGTTGCAGCACCTCCAGGGGTGTCACCCGGCGCTGGATGCGCCGTTTGCTGGCGACGGTGCGGGTGGCGGCCCGTTCGCGGATGGCCTGTTCGTCCCGAGGCGGGGCCACCAGTGGCCGCAAATGGCTGGGCGTCTCGCCGTCGCCGTCGGGTGTGCGCGGTCGCCGGGATTCGCCCAGGGTCACCTGGCGTGGGAGGGATGATTTGAGTCGGGAGCGTTGATAGGCCATTAGAATAAGAGGGACGCAGATTTTACTGATTGAAATTGATTGAAAATGATGTTAGAAGATGGACACGGATCGACACAGATCGGATGGATTTACACGGATAAAATCTGCGCAATCTGTGTTTTCTGCGTCAATCTGCGTCCCTCCTACGGACACAACCCCAGCCCTTCCAGCGCAGGCCCGGTTTCGGGTTCAATCTCCAGGGCTTTGAGCAGCCAGAGTTGTGCTTTGTCGCATTCTTCGGGCTTTTTATAGATGTAGGCCAACCCCAGAGAGTAATAATACTCGATGCGCGACTCGTCGCCCAGAATCGCCACAGCCTTTTCCAGGGTGGGCGCGGCTTCCTCGTAGTTGCGCCGGGCGTAGTAGGCCATGCCCAGATGGGCCAGGGCCGGGCCATATTCTGGGTCCAGTTCCACGGCCTTGCGCAATTCTCGCTGGGCTTGCAGGGTGTCGTTGCTCAAATAGAGTCCCCAGCCCAGCGCGTCCAGAGTGACGGCGGTGGCGGCCACATCGACGGCGGCGTTATAGCTGGCAAGAGCGTTGTCCCAGTCGTTGAGCGCCTGGTATTGGCGGCCCAGTTCGATGTAGAGGTCTGGCGCGTCGGGCGCGATGGCGATGGCTTGCTTGAAAATGTCGATGGCCCGCTCGTAGTCCCCCTGCAATTCGTAGAGGACGGCCTGGTTGCGCAGGGCCAGCACGTGGCGGGGGTCAACAGCCAGGGCCTGGTCGATATAATCCTGGGCCCGGGACCAGTTGCCCACGTCGCTGTAGATTTCGCCCAGAATGGCCAGGGTTGTGGGATTCTCCGGTTGCAGGTCCAGGGCATCGAAGGCGGCGTTGATGGCGGTTTCGTATTCGCCCCGCCAATCCAGTGTGCGGGCGTAGATGTTAAGGGCGGGCACATTTTCGGGGCTGACAGCCACGGCCTGGGCGGCCAGTTCGTAGGCATGGGAGATGCGCCGATCGGTCATATACATTTCCGCCTGGGCCACCAGTGGGTCCGGGTTCTCCGGTTCCAGTTGGGCGGCCCGCTGGTAGGCGGCGATGGCCGCGGCGTAGTCGCCGGTTTTGTGATGGATTTCCGCTTCGGCCTGCCAGGAGAGGGCGCTACGGGTGGGGGTGGGGGTGGGTTGCAGAGGCTGGCTCGTCAACCACTCGGGCTGGCGCATGTAGAAATAGGAGCCGATGAAGCCGATGAGGGCGATCCACCAGAACCAGTTGCGATTTTTGCGGCGGCGGGGCGTGTAGTCGCGGTCGAGATACATAGGGGGATTATAGCATAGGTGGAAGGTGGAAGGTGGAAGGTGGAAGGTGGAAGGTGGAAGGTGGAAGGTGGAAGCTATCATCTGCGATTCGCCTTCACCCAAAAACAACCCCGCCAATCGTCACCGCCGATGTATCCGATTCATCCGCAGGACAGGAATCGTAGGCCAGCCGCTCTCCCAGTACACCCTCGCCCAGGATTTTCAGCGTCAGATAACCCGGCGTCACCCCGCATACATTATTTCTGTCCTGCACGTCGCGAATGGATCGGTAGAATCCCTCCCCGTCTCCCGTAGTCATCCGTTCCAGCAGCCCCTCATCCGCCGACCGCAGACGGCTACGACTCGCTCTGTCCAAGGGCTGTCCACCAAAGGCTGGTCCCACGTGGGACAGATCACCTGATGCTACAATTAGCGTTTTTTTATTGGACGCGTATTGCTGGACGGTCTCGACAAAAGCCTGGATGCGACCGTCTGCGGACGGGCTGCTGCCGTTGCCAAAGAAGCTGTGCAGCCCGCCCACCAGAACCGGAACCAGCGCCACCGGTCTCCCCCGCCGCGCATGTTGCAGCCAGACCGCCACCAGTTCCAATGAATGTTCGCGCAGATGGCGCAGCTCCCCGGCATAGGCGGCTTCGGCTCCGACCGCTCCTGCCAACTCGTCCACCACATCCAGCGCTGTGGGCAGCAGGCCAAAAGGGGTGGCGTAGCTCTGGCGGGTGAGGGTGAAAAGATCGCTGCCGTGGTGGTCCGTGCCGATGAGGATCACCAGCTCCGCGTCGTTGGCGGCTTCTGCCGCGGCCTGCCACGTCCGGGCATAGACCGGCCCACCCCTGGCGTAGTCGATGTGGGGGCTGAAGATGCCCCGCACTTCTGCGCGCAAAGCTGAGCCGTTGCCATGCAATGAATCGTCCACGCCACGCTGGCCGATAGGTGCTGTCAAGTAACTGTCCAGCAGCCGGGCCAACGCCGATGGGTCGTCGGGATAGGCCAACCCGGCGTGGGAAGTAGGGCGGGCTGGCTGGGCACGGTATTCGGCAATTTTGCGTCGGATGGCCTCGGCGGAACGTTCATTTTCCAGCAGACAGGCTTCGTCCAGCGCGGCCAGAAGATCGCCGACGGTCTCCACATCGACTCTCAATTGATAGCGTTGGGCCAGGGCGTAGCGGATAGCCCCGGCGTCGGCTTGGGTCCCATCACAAAGGGCCAGCACAGGGCCAAAGGCATGGGGCACGAGCAGTGAGTCGTCGATCAGTTCCAGGGGGTCGGCCAGAAGATAGTAGGCGTGACCGTTGCGGTGGCGCTGTTGTACGTCCACCCCCCGCAGTTTTGGAAAACGCAAGTGGCGCATTTGTAGGACGGAATGGTATTCCGTCTCCTTTGGGCGGAATACCATTCCGTCCTACGTTAAGATCGGTAGAGTTCAATGAGGAGGGATCGCTCCGGCAGATAGGGATGGACGAGGACAGCCACCACACTGCCCGGCTCCAGGCTGCGGCGGGCTTCGACGTGGCGCTGGCGGCGGATGGCGTTGCGCTGCTGGAAGGGCTGGTAGTGGTGCTGAAAGACGTAATCCACCCGGAACTCGGCGAAGGTGACAAAGCGCCGGATCACCTGGCCGTGGAGGAGAACCCCCTGGGCCAGGATCGAACGGAAATGGATCACCCGCAGCCCAATCAGCGGCCCGGCCAGCAGTGTGATCACCAGTACGACGGACAGAATCGTAATAACTTCCGGGCCAGAAAAAACAATACGTCCAAAACCGATGGGCAGATAGCCCAGAAGTAGAGTCGGTAGACCGATCAGCCAGGCCCCAACCAGCAGCAGACTGCTCACCACCACCGGCAGGTCCAGAGAGAGGAGTCGGGTCAAGGAGAGTTTGTGTTCGTCTGCGCTTAGTGACGGCTTGACAACAGTCATCGGAGATATTCCTGCACAAAAATAGAACGCGGATGACGCTGATTGAGCGGATTTACGCGGATAAAACCCTGAGAATCCCAGCCAATCGCAAAAACCTGTCTCCTGTGCTTATTAAAAATCCGCGCTGATCAGCTCAATCCGCGTCATCCGCGTTCCATCCCACGTCATCCGCTGTGGATGTTGGCTACGATGCGGGCCAATTGCTCCACGACAAAATCCATCTGCTCCGACGTGTTGCTGCGGCCCAGGGTCAGCCGCAGACCGCCGTAGAGATCGGCAGGCGGCACGCCCATCGCTTCCAGCACGTGGCTGGGCCGCTGGGAGGCGTTGGAGCAAGCGCTGCCGCTGCTGGCCGCGATGCCTGCCATATCCAACCCGATCAGAACCCCCTCGGCCTCCAGCCCTTCCAGCACAAAACTGGCGTGGTTGGGCAGTCGGTGGTTGGGTGCTCCGGTCAGCCGCACGCCTTCCACACTTTCCAAAATGCCGCCGATCAGCCGGTCCCGCAGGAGTTGCAGCCGGGCCATCTCACCTTCCCGCTCGGCCTCGGCCAGTTCCAGCGCTTTCGCCATCCCCACCAGCGACGGCACATTTTCCGTGGCAGCCCGGCGGCTACCTTCCTGGCTGCCCCCGGTGATGATCGGCTGACAGGGCGTGCCCTGGCGCAGATAGAGAATTCCCGCGCCCTTTGGCCCGTAGAATTTGTGTCCGCTCAGACTGAGACTGTCCACGCAGAGGTCGTTGACATGCAACGACAGCTTGCCCGCAGCCTGCACCGCGTCGGTGTGAAGAGGCACCCCCGCAGCTTTGCACGCCGCCCCAATTGTGGCGATGGGCTGAATCGTCCCCACTTCGTTGTTGGCGTAGAGAAGGCTGACCAGCGCCACATCGTCCCCCAGCGCGGCAGCCACATCCGCCGGGTTCACTACTCCCTCGCCATCCACGGGCAAAAGTGTCAGCCCAAAGCCGTAGTTATCCCGCAGATCCTCGGCGGTGCGTTGGATGGCCGCGTGTTCCGTGGCGCTGACGACGATGCGGTTGGCCCCGCTCTGCTTGCGTCGGGCCAGGGCAATCCCGCGCAGGGCTGCGTTGTCGCTCTCTGTGCCGCTGGCGGTGAAGACGATCTCCGTGGGCTTTGCGCCCAGAACAGCCGCTACTGTGCGCCGGGCCTGGTCCAGCCCCGCGTGGCCGCGCCGCCCGGCCCAGTGGATGCTGGACGGGTTGCCATAGAATTCGGCGAAATAGGGCTGCATGGCGGCCAGGGCCTCGTCGCGTAGGGGCGTCGTGGCCGAGTGGTCTAGATAGACGACAGGGCGGGAGCGGGACACACGAATTTCCTTGGGGATAGCTTGCATCATCGATTGAATCGCCGATGGCCGCATTGTAGCACTGGGGCGGGTGTTCGTCAACGCAAGTGGAATTAGAAGTTCGGCTTTTTCTAAAAAGCCGAACTTCTAAAAACGACTTTGACCTTCTTGTCAGGTCAGGCTATACTTAGCCTCACTCCAGTCGCACATTCCCGGCGCAACACAGTTCGACACACTTTTCTTTCAATTGAGGTATTCAATGGTTACGTTGGAAGGCACCTATTCTTTTGACGCTCCCCAGGATGTAGTCTGGGCAGCCGTCCAAGACCCCCACGTCCTCTCCCAAGTGCTCCCCGGCTGCGAGCGGTTGGAGCAGGTGGGGGAGAACGAATACGAAGGCGAAATCAATATCCGCATCGGCCCGGTGCAGGGCAATTTCGCCGGCACTGTGCGTCTGAGCGACATCCAGCCGCCCAACAGTTACACGCTGGAACTCGAAGGCCAGGGCCGGCCCGGCTATGTCAAAGGCGCGGGCAGCTTGCGGTTGGAAAGCGGCGGCGACGGCAAGACGACACTTTCGTATACAGGCGAGGCCCAATTGAGCGGGCGCATTGCCAGTGTGGGCCAGCGGCTGATGGACAGTTCGGCCCGCTCGATCACCCGGCAGGGGCTGGAATCCCTGGACAAGCAGATTCAGGCGCGCTTGCAGCCCCCCCCAGCATCTGTCACTCTCTCAAGCGCCCCAGCCGCCACCGCAGCAGCAGCGCCTGCTTCACCTCCCTCTGCCCCGCCGCCCCCTTCCACCACCGAAGTCGGGCTGAACGTCGCCAAAGATGTAGCATCCGATCTGCTGGCTGATTTCGAGAAGAAATACAGCGCGCGGGATGTGGCAATTGTCCTGGCCAGTTTCGCAGCGATTGTCTGGTTCTGGCGGATGCTGTTTGGGAAGGGGGGAAAATAAGCAAACGATAATTTCAGTGAAACGTGAAGCGTGAGTTCAGGTTACGCTCCCTCATGTCTTACGCTTCACTTCCCACGCATCTTCGTCTGTTCATTTCAATCTCACCACAGGAGAGACCCATGGGCATTCCGATTCAATTGGCAGTAAATGGAAAGAATGTGTCAAAGGAGGTAGAGCCGCGGCTGTTGCTTGTTCATCTGTTGCGCGATGTGCTGGGGTTGACAGGCACAAAAGTGGGCTGTGACACCAGCCAGTGCGGCGCGTGTACAGTTTTGATGGACGGGATGGCGGTTAAATCTTGTACGCTGCTGGCTGTGCAGGCCGATGGCAGCAAACTGACGACAATCGAAGGGGTCTCCAATGGCAAGTACCATCCGGTGCAGCAGGCCTTCTGGGATAGCCACGGCTTGCAGTGTGGCTATTGCACACCGGGGATGATTATTTCGGTGGTAGACCTGTTGGAGCAGAACCCCGACCCCTCTGAGGCCGAGATTCGCCACGGCATCGAGGGTAACTTATGCCGTTGCACGGGCTATCACAATATCGTCAAAGCGGTGCAGAGCGCGGCCGCGGTGATGAACGGATAACGGCTATTGCCTATTCCGTATTGCGTATTCCGTCTGCTGCCTGCCTGAAACGTGAGGAGTGAAACGTGAGATCAGTGACTACCGGTTCACGCACCACGCACCACGCACTACTCCAAGGAGAAACCTTTTATGGCTCAAACAAACGGCTCCAATATACTCGGCTCTGCCATCAAACGCCGGGAAGACCCGGCCCTCATCACGGGCAAAGGGCGTTACACCGACGATCTGCAACTGCCCGGAATGGTCTATGCCACCATTCTGCGCAGCCCCTATGCCCACGCCACCATCAAAAACATTGACACCAGCGCCGCCGCGGCTATGCCCGGTGTTCTGGGCGTCTATACGGCCCAAGACATCGTAAAGAGCGGTATCCCTGGTGGTGTTCCCGTGGGCTGGCTGCTGCCCGGGCTAAAAATCCCAGAACATTTTATGCTGGCCAAAGATACGGCCCGCTATGTGGGTGACGGCGTGGCGCTGGTGGTGGCCGAAGATCGCTACATCGCCCACGACGCCCTGGAAGCGATTGTCGTTGATTACGCACCCCAGACCGCCGCGGTGAATCTGAGTGCCGCCATCAAACCAGGCGCGGGCCAGGTCCACGCCAGCGCTCCCAACAACATCGCCTTCGACTGGGAGATCGGCGACAAGGCCAAGACCGACGCCGCCTTTGCTGGCGCTGCCCACATCGCCCATCTGGATATTATCAACAACCGGCTCATCCCCAATGCGATGGAACCCCGGGCCACCCTGGCCGATTACAATGTCGCCACCGGTGAAGTGACCATCCACATGACCAGCCAGAACCCCCACATCCACCGGCTGTTGATGTCCCTGGCCTCCCTCGGCCTGCCCGAACACAAAATCCGGGTCATCGCGCCGGAAGTGGGCGGCGGCTTTGGCAGCAAAGTCCATCACTACGCCGACGAGGCCCTGACCGCCTGGGCGTCCATGCAGGTGGGTCGCCCGGTCAAATGGGTGGCGACCCGCTCGGAAGCCTATCTGACCGACACCCACGGGCGGGATCATGTGACGACGGCAGAGATGGCGCTGGATGCCAACGGCAAAATCCTCGGTCTGCGCGTGGATACGCTGGCGAATATGGGGGCCTATCTTTCCACCTTTGCCCCGGCGGTGCCCACCTATCTGTATGGCACACTGCTCTCCGGCGAATACGACATTCCGGCTATCTACTGTCATGTGCTGGGCGTCTTTACGCACACTGTGCCGGTGGACGCCTACCGGGGCGCGGGACGGCCCGAAGCTACGTTTGTCGTCGAGCGGATGGTGGACGAGGCGGCGCGGGTCAGCGGCATTGACCCGGCGGAGCTGCGGCGGCACAATTTTGTGCAGCCCGACAACTTCCCCTTTCAGACGCAGGTGGCGCTGGCCTATGACAGCGGCAATTACGAGGGCACCCTGGATTTGGCGCTGAAGCACATCGACTATGCAAATTTCCGCGTGGAGCAGGCCGCAGCGCGCAAGAATGGGCGTTATCTCGGCCTCGGCCTATCCTCTTACATCGAAGCCTGCGGTCTGGCCCCTTCCGCCGTCGTCGGCTCTCTGGGCGCGCAGGCCGGCCAGTGGGAGAGCGCAGTGGTGCGGGTCCACGCCACGGGCAAAGTGACGGTCTACAGCGGCTCCTCCGCCCACGGCCAGGGACACAAGACGACCTTTGCCCAGATCGCCTCGGCGGAACTGGGCATTCCCTACGAAGATATTGACGTAATGGAAGGCGACACCGGCGCGATGCCCCACGGCTGGGGCACCTACGGTAGCCGCAGCGCGGCCGTGGGCGGCAGCGCGATTGTGATGGGCGCGCGCAAAGTCATTGACAAAGCCCGCACCATCGCCGCGCATCTGCTCGAAGCCGCGGAGGAGGATCTGGTCTTCGAGAAGGGCCGATTCCACGTGGCAGGCTCGCCGGATCAGTTCAAGACGATCCAGGATGTCTCTCTACAGGCTTATCTGGCCCACAATCTGCCCAAAGGGCTGGAACCGGCGCTGGAAGCCACCGCTTTTTACGACCCATCCAACTTTGTCTATCCCTTTGGCACCCACATCGCGATTGTGGAAATAGACCCGGCCACCGGCCAGGTGGAGCTGAAGCGTTATCTGGCAGTGGACGACGTGGGCAATGTGATCAACCCGATGGTGGTGGACGGCCAGATTCACGGCGGCATCGCCCAGGGCGTGGGACAGGCGCTCTACGAGACGGCAGTCTACGACAGCGGTGGCAATCTGCTTAGCGGCTCGATGTTGGACTACGCCGTGCCGAAGGCCCACTTCCTGCCCTCCTTCGAGACCGACCGCACCGTCACCCCCTGCCCGCACAACCCGTTGGGTGTGAAGGGCGTGGGCGAAGCAGGCAGCATTGCCTCCCCCGCCGCGGTGATCAACGCGGTGGTGGATGCGCTCTCGCCCTTCGGCGTCACCCACATTGACATGCCCGCCACGCCCGAGAAGGTGTGGAAGGCGATGAGGGGTGGAAAGTAGCAGGTGGAAAGTGGCAGGTGGAAAGTCGCAAGTGGCAAGTATGCAGGTGTCATCACTTGCAACCTGCGTACCTACCACTTGCATACTTGCAACCTGCCACCTGCATATCTGCCACTTGCAACCTGCATACCTGCAACCATCCATAGAGGAGGAACGCAATGATTCCAGCCCAATTTGACTACCACCGCCCAAGCACAATTAGCCAGGCGGTGCAACTTTTGCAGAGCAACCCGGACGCCAAAGTGCTGGCCGGGGGACACAGCCTTGTGCCGGTGATGAAGATGCGTCTGGCCGCGCCGTCCGCGCTGGTGGATATTGGTCGCATCGCCGAATTGAAGGGCATCAGCCGTAACAACGGCAGCCTGCGCATCGGCGCCATTACGACTTACTACGAAATCGCCACTTCTGATGCGGTGAAGGCGGCCGCGCCGTTGCTGGCCGAAGCCGCCGGACAGATCGGCGACCGCCAGGTGCGCTACCGGGGCACGATTGGCGGCAATATCTCCCATGCCGACCCGGCCTCGGACTTGCCGGCGACGATACTGGCGCTCAACGCCACCCTGCACGTAACCGGTCCCAAGGGCAGCCGCACCATCTCCGCCAGCGATTTCTTCGTCGATCTGATGACGACGGCCCTGGACCCCGGCGAGATTCTGACCGCTGTGGAGATTCCCGCCGCTGCGGGACAGAGCGGATCGGCCTATCTGAAATTCGAGCATCCGGCCTCCGGCTACGCCCTGTGCGGCGCGGCCGCGCTGGTGACGCTGGACGGCAGCGGCAAGTGTACCTCCGCCCGGCTCTGCTTCAACGGTGTCAACGCCCATGCGTTGGACGCCGCATCGGTGGCCTCCGCGCTGGTCGGCTCGGACCTGAGCGACGCCGCCATCGACGCCGCGGTGGACGGCAATCTCTCCGTGCCGGATCCGATGGGGGATATGTTCGCCTCGGCGGAATACCGGCAACAGATCGCCAATGTCTACGGCAAGCGGGCGCTCAAGACGGCGCGGGACCGGGCCAGAGGATAGAAGATAGCGAAGATGGAACGCGGATGACGTGGAGTGGGTGGATCAGAGCGGATGGGAGAGAAATCCGCGTGCATCTGCTCAATCTGCCTCATCCGCGTTCTATTCTTTCTGCGTGTCGGTTGCTCTGGCTGGCGGAGAAAGTTATAATGGGGTTATGACACGCTACGTTGTGATTGGCACCAGCGGATCGGGCAAGACGACACTGGCGCGGCAGATTGCCGCACGGCTGGGGATTCCCCATATCGAATTGGACGCGCTGCATTGGGATCCCAACTGGACGAGTGTGGGGGCAGAGGTGATGGGCGAGCGGGTGAGCGAAGCCATTCAGTCAGCTGCCTGGGCACTGGACGGCAATTACAGCAAAGTGCGCCATCTCATCTGGCAACGGGCCACCCATCTCATCTGGCTGGATTACTCCTTTCCCCTGGTCTTCTGGCGTATTTTCTCCCGCACGTTGAGGCGGGCCATCACCCGGCAGGAGCTGTGGAATGGCAACCGGGAGAGCCTACGCTTGATGTTCAGCCGGGACAGTGTTCTGGTCTGGGTGCTGCAAACCTACTGGCGGCGCAGACGTGAGTACCCCGAACTGCTGGCCCGGCCCGAGTACAGCCATCTGACGGTCTTCCGTTTTCGCAGGCCGGGGGAGACAGAGCGGTGGCTGGATGGATTGGATAAAGCGTGAGAACACGGATTTCAGAATTTGCGGATTTAGAATTTCGATTGTCTTGGAGTCTCATCGCTTAAATGTTACCCACTGTACACGGCTCGCATCTTCCCGATCTTCCTATCAAAAATAGACGGTTGATTGCCGATCTCATCTATTTTGATGGGGCGCTGCTCTCCTATTATCGGGACAATGGCAGGGGCCACTATCTCTATTATTGGTGCGATGCCGATGAGAGCTACAATCGTTGGTTGGTAGTTCGGGTTGAAGAATACGCGTTGCGCAGTTTTCTTGCCCGTCAGATAACTTTGCGACAATTACTTCTGCGCGTGGAGCGCACCAATTCGTATCTGCTCGATGCGGATAGCAATGGACAGCCCACTCTTATTCTGCGCGTAGAACTGGCTGACCTGCCTGATGACTACCTGCCCGCAGACGAGACCTGGTACGATGCTTCTTTATCCGTTTTTCACGATCAGCTAGCAGCGCGGGAGTTGCTGGCGATGATGCAGGATTCTTTGCAAAAAGCCCAGTCAAAACTCAAACTGATCGAACAGATCGTCTCCCGCGCTCCCGAAGTCTTTGAGCATACACCTGTCGTATCATAAGTTCTATACAATCGCCTGTTTGGAGCATTGACTCTTGCCCTTCCCCATCCGTTCTATTGACGAAGTAACCGCGGCCCTGGCCGAAAACGTTTACATTGCCGACCGCAGTCTGGCGACGGCGATTTTTCTGGCTCTGAAGTTGCAGCGCCCCCTCTTTTTGGAAGGGGAAGCGGGCGTGGGCAAGACCGAAGTGGCGAAGGTCTTGAGCCGTCTGTTGGATCGCCCGCTGATCCGCCTGCAATGCTACGAGGGGCTGGACGTAAGCACGGCGGTCTACGAGTGGAATTATACGCGCCAGATGTTGCAGATTCGGTTGATGGAGGCGGCGGGCACGGCGCGCGATCACGACGCGGTGCAGGGGTTGTTCAGCGACGACTTTCTGCTGCGGCGTCCGTTGCTGCAGGCGATTGACAGCCGCAACGGCAGCGCGCCCGTTCTGCTCATTGACGAACTGGACCGGGCCGACGAGGAGTTTGAAGCCTTCCTGCTCGAAGTGTTGTCGGATTACCAGATCACCATACCGGAGATCGGAACGATTCGGGCCGAGCAGCCGCCGGTGGTCATCATCACCTCCAACCGCACACGGGAGATCCACGACGCGCTCAAACGGCGCTGTCTCTACCACTGGATTGACTATCCCAGCTTCGAGAAGGAGTACGGGATCGTCCTGGCGAAGGTGCCGAATGCGCCGGAGCGTTTGGCCCGTCAGGTGGTGGCTTTTGTCCAGGAGCTGCGCCAGGCCGAGCTCTACAAACTGCCCGGCGTGGCCGAGACGCTGGACTGGATCAACGCGCTGGTGGCGCTGGATCAGGAACAACTAAGCGAGGAAGTGGTCAACGAAACACTGGGCGTCCTGCTCAAATACCGGGATGACATCCAAAAAGTGCAGGGCGAGAGCGTGCGACAGATTATAGATAGGCTGCGTAAGGAGTATCAAACTGAAGGGAGGAGTGAATACAGATGACTCTGATATTGGATCTGCCCAGAGAATTAGAAGTCGAGTTGGTTAGCGAGGCGAAGACGCAAGGTTTGTCGCCCACAGAATACGTCTTATTTCTCCTGGGCCAAAGAGTGCAGCGAAAGCAGTCGATGCCTGCCAACGGAGCCGAATTGGTAGCTTAT
Source organism: Litorilinea aerophila (assembly GCA_945905745.1). Classification (GTDB taxonomy): domain Bacteria; phylum Chloroflexota; class Anaerolineae; order Caldilineales; family Caldilineaceae; genus JACQGT01. The sequence goes on from CAMDQF010000157.1 coordinate 14,650, forward strand.
TGGGAGAGAGAAGGCGTCATTGGTATGCGTTCTGACATTACAGACTCGCAAGTGTATGCCCGTGAATTACGCGCGAATGCTGAACATCGCCATAAGGATTGAGCGCAATGAACCTGCTGGACACGGACATATTAATCGATATTCAGCGTCGGTATGCTCCTGCCGTCGAATGGTTTTCAACGCTGGTAGAGCTTCCCGGTATCCCAGGATTTGTCGCAATGGAATTGGTTCAAGGTACTCAGAATCGCCAAGAGGTCCGGCAGGTTCAGCGTTTGATAGCTCCATTACCAATCGTTTGGCCGAACGAACAAGCCTGCGCAATGGCGCTCTCCAATTATGCGCGCCTTCACCTTTCACACCGATTGGGTTTACTCGATGCTCTGATTGCCGTCTGTGCCATACAAGAGTCTGCGACCCTTTGCACTTTCAACCAGAAACACTATCGATCCGTTCCCGGCTTACAAACAATCCAGCCATATAAAAAGTGACAACGCCACTGCCCAATACCCAATACCCAATATCTTCTTCCGGCCATCTCCTCCCTAATATCGTCCTCTTTGGCCGCCTGCTGCGCGGATTGGGCATTCCTGTGACACCGGCGCAGATGCTCGATTTTGTGGCCGCGTTGGAGGTGGTGGACCTGCGCCGTCGCGAGGATGTGCAGGAGAGCGCGCGGGCCATTTTCATCAGCCGCCGCGAGCATTTGGAACTGTTTGACGAAGCCTTTGCCATCTTCTGGCGGGCCAGACCGACCAGCCATCTGCCGCCGATTGACCTGGGCACTCTGCTCAAACGGCAACCCGCGGCCGAGGAGCAGTACCGGCTGATCTCGCGCACGGGCGCGGACAAGCAGCCGCGGCCGGAGGAAGACGAGCCGT
>CAMDQF010000158.1 GCA_945905745.1 Litorilinea aerophila
CAATAGAACGTCAAAGGCATCCCCCTCGCTGGTTTGCCCGCCGTTCATCTGTTCCAGCGTCTGCGCTGCCAGCGTCTGCGCTGCCAGCTCCCAAAGCAGCCGATTCTCGGCTTCCTGGGGGAGCAGATCGGCCAGTTCCAGGAATTCCAACTGGCGCTGGGTGTAGCCGGTCATCTCAAAAAAGGTGTGGTTGGCGTAGCGACAGCGTTCGTCCAGGATCAACAGCGTGCCTTCGGTGGTGGCTTCGATCAGGCTGTGGTAGCGCTCGGTGGACTCGTGCAGATCGTCTACCACTTCCTGGCGTTCGCGCTCGATGCGCAGACTCTGTTGCAGGACAAAGAGGAGTAGCACAATCATCACACCGGAAATCGCCAGCGCGGTGTTGATCAGACTCTGCTCGATGCGCCCGATTTCCGCGCGTACATCGTCAATGTAGATGCCCGTGCCAATCACCCAACCCCACGGCGCAAAGCCTTTGACGTAGGACTCCTTCGGCTCCACGCGCAGAGGGTCGTCGTTCCACTGCCAGACATAATCAATGTAGCCTTCGCCTGCCCGGCGTACCAGATCGGCGAATTCGACAAAGATAGGTACGCCCCGCGGGTCGGTGATATGCTGCAATTCCTGCCCGTTCAAATCCTGACGGTAGGGGTGCATGATCATGCGCGGCTGCATGTCCTGAATCCAGAAATAGTCCAGGCTCTGCGGCCCATATCGCAAGGACTCGATGCGCTCAACCGCCAGCGCCTGGGCATCTTCCCGGCTGAGCAGACCGCCGCGCTCGTCCCGCTCATACGAAGCCAGAATGCTCCAGGCGGAGTTGGTTAGCTCCCGGATCAGTTCGCGCTTGCGTTGGAGCAGGGTCTGCTCGAAGGAGGGGAGAATGATGCCCCAGAGCGCGGCCAGAAAGAGGAGAATGGCAAGGAGTGTGGGCAGCAAAATGCGCAGAGCGTAGGAACGCCGATGAAAGGTGTGGGCTTTGCCTGACTGGGTGGGCTGGGCTGGCGGGTCGTTGGCGAGCGCTCCTTGCGCCGGGGATCTCTCGCCGGCAAAGATTGGGCCGGAAAAGAGCGCGGCCCGCAACCCATGCCACTCTTCCCGGGACATTTCTATGCTGTAGCTGTGGCTGCCTACCCCGTTCAACCCGTGAAAGTCGGTGCCGGCGCTGACAAGCAGCCCGTGCTTTTGGGCCAGTTGGCGCAAATCGGCGCGTTGGACATCCGAAAAGGAGGCGTAGATCGCCTCCAGACCATCCAGCCCCTGGCTCTTCAGCTCGGCCACGCAGTCGTCCAATTCTCCCAGATCCGCGGCATAGAGCAGAGGATGTGCCCAGAAGGCCCGCCCCCCGGCGCGCTGGATCAGGCCAATCGCTTCGCCAGTCGCCAGCCGGCCGTCGGGCGCGGCGCTGACGGCCGGGGCATCGTCGGAACCGGTGGGGCGGTTGCTACCGATTTTGCGCAGAGAACCGGCAATGCTCTGGACTTCCAGATCACGTACCTGGCGCAGGGAGAAGAGCGTAGCTGCCAGGTCTGGGTCTTGGGGATCGAAACCGTAGCCAAGCAGATGGAGGTCGCGCCCGCGGAAGTGGGTGGTGATCTCGACACCAGGCAGATAGGCCACACCGCGCTTCTTGAGCGCGTCTTGAAAACGGGGCAGCCCTTCCAGACTGTCGTGGTCGGTGAGCGCGGCGTAACGCACCCCGGCCGCGGCCAGATTGGCGGCCAGGGTTTCGGGGGTCTGCTCGCCATCGCTGAACATGGAATGGCAGTGAAAATTGACCAGGATTGAATCGTTCATAGGAGAAGACGAAGGACGGATGATGGCGGACGGAAGACGAACGACGGCGGACAGAAGATGAACGACGGGTCACGAATGGAGGGAAGATGGACGACAGAAGACGAACGTATTGCCCACGAATGTGCCATTCGTTCGTCTTCCGTCTTTGGTCTTCCATCCTACCTTACCTGGCGTTTCCAGTATTCTGGGTCTTCTGGGTCAGCAACGAGACCACCACCAGAGTGACAAAACTGAGGGGGATGGAGACAATCCCCGGATTGTTGAGCGGGATGGGTGCATCCAGTGGGTTGCGCCCGTAGAGGGTGTACAACTCCGGCGAGAAGGCGATCAATGTCAGGGAGGCCACGATGCCGACGACGATGGATGCAGCGATGCCCTTGGCTGTGGTCTTCTTCCAGAAGAGCAGCATAAGAATGGCAGGCAGATTGGCCGAGGCAGCCACGGCAAAGGCCAGCCCCACCAGGAAGGAGACATTCATCCCCTTGAAGAGGATGCCGAGGAGAATGGCAATACCGCCGATCACGAAGGCGGAAATTTTGCCAGCACGCACTTTCTGGCGGTCATCCATCTTGACCTGCAAGTAACGATCCATCAGATCGTGGGCTACCGCACCAGAGGCAGCTACGATCAAACCGCTGACCGTGCCCAGCACAGTGGCGAAGGCGATGGCGGAGATAACGGCAAAGAGCAGCTCGCCAAAGGAGCGGGCCAGCAGGGGGGCGGCCATGTTGCTGTCCGCCGGGTTCAGGGTGCCGTTGACCATCGCGCCCAGGCCCAGGAAGAGGGTGAGGATGTAGAAAAAGCCAATGGCGGCGATGGCAACAATCGTAGATTTGCGCGCACTGGACGGGGTGGGTACGGTGTAGTAACGGATGAGAATGTGGGGCAGAGCGGCGGTGCCCAGAAAGAGGGCCAGCATGAGCGAGAGAAAGTCCAACCGTTCCAGCCAGGTGCCTTCCACTTTGAATTTGAGGCCGGGGCGCATGACACGGTCGCCGCTGACATCGTTGGGGTAGTAGACTGTGACCTTCTCTCCCCCAGCAGCGGCAAAGTTGGCTGTTTTCCAGGTGCGCACCGTGGTCTCTTTGTCTGTGATGGACGACAAGAATTCAAATATGGAGAGGCTGCCCGTCTCCATATTTTTCTCGCCGCGGATCTGCTCCAAATTGCCCACCTGGCGTAGCTGGTTTTCGACAGAGGCCGGCGCACCGTTGATCCATTTGTCCGCGCCAGCGACCACGACAGATTGGGTCTCTTGCAGCACGAGCGCGCCCTCTATCTCTACGGCGCGCCACCAAGTCTGCTTGCCAGCCTGGCTCAGCTTGACAAAAAGCAGCCCACCTTTGACTTCCACCTGCTCCATCACCTCCCAGCCCGCCACAACCACCTGAATCTGATCGCCGGATTTGGCTGCTTCCAGTTGGCTATATTCGTAGAATGGCACTTTGCCTTCCTGGTCGGGTTGGGTGGAAAGCCCACGCATGACTACCGCACCCACCAGAACACTGGAAAAGATGATGAGCAGACCGCCCTTGAGAAACTGGACATAGGTGGTGGAGGCCATGCCTGCCGTCGCCACAATCGTGATCACGATGGCTCCCACCATCAAAACACCCCAGGCGTGGGGAATGCCCAGCAACGGCTCCACCAGTACACCCGCGCCCACCATCTGCGGGATCAGATAGCAGACCGAGACGACCAGTGTGCTGATGGCTGCGGTCAGTTTGATGCCGCGGGAGTTGTAGTTGGCGTCTACGGCATCGGTGAAGGTGTATTTTCCCAGCCGTTTGAGCGGCTCGGCCACCACAAAAAGGGCCACGATCCAGCCGGCCAGGTAGCCGATGGAATAGAGAAAACCATCAAAACCAACTGTGGCGATCAGCCCGCAAATGCCCAAGAAGGAGGCCGCCGAGAGATAATCCCCGGCGAAGGCGATGCCGTTCACCCCCCAATGAATCTGCCCACCCGCCGCGTAGTAGCCGCTGGATGTCTTGGCTTTTGTGCCCAGGTAGAGGGAAAGGCCGATGACAAAAACGACAAAGACAACAAAGACGATAATTGCCATAGGATTTAACCTTTTCCTCCTGTTTTGCGGCTGGTTTTGCGGGGAGTGATTTTAGTAGATGTAGTTTTTGCGGGGGTGGACTTAGCGGAACTGGCTTTGCCAGAGGGGGCAACAGCGCTGGATGGTCCTTCCGGGCGGGCGAACTCGGCTTCTTTTTTGCGGCAGAGGGCGTCGTAGATCAGGGCCTGGATCAGTGCCACGATGATAAGCGCAAAACCGTAGACGGTGGCCAGGTTCAGGCCAAGAATGACAATGTTCCCCATGCTCTGGGGGCTAAGCAGATTGATCGCGACAAACACAGCATAGAAGAGGGAGTACAACACAAACATCCAGATACCGAGACGCATTTTGTATGGCCCAGCCGGATCTTTCTGGGACGGGGCCGCTGGTTCGTGCAACATTTGGCATGTCTCCTTGTGGAATTTATGAGGTGGGAACTGCGGTGAGAATAGGAATCTGCTTAGCACACCACCTTTCCTGCATCCAATGCAAATGAGATGGGCAAAGAAGAACGGTAAACGGGCGCCAACGGATCAGGCCTGCAAAAATTCCATTAGTCGAATTATACACCATATTGTTCTTTTTTTCACAATCGAATAACTACAAATTTCCGACAGTTAAGTCGCTAAGAAGAGGGCTAAATCAGAATGAACACACCCAAATCAAAGCATTCGCTTCGGCATCTGCCTGCATCTACCGGGGACGGCGCCGCACGGTCTCAAAACGGCGAATGGGTTGCCAGCCATCCTGGAAAGCGTGGCAGAGTCCCCAGCGGATGCCTTCTCAGGGGAATCGTTCGTTTCTATCGGACTATCTGCGGCAGGTAGAGTCGGTAGTTATCGTCGTTGAGAATATGCCCAAACGCGCTGTTGGCGGAGATAGGCACGGAGCCGTTGCGGATAACCGTCGTGAAAATTTCGTCCGGCTCGTCGAGCGTATCCCCGATCACCTGCACGGTGAAATTCTGCGCGACCTGACCGGGCTGAAAGGTGAGCGTGCCGTCGGTGGCGTTGAAATCTTCCCCCTGCACAGCCCCTGTGCCAATCGGCCCGGAGGAGATATCGTAATCCACCGTCACCACAAAAGCTGCCGGTGTGGAGAGGGTGACTGTGAAAATCATCGGTGTCTGTCCAGAGTCGCCCTCCAGCGCTTCCGGGCTGAAGCCCTGGGTTAAGCGGGCTGAGTCGTCGTCGGTGATAATCCCCACGCCGTCGCCGTCGGTCACTGTCGCCCCCGCCGGGCTGCTGAGGGTGACTGTAAAATTCTCGGACACCCCTTCGTCTATTAGGTCCCCCAACACAGACACTGCGACTGTTTTTGTCGTCTGGCCCGGGTTGAAAGTGAGAATGCCCGACGACTGGCCATAATCCGCACCGGCGCTGGCGGTCCCGTTGACCGTACTGTAATTCACCGACACAGCCTGGGCACTGGCGGGGGAGAGGTTGACGGTGAAGAGTGCATCTTTTGTCCCACTGTTGCCCTCCAGGAGAGTCTGATCGTCGATGCTCAGGGCGGAGAGTCCGTCGTCGTCCACAATTGTGCCGGTAGCTGTGCCATCCACAATGTCCGCAGCGCTGGCATTGCTCAGGCGCACAAAGAAGGTCTCGTCCTGCTCGTCGCTGGTGTCGCCCATCACGGCAACCGGGACAGTCTTCACACTCTGCCCGGCGCTGAATGTGAGGGTGCCCGATTTTGTGGTGTAATCGCTGCCGGCACTGGCGCTGCCCGGGCTGGTGGCATAGCTGACGGTGACATTCTGGGTGGCGGGGGGGGCAAGGGTGACGGTGAAGACAGCATTCGTCGTGCCACTGTTGCCTTCCGGCACAGCCACGTCAGCGATGGATAACTGTTGGCGGGCCTCGAATGGGCCAATGTCACAGAGCGCGCTGCTGTTGCCGTCCCCGTCGATGGGCCGGGCGACCTGCCGCTGGTCCACGCCGGGACAGAGAGCGCCATCTCCGGCGTCGATGGATGGGCTGCCCGGCAGCAGGGGGTGAACCGGCGTCACCCCGCCGTAGTCTCCCAGCGGACCGAGCCGCCCATCCACTCCCTGCTGGTCACCGCTCTGGTTGAGACTGCAAGAAAAGTCATTGGAAAGATTGTGACCGTCGGAGGTGATGCTGCCCTGAGTTCCGCCGCAGTTCTTGCCGCTGTTGAAAGCGATAATTGAATTGGCGATGCGCACAGGGCTGTTGCTGGTGATCAGTCCATTGAAACCCGCACCAGCAGAGTTGGTGCGGCTGTTGTAAGCAATGGCGCTATTCTGCAAAACCAGCGAGACTGTGGAACCGGAGAGATAGATGCCGCCGTAGTTGTTGGAAGCCAGATTGCCGCTGACAGTAGAATTGGTGAGGGTGATAGCGCCGGAGCTGGCAAAGATGGCGGCGCCTGCCGCTGCCCGGTTGCCCTGCAAAGTCACCCGATTCAGATCGGCAATGCCGCCTGTCACCAGCCCGCCGCCAAAGCTGGCCGACTCGTTATCCCGAATTGTCACGTCGGTCAGATAGACCGGGCGGCTGCTCTCCATGGCTCCGCCCATCTGCCCGTTGGCAATGTTACCCGCCAGCAGCGAGCGGCTGATCGTAATTGTGCCAAAATTGTAATTGTAAATGCCGCCGCCGTTGCCCTCACTGGTGTTGGTCACTATTTCGCTCTCCTCAATCGTCAGATTGCCGAGATTGAAGATCGCGCCGCCGCTGCCGACTGTACTGTTCTGGGCCACCCGCGCATTGCGCAGGGTTAGGTTAGCGGTACTGAGAAGTGCGCCGCCGCCGGTATCAAAGATATTGGGGGCGGGGGTCGTAATGGCCCCGTTGCGAATGGTCAGGTCGGTGATTGTGGTTGGGGCGCTGATGTACAGAAGCCGTCCACTACCCCCGCCGTCCAGAAAGGTTGCGTCCCGGCCCGCTCCCTCGATTGTCAGCCGTCTGTCGATTTGCAGATTATTGACGGGATAGATGCCAGCCGCCAGCGAGATTGTGTCGTCGTCAGCTGCTTTGGTGACCGCCGTCGCCAGTGTTTTGCAGGCGGACCCGGCCGAGAGGCAACTGTTGCTGTCGCTGCCGGAGGCCACATTGACAAACCATTGATTGGCCGTCGGTGTAGCGATCTGCCAGTGACCCCTTGCCAATCCAGCCAGGGGCAGAGTCAGAATGAGAGCGAGAAGAATTCTCATAATATCTCCTTGCGTCAGTCATTGTGGTGGATGTAAACGTCAAAGTCCATCGACGAGGATGTGCGGGAGCGGAAAGATGCGACTTTCTCAAAACCGGCGCGCAGAAAGGTACGTGCGGAGCGTTCGTTGAAGTTGGCGATTGTGGCGCGCAGTCGTCTGGGGTTCTGTGTTGTCTGGGCGTGGGTAAGGATGGCAGCCAGAAAAGCTGCACCCCGCCCGCCGCCCACCCGATCCGGGCGCATCCCAAAGCCGATGTCCAGGGCGTCGGATTCGGTATAGTCGTAACCGAGAACCTGAGCCTCCATCCCAAAGCAGCCAAAGCCCAGGAGTTCGCCGCTTTCGTCGTCTATGGCAAAATAGTGGTGGGCAGGGTCTGCATAATAGGCAGCGGTGGCGGCGAGCATCTCCCACTGCGCGCCGGCAGGGGCGCTGTCGTATATGTCATAAGGGGCGGGATAGCGCCAGGTCGCGATTGCCTCAGCATCAGCCCGTGTCAACCCCCGCACCTGATACCCGTTCTCCAATCCCCAGTCTCCAATCTCAAATCTCAAATCCCCAATAACTCTTCCACCACCAGCGCCACGCCGTCCCGATCGTTGGAAGCGGTGATGCGGTCCGCCACGGCCTTCACCTCGGCCACTGCGTTGTCCATCGCCACCCCCAGCCCAGCCTCCGCCACCATCTCCACATCATTCACATCGTCGCCAAAGGCGGCCACATATGCCATAGAGATGCCCCAGCTATCCATCAGATGGTGCAGGGCAGTGGCTTTGGAGGAGCCAGTGGGCATAATCTGGGCCAGATCGTACTTTTCCGAAAGCAGGGCTTTGGCGGTTGTCGGCAGGCTGGCTGCGCTGACTCTCGCCTGCTCGTATTGACGCAGGGACATAATAATTTTGGCCGCGGGCCGGGGCGTCATCCCCAACAGGTCTGGCGTATGGACGTGACCCCAGCGCTCGGATGGCTGATTGACATAGAGAACGTCGTCAATCTCAATGCCGACCCGACCACCGGGCATGGCCGTCAACAGGTCGTTCATGATCTGCCAGGCGTCCGTCGCGGGAATTGCGCGGGTGTAGGATTGTATACCGTCCTCGTAGATGGCCGCACCGTTGTAGCAGACACAGGGCAGGTGGCGCAGGGCGTCGGGGATTTGGCGGGCGCTGCGGGGCGGGCGGCCTGTGGCGATGACAGCGCGCCGTCCGCTGGCTTCCCAGGCGGCCAGGCTTGCGAGGGTCCGCTCGGAAACGCTGCCGTCATTGCGCAGGAGGGTTTCGTCCAGATCGATGGCGAGAACTGAAATCATGCGGGGATTTTTCCTTCAGCGATGAAAAGAGGGACACAGATTTCGCAGAAACAACAGATTTGCGCAGATTTTATCAGCGTCAATCTGTTTTTTCAGCGTCATCAGCGTCCAGTTTTTTGGCTATCGTAGGCCCGGTCGAGCAGTTGAATTGTGTGCAGTACAGGCAAGGGTTTGCCCTGTCTGTTTAGATGGCTGCTGATTTGGGTCATACAGCCAATGTTGCCGGTGACGAGTAGGTCAGCACCCGTGGCCGCTACGGCGCTGGCTTTGCGCTGGCCCAATTGCTGGGCCAGCTCCGGCTGTTCGATGTTGTACGTCCCCGCCGAGCCGCAGCAGATTTCGCCTTCGCCAATCGCCGCCAGGGTGACGCCGGGGATGGCTGTCAGCAGACGGCGGGGCGCATCGCGCACGCCCTGGGCGTGGGCCAGGTGACAGGCGTCGTGATAGGCGACCTTCAGCGGCGTGTCCAGGGCGGGCGGTGTTTCGATGCCCAGTTTGTCCAGAAAGACGCTGATGTCCTGCACTTTGGCGGCGAATTGCTCGGCCCGCTTTTCGTCCGGGCTGCCGGCAAAGAGCAGGGGGTATTCGTGCATCCCGGAGCCACAGCCCGCCGCGTTGGTCACGATGGCGTCCACAGCGCCCAGATCGAAGATATCCAGATTGCGCCGGGCCAGCGTTCGCGCCTGGCCGGCCTCGCCGTTGTGCATAGAGAGCGCGCCGCAGCAGCCCTGCTGCGCGGGGATAACGACCTCTACGCCGTTACGCGCGAGCACGCGCACTGTCGCCCAGTTGATCTCCGGGGCCAGCACCTGCTGCACACAGCCAGCCAGCAGGGCGACCCGCGCCCGTCGTTTCCCCTCGGCGGGAATCAGCGATGGCAGAGGTTGGCTGGCGGGCATATCGTCGGGCAGAAGCCCCAGCATTGTGCGCATGGGTGCAGGGAGCATTCCTTGCAGCGGGCGGGCCAACTTGCCCATGGCCGCCGCGGCCCGGAAGCGTCTGGGATAGGGCAATGTCTGGTTCACCATCAGCCGGGTAATTTTCTCCAGCAGGGGGCGGCTGCGCTGGGTCTCGGCCTGGGCACGGAAGGGGGCCAGCAGTTCGCCGTACTCCACGCCAGAGGGGCAGACAGTGACACAGCCCAGACAGCCCAGACAGCGGTCCACATAGGGCAGGGCGTCGGCCAGCTCCAGCTCGCCCTCCAGCACACCCTTCATCAGCAGAATGCGCCCGCGGGGGGAATCCATCTCCTCGCCCAATGTTAAATAGGTGGGGCAGGCGGGCAAGCAGAAGCCGCAGTGGACGCAGGACTCGACTGCGTGGGCCATGGCGTGGGCCTGGGGGCCAAGTTTTTCAACAGGTATGTCGTGGCGCAAGAGGACAACTCCTTTGATACTCTCTTGAAACGAAGGACACGGATTTGCACGGATGGAGCGGATTGACACGGATTTTATCTGTGAAAATCTGTCCGATCCGTGTCGATCCGTGTCCTTCGTTTTATCAGCCGGGGAAGGGCACGCCAAAACGCTGGCCCACTTCCGCCAGCTCGGCGTACAGCCCCGGATCGATGGGGAGACCCTCGACTCGGCGCTGCTGCCGGCGCATACCCTCGATCTGCCCCGGATAGTAGACGGCGTTGAAACCATCCGCCGGTTCCAGCGCCGTGAACTCCGCCAGCATGTTGCCCAGAATCCCCTTGAACATTTCCACAGGCATGAAGCGCCGCACGTCGATTGCCATGATGAAATGGCCGAGCTTGCGGGGCTTGTCCATCTCGCCGTACATCTGGTTGATGTGGGGTCCCCAGGGCATACCCGCCAGCACGCTGCAAAAGATGTCGATGATCATCGCCAGACCGCTGCCCTTGGAGCCGCCGAATGGATGCAGACCGGCGATGGCCTTGGGGTCTGTGGTGGGTTTGCCCTCGGCGTCCATGCCCCAATCAGCCGGGATGGGTTTGCCTTCGACCCGGGCCAGAGCCACCTTGCCCCAGGCGGTCAGGGTGGTCGCCATGTCCAGCAGAACAGGGATACCGTCGGTGGGAAAGCCGATGGCCAAGGGGTTGGTGCCGAAGAACGCCTGCTTTGCCCCAAAGGGGATGAGCATTTTGTCGGTGGCAGTCATGGCGATGCCGATGTAGCCTGCCTCGATCATGCGCAGGATGTAGTAGGCGGTCATGCCGTTGTGGCTGGAGTTGCCGACAGAGACCACTCCGGTCCCACTCTGCGCGGCCAGTTCCATGGCTTTGGTGGTGGCATGGTGGGTGACCACATGGCCCAGTCCATCGCCCCCATCCATTATGCCCATGGAGGGCGCGGTCTGCTCGAATGTGACCGCCGCGTGGGGTTTAATGGAGCCGTTTTCCAGCCGTCGGATGTAGTGGGCCAGGCGCACAATGCCGTGGGAATCCACGCCGGAGAGATTGGCCAGGAGCAGGCAGTCGGCCACAATGGCGGCTTCGTCGGCGGGTACACCGGCACCCGTCAGGATGTTGACCGTAAATTTGTTGAGTTTTTCTTCGGAAATGAGTGTCGGTCCTGTTTGCATTGTATTCTCCCGTGGGATGAGAAACTGGTATCGGTTTTCGTAAGGGCATTGCTTGCTGCGCCCGGTACACACGAGACGGGCGCAGCAAGCAGCGCCCCTACGCGGTTAGCCCATATACATCCCGCCGTTGATGTCGAGAACCACTCCCGTTATGTAACTGGAGAGGGGTGATGCCAAAAAGAGGACGACATTCGCCACATCCTGGGGCTGGCCCAGGCGTTGCAGCGGGATCGACTTTGTGTAGTCGTCTTCGTGACCGGCCACCTGCTTCTTCACCGGGTCGGTGAGAATGACGCCGGGGGCCACTGCGTTGACAGTAATGCCGAAGGGTCCGCCCTCTTTGGCCAGGGTGCGGGTCAGGCCGATGAGGGCAGCTTTGGAGGCGGCGTAGTGGATGCCGACTTCGATGCCACCCACCCGGGCCGCCAGGGACGAGAAGGTGATGATGGCCCCGTTGCGCCGTTCCTTCATATTGTCAATAAAAGCCTGGCAGACCAGAAACGTCCCGCGCAGGTTCACGTCCAGGAGCAGGTCCCATTCATTCACCGAGACGGCATTGATTCCCTTGCGATAGGAGATCAGCCCGGCGCAGTTGACCAGAATGTCCACACCGCCAGTTTCGGCCAACACCTGGTCACGCAGGGCTGTCACCGCCTCGGGCTTGCTCAGATCACAGCCTACGGCCAGTCCCTGGCTGCGCCCGCCGCCGATGAGGTCAACCGTCTCCTGCACGCCCGCTTCGTTCAGGTCCACGGCGACGACAAAGGCACCTGCTTCGGATAATGTCTGGGCACAGGCCCGGCCAATGCCGCCCGCCGCGCCGGTGATGAGTGCGATTTTGCCAGAAAGGTTGATGTTCATATTGTGCGAACTCCGCTGGGTACTGTAGACAAAAGCCAACGATGTGAGCAGTTCGTAGTGCGTGGTGGGTGAATTGGCAGTGGAATTGGTTCACGCACCACGCACTACGAGAAAAACAGGTTCAAGCCTCCTGCTGCGTACGGCTCATTCCTCTGGAAAGAAAAACTCGTGGGTCGCAGGGTTGCTGTATCCCTCCACCCAGACCGACGGAATGCCGGGGTTGTTCAGCGCGGCGCGCACGATGCGCCGGTTGAAGAGACCCACCAGTTCGCTTTCCAGGTACTCGGCCACGGGCATCCAAAAGCACTCTTCGATCTCGTGGGTGTCCATCACAATCGTTTCGCTGATGGGTGAGAGACGGCAGACGAAGTACATATCCGACTTGCCGTAGCGATAGCCGTGCCAGTGGCGGAAGCAGGCCAATGTCTCGAATTTGGCCTCCACACCGGTCTCCTCCCGCACTTCCCGGATCACCCCGTCCACCAGATGCTCGCCGGGATGGAGCGCGCCGCCGGGCAGTTTGTAGTAGGGCCGGTTGTTGCTGCGGAAACGCTCGCAGACCACCAGAATCTCTTGGCGGCTGTTGATGACCACGCCGCCGGCACCGATGTAGTGGGTGGCGTAGTAGGGGACAAACGCCCCCTCTTGCAGGAGGAGGGTCATCATCAGATAGCTCTCCTGGCTGTGGTGGAAGCCGAAGCCCGCCTCCACGGCCAAGGGGATCAGCGCTGCCCTGTCGAGAGGCGCTTCCATCCAGATCACCTGCCGCCCGTCTGCCCGCCACTGGGCAATGGACGCATCCAACCGGGCGCGAAACTCCGCCGGGTCGGTGGGCAGTTGGGCCGGACCGATGACAACACCGTTAAAGTTATTCACAGCGTGTGCGAGCAGTTCCACAGAACCTCCCCCAGCTAAGCGGGTATAGAAAGAAGGTTTTCCAGCCAGGCATACGTTTCGTCCTGGCGGTTTGATATAGCATGAACAGCTTCCTGAATGAGCATTTCTGCGTCAGCAGCGCTCAACTGAAGGAAATAGGCACCCAACGATTCAATGTCAAAATCGTATTCAGCCGCAATCTCAGAGCGCAATGCACGTGTCTCTGCCACAATTGGATCATCCCACATTGTAACCTCACACCCTACTCCCCAATCGGCTGGGGATAGCGCCGCTGCCAGCCCCGTTTGCCGAAGTCGTCGTCATTCCACATACTGTTGCCGCTGTAGACCCGGCGATCCGAGTTGGCCGCGGTGATGGAGCGCATAAGTTCCTGGGTGAGCGCGGCATCCATTGCCAGATAGCGCTCCCGGTGGGCTGGGTCGCCTGCCAGATTCTGTTCTTCGGTCGGATCGGTTGCCAAGTCAAAGAATAGAATATCCCCGGTGGCGTACTTACACAACTTCCAGCGCCCGTCGTAGAACATCCAGCCGCTGCTGGTGGCCCCAAAGAGGGCTGCGTGGGGTGTGCGCGCTGCGCCCAGACCGGGCAGGGGTCGGGAATCCAGATAACCAGGCAGTGCTGCGCCCCCCGCGTAGAGCAGAGAGGCGGTCACGTCCAGCAGGGCGACGATCTCCTGGTTGACGGCGGGGCCACTGATACCCGGCCCGGCCAGAATCAGCGGCACGTGACAACTGGCTTCGTAGAAACTGCTCTTGCCGATCATCCCGTGATCGCCCAGGTAGTCGCCGTGATCGCTGGCAAAGATAATTAGTGTGTTTTCCAACTGACCCGTGCGTCCCAGCGCGGCCAGAATATCGCCGATTTCGTCATCGATCTGCTTGACCAGCGCGGCGTAGTGGGCGCGAATCTTCTGCTTGTGGTCGTCGGTGAATTCGCTGTAGTCCACCCCATTCCAGTCGCCCCGATTGCCCCGCACATTGCCCCGAATCATTTCCGGCGGGGTGTGCGTGGCCGGGATAGGAGCTGGCATCTGGGCCGGGTCGATGCTGTCCAGATATTCGGGCGTGGGGTCATAGGGGCAGTGGGGGCCAGGGAAGCCCACCATCGCCGCAAAGGGACCCTCGCCCGCGTATTCGTCGATGAAGCGCACGGCCTCGCTGCCCACGAAGTGATCCCAGGAGGCGTCCCAGGGGATGGGGCTGACCGTCGCGCCCTTGCCCGCGTGATAGTCGGGATGTTCCTTGCCGTGGAGCTTGCGCAGGCCCCGGCTGTGCAGAAATTCGTGATAGTCGTCCCGCACTTTGATCCAGCGCTTGTCCTCACAGGCTACCCGGTAGCCGAAGCCGTGGACGATATCCCAGGGGTAAAAGTGCATTTTACCGATGGCGGCGGTGTAGTAGCCCTGCTGGTTGAGCAGTTCCGGCCAGGTGTGGATGCCGCAGGCAGCCAGGTCCGGGCGCAGCCACTGGCCGTTGTCGGTCACCCCCGTGCGGATGGCATTCAGCCCGGTGAGCAGGCTGGCCCGGGCAGGCACACAGATGGGATGGGTGGAGTAGGCTTTGTCAAAGCGGATGCCCCGCTCGGCCAGGCTGTCGATGTGGGGCGTCTCGATAAAATCCGCCCCGTAGCAACTCAGAAAGTCAGGGCGGAGTTGATCGGGCATCAGAAAGAGTAGGTTGGGACGGTTGGACACGGCTTCTTCTTCCGGGGAGGCTGGCTGATGGGCAGAATTGAATACGGATAACTATAGCAAATTTCGGGTGATAGGGAAAGCCGCCGATTTCAGTTCTGCATTCATTTTTTGCTGTTGCGGAACCGTAGGGTTGCACGTATACTGTTCTGACAGATGAAACCCGATAACCCATTCTATCACCGCTGCCTAATCCACGACTCCCGTTTCTTCTGGAATCGGTATCATCTCAATATGTAGGGGTGGACCTCCGTGTCCACCCGCAGCGGACGGGCACAGAGGCCCGTCCCTACCCCGCCTTATTGAGAAGATACTGGAATCGCACTGAAGAAGTAGAACAGGCGTGGCTGTTGTTAGGCCAGGGATCGATTTTGGATCGCTCCTGTGTAAACTGAAGTATCGTAGCAGCCCCATCCATCAGCCAGTGCGAATTCCGGCTTGATTGAGAATGGATAACGCTTGCCGCTTTGTTGACCAATAAAGTATTCCTGCTTGTGCTGATTAACGATTGAAAACACGCTGAGGGACGGAGAAGACGTATACTGATCGATCGTCAGATCGATACACCTATAAGAGACTTGTGTGAGGTCAAGAAGAAATGAAAGCATCCACTACCATTCACTCGATTGTAAGACTCTTACTCTGTCTTAGCCTGCTGACCAGTACAGAGTTCGGTGTCTATCCATCCTTACCGTCGGCAAGGGCTGAATCTTTGCATGTCACAAAAGAGACGCAGCCAGAAGTTCAGGCTGGGCATATTGGGTCAACCCCGCTGTTTTCGACGCTGGGAACTGACGTAGACAGCAAGTCCTCGCTCCAGGATGCAAGGACAACAAATCAGTTTGATGTCGCCGGGGCGGACACATATCCAGAGCAAGAGCCGGAAAACAATGAACCGATTAACTTGTTTCTGCCGCTGGTGCAAATGACTGGAGACAGCAAGCAAACTTCAGAGACGAATACACCATCTATAGTTGACCCCGTTGTCAAGACCACGAGAGGCTCGAAATAAGAGAGAGCCTGGTGTGTATGTCGAGGGGTGATGAAACCCTGCTCCCGTCGTCCGTCGCCATCGCAGGCAAGAGTAGAGCGCTGGCTTGCCGCTTTGTCAAGGGCC
>CAMDQF010000159.1 GCA_945905745.1 Litorilinea aerophila
CCCACCGGATCGCTCATCAAAGTAAAGCCGTCGCCCACCGCCTCGCGCACTTTGCGGCAGCATTCAATATCCAGCTCCGCAATACCCGGCGGGTGAAGTTTGTAGCCTCGGAAGCCGGCAGCAATCGCCCGGTGCGCTTCATCTACATACTCCTCTGGCGTGGCATATTTGGGGCCGGTGGCGTAGGCGGGGATGCGGTCCCGGTAGCCGCCGATGAGTTTGTACAAGGGCAGCCCGGCCTGCTTGGCGGTGATGTCCCACAGCGCAACATCGATGGGGCCGTGGGCGGTGATGGGCAGATGCCCGCCCCAGCGGTCGGCCTGGTTGAGCTTGTGATAGAGATACTCCCGGTTGATGGGGTCTTGGCCCAGGATTTCGGGCACAATCACTGCCGCAATCTCCTCGGCCAGCCGCTTGCCCCCTTTGATGCCCCAGCCCATCGAGTGGCCCTCAATCCCTGCGTCGGTTTTGACCGTCAGCAGCACCAGCTCCTGGCCTGGCTGCTTTTCCACAACCAATAGTTCCACTTCGGTGATAACCATTCTTCTCTCCTTTGGATGGCATGTGACGATAAGTTTCGGTCATTTTCAGGCGGTCGAGCTCGCTTTCATACCCAACTCGGCTACCACCGACAGATGATTGAGATCTGTTTCTGACCTGGCCGGGCTCCCCACCAGCGAACGGCCCATCCGCCACATCGACGGCGTGCCACTTTGCAGGCTGCTGGCTGGCCTGGGGCATGAAGTCGATGGGCGGGGCCGACGGCAGAGCTGGCGACCCTCATCGCGGCGGTCAGCCCGGCGTCGTTGGTGGTAGGGGTGCTATGGCTGGTGGCGGGTTGCGTGGGCTTGCGTCTGCACACAGGGGAGGCTGCTCAAGATTGCTCCTCCCCGCTGGTCAAACTGTGGGAGCGCCGGGCCAGCAACGCCCGTGTCATCTGCGGAGCCGACCCGAGGTAGTTGGCAGGATTGGTCAGCGATTCGATTTCGGCGCGCTGGAAGATGGCCGCAACCTGCGGCTCTGCCAGAAGCGCCTCGGTGAAGGATAGCTCCCCAGCCAGGGCTGTGCGGCAGCAGGCATAGACGATGTCGTGGGCATGCTGGCGGCCCAGCCGGGGAGCCAGTCCCATCATCACCGCCTCGGCCACGATGAGTCCACGGCTGACACCCAAATTATGGGTCATGGCTTCAGGCCGGACTTCCAGCCCCTGCAATGCTTCCCTGGCCCCGCGCAAGCCCCCGGAGGCCACAATAAAAGCTGTGGGTAGGGCGTGCCACTCCACATGCCAGGGACCGGTGGCCCGTTCGTGGTCCTGGACCAGGGCATCCAGCATCAGGCTGTGCTGTTCCCGCACAATTTTGGCCGCAGCCACCATCATTTCCGACGAGATGGGGTTGCGTTTCTGGGGCATAGTCGAACTCGCACCTCGGCCCGCCACAAAGGGTTCCAGCACCTCGGCGATTTCGGTCTGCATCAGCAGCATAATGTCATAGCCGATTTTGCCGATGCTGCCGGCGATGAGCGCGAGCAGTCCGGTTGCCTCGGCAAAGCCATCCCGAATCGAGTGCCAGGTGATGTCGGGTACAGCCAGTCCCAACTCCGCGGCCAGGGCAGACTGGGTTGCCAGCCCGTCCTCGCCCAGGGAAGCCAGTGTGCCCGCCGCGCCGGAGAACTGCACCACCAGCAGGCGGGGTTTCAGTTGTTGCAGCCGCACCCGATGGCGGTCGATTGCGGCGAGCCAGGTGGCGCATTTGTAGCCAAAGCTGATGGGCAGGGCGTGCTGCAAGTGGGTGCGACCGGCCATAGGCGTCTCGGCGTGTTGATCGGCCAGGGCAGCCAGCGCTTCGCCAATCGCGACCAGTTCCCCATCAACCAGGGCCAGGGCGTCCCCCAGTTGCAGCACATCGGCGGTGTCCATAATGTCCTGGGTGGTCGCGCCCCAGTGAGAGTACTGTCCCAGCCCATCTGCGGGCCAGGACGAAAGCTGCTCCACCAGGGGCAAAATCGGATAGCCGACAATCTCCGTGCGTGCAGTCAGCCGGGCAAAGTCCACCCGCTCCACCTGCGCGGCTGCGGTGATGGCCGCAGCCGCCGCCTGGGGAATGATGCCCAGACGGGCCTGGGCACGGGCCAACGCTGCTTCGACGTCGAGATAGCGCTGCACCAATGCCCGGTCAGCGAAGAGTGCCCGCATTGCGTCTGTACCAAACATCTCGCCGAAGATGCCCTGATTGACTACGATAGATGGCAAAGCTGCTTCTCCCCTCTCATTTACCCCGCAAAGGTTCCCAACTGCGCACCAGCGGGTTGCCGTCGGCGTCGAAGAAGGTGTGGCTGGGCACGATATTGGGCGTCACCGTGACAAACATCAGCAGGGGTTCGGAACCGGCGTTCTCGATGATATGCCACTCGCCAGGCGCGGTGTAGATGATTGTGCCCGCGGGTGCCACAACCACACCGTCCGGCGTTTCCACCCGACACTCTCCTTGAAAGAACCAGAAAAGCTCGTCGGCGTTCTGGTGGAAATGCTTGTCGGCGGCAAAACCAGGCCGGAAGTTGAGTACACCGCCCCGGATGTAATCGGTGTAGATCAACATCTGACCGTCGGCCAGGGCGAAAGGGTGGGGCCGGGCCAGGGCGGGCATCAGTGGCTGCTGGGGGCGGAAGTGGGGATGAAAGCTCTCCACCCGCAGCACTTTGCAGCCGGCTGCACC
Organism: Litorilinea aerophila; assembly: GCA_945905745.1. Taxonomy (GTDB): domain Bacteria; phylum Chloroflexota; class Anaerolineae; order Caldilineales; family Caldilineaceae; genus JACQGT01. The sequence goes on from CAMDQF010000159.1 coordinate 2,715, forward strand.
GGCCTCTCCCCGCCAATCCCACCCGGCAGGAATCTGGACGCCTTCCATCCGGCCCAGGACCACGCGGCTATTTTCAGAACCAGCGGATGTCGCATCGACACTCAAGGCCCCGTCAAGCACGCAGAGAACGACCTCCGCAGGTGACGACGCTCTCAGTGTGACAGGGCTATGGGCAGCGAGCCGCTCCACTGCGCCGTAAGAGAGGGATGTGTCACACAGAACTGTATCATCCCCGGCAATTGAGAATAACTCCATCGGCTCTCCCTTCTGGGCTGTCTACCACTCTCCACTACACGCTGCTACGCTGGCTGAAATCTCTCGCCTGCCACCTCTAACAAAACTTTGCCCGCGGCGGCGGTACGGGCAAATTCCACCGCCTGGGACACCTCAGCCAGGGGGAATACCTCCTCGACAACCGGCGACCAGTCGAGTACAGACAGCAGGCGAATGGTGCGTTCAAAGATTTCAATCCCGCCCCAGGAGGTGCGCAGGGTGTACTCGCGCATGAACATATCGTTGGGCGAGATGGGCACAGTCACGCCGACAGGGGCCACGCCACCCCAGACAACTGTGCCACCTATCGCCACCACTTGAATCGCCTGGGAAAGGGCCGGTTCCAGCCCCACGGCTTCGATACTCACCTCCACCCCCCGCCCTTGGGTGTGATCCATCACGACCGTGTAGAGGTCATCGGCTTTGGGGTCCACCACAACCGGTATGCCCATACGTCGGGCCAATTCCCGGCGGGCCGGGCGCGGATCGCTGATGATGACATTGGCCGCTCCGTTCCGTTGCGCCAGAACCGCGGCGAAGAGGCCGATGGGTCCAGCCCCAATCACACAGACATTCATCCCGCTGCGCAGTTCGGCGCGGTCGAGAATGCGCACGGACGCGGAGAGGGGTTCGGTGATAGCGCCGATGGCCAGGGGCAGAGTGTCGGGCAGATGGTGGACGAGCTTCTGGGGCGCGGCGATGAAATCAGCCCAGGAGCCGCCCCGCTGGGTGGTTTTGCGGCAAAGGGCGGTTCCCCCGTTGTGGCAGAGTTCGCAACGGTGACAGGGACCCCGGGGCGCCACGGTGACCCGTTGGCCGACCTGAAAGGATTCTACCTCGTCACCAACGGCGGTGATCACACCGGCGTACTCGTGGCCCAGGCTGGACGGGGTGGGCGTTGGGCCGTTGTCGGTGCTGGGGCTGCGGTTAGCGAGTTGATAGCCTTCGATGGCGTGCAGCTCGGAACCGCAGATGCCCGAATAGGCCACAGCCAGGATGACCTCGTCGGGTCGTTCAATCTGGGGGGCTGGCCGCTCTTCCACCCGCACATCCAGCCTGCCGTGCAAAAATGCTGCGCGCATGGGCGTCTATCTCCTTCCTGTCGTTTGTTTCCCACCCTCACTACGCAAAAACCGTCTCGCCGCTTTTGTGGGCGTTGATCCACTCCCAGTCCAGAGGGACGCCCAGGCCGGGTCCGTCGGGCACAGCCACGCAGCCCTGGGCATCTACCGAATCCAGTTCATCCAGCCAACGCCGTTCGCTGTAGATGGCCGGGTTGGTGTTTGGTACTTTGGGATGGACCAGCGCCAGTTCGTAGTAGTTGGTGTTGCGGATGGAAGCCATACAATGGCGATGGGCCAGGCCGCCCCGGTGCAGCTCCACATCCAGTCCGTGGGACTCGGCCAGGGCCGCAATTTTCATGACTCCGGTGATGCCTCCATCCACACTTGGATTGGCCCGCACATAATCCGTGGCCCGGCTGGTGATGGTATCTGCCTTGGCCTCCAGCCCCCGGATATGCTCACCCATCAGCATGGGGGTCTTGATGAGTTGCTTGAGCTGCACATGGGCAAACTGAGAAAAGCCGCCGCCCCGGAAGGGGTCTTCATACCACATATAATGCGCTGCATCACAGGCCCGGCCCACTTGCAGCACACCGTCGAAGGTGGGGAAAGCACCAGCCGGGTCCAGCATCAGGGCCATCTGGGGTCCCACGGCTTCCCGAATGGCGAGAACAGCGGCCACCTCCCGCTCGATGGGGCCGTTGATCCAGCCGTGGATTTTGAAGGCTGGGTAGCCCAATGCCTCTTTGCAGTATTTGGCAAAGGCGGCGAAATCCTCTGCGGTGGAGAGGCCGCCGTTTTCGTCGCCGTGGTAGGTGCTGGCATAACAGGGCAGCCGGGTGCGCCAGCCCCCCAGCATCTGGTGAATCGGCGCGTTGTAGAGCTTGCCCGCGATGTCCCACAGGGCAATGTCCACCGCACCCGGCGGCGTCGCGTTGGCGCTGCGGTTGGCCCGCTTGAGGTCATGCCAGATGATCTCCCGCTGTAAAGGATTGCGCCCCAGCAGGTAGCGGGCGGCCCGGGCATCCACGCTGCCTGGGGTTTCGCCTGTCACCCCGGCGTTGGTCTCGACAGTAAGGATGCTGCCAGAGGTGGTCAGACGACCGCCGGGTTTGTAGACAGTGTCAAAGCCGAGAGTCTCTTCCAGGTCCAAGTCCGCAAATTCAGTCGTGTAGTGGGTTACGGTAAGGCGGGTGATACGCATATCCGATGGCATAAGGGCTCTCTCCTGTCGCTTGGGGGGTAACGGATGGGTGGCGCTCTCTCTATTGTCTACGCAATCCAAAGCGTCGTCAAACAGCCCAAATCGGATTCCCGGCGAGCGCCGCTGTATACAGGTGCAGTTGAAAGGAATACTGGACCCGCTATCTCTGGCTGTGTATGCAGCCTTCAGGCCAAAAAAGAGTCACCGTCGGTGATGCCAAAGAGGCTATCGCCCACGCTTACCCGGGGGACGCCGCGCAGCAGTGTAATGTACCCATCGCGTCCCGCATGAAACTCCTGCAGGGAGGCCCCGCTGAAGTCTTGTATAACGCCCAGTCGCTGGCCCGTTGTGACGCGCTCCAACATACGCACCTCGGGTCGGAAAAAGCCAGCTACATTGGCGCTGAAATCACCACCCGGTCTCAGATCAGTGACCAGGCGGTGGGTCACTTTCTGTTTCACAATCTCGCCTGGCAGCATCCCCAGATGCTTCAAGAGATTGAGTACACCGGTTGTAAAGCAGTCGATTTCCTGGGGCAGTGTGCGGCCAGCGCCGTGTGCCTCGGTAAACAAGCCTGCTTTGTTGCGGTCCCAGCATGTGCGAAAACTGCACCCATAGACGGCGGTTTCGGGATTTGTGTTGCCAACGACAACCGGTGCGGCAAAGGCTTCGGCTGCGGCGCGGGTTTTGCTTCCGATCTCGTTCTCTGTGTGGTAGTAGTAGATGGATGTGCAGATGTTGAGCGCAACACCACCGCTGTGGATATCCAGAAAGAGGTCGCTGGGCATGATGAATTTCTCGGTCACATAGTGGCCGAGACGATAGGAAATGCTCCCTGCAGGGTCGCCTGGCATGACGCGCGCCAGGTTGAGACCGTCGACAGGGCTGTTGCGCGTGCCGCTTTCATAGGCGGGTAAGTTGAAGAAGGGGACCATGACCAGCTTGCCCCGTATCTCTTCAGCCTGCACCTGCTGGTAAACCCGGGCAATCGTCTCCGGTCCTTCATACTCGTCGCCATGAATGCCCGCAATTACGACAAAGACAGGGCCGTCCTCCTGCCCGGTGATCGTCAAGAGGGGGAGACGCCACTGACTGCCATCCGGTCGCGGGGCTACGTCATACCACTCAAAGGCCTTGCGCCCTCTGGGCAGATCAGCAATCTGAAAATCTTCAATATGCATTGGGTGTCTTTCCTTCACTCATTGAGTAGCGTTTATCAGATCAGACCACACGAACGGTTGACACCGATAACGACGAAAAGCGGATACAGATTCACACGGAGACAAGGAATTTGTACCGATTAACTCCGTGCCAATCCGTCCTTTCCGTCTCATCCGTGTTCCTATTTTCACATCACTTTACTGCTCAGCCAGAACCTCCTGGACACGCCGAGCCAGGAGCACCTCCTGACCCTCTTGCAATGTATGAACATGCAGACGAATCTGGTGCTCGCGGTTGCGGAAAGGGTCGTCATATTGCTGGGTCATGATGCGCGGCGGTCCGGCCAGCATGACCTCCCAGAACTCCTGGTAACTTACCTCCAGCTTCTGGATATCCCAGGTCATGGCGACATGCGGAAAAAGTTGACCAACCCCATAGGGCGTCTGTCGCCAGGCTTTAACCGTGGGAATGGCAGACAACTGGTCGATGAGATACTGCACCCGGCGCTCCCAAACCAGCATCTCGGCCTCGTGGTCGCGGGCCATATAGAGTTCAACCGCTTTGACAAGACCGACAATCTCCTCTTTGCCTGTCTTCATCGCCCGTCCGATGGAAGGGTGCGGGCAATCGTTCAGACGGCACGCCTCAATCAAGCGGGGTTTGCCGACAATCAGGCCCGATGCCTGGGGTCCGCGAAAGCCCTTGCCGCCGCTAAAGATGACCGCGTCGGCCCCCTCGTCCAAGAAGCGATAGAGGTTTGACAAGGGCGGGAGTTCTGAGGCGGCGTCGACGAGAACTGGTACGCCTTTGGCGTGAGCAATCCGGGCCACCTCCGGCAAAGGGATGGCCTGGCCGGTCAACCCCCAAGAGAGCACATAAAATATGCCCGCAGTCTGGTCGGTAATGGCTGATGCCAGGGCTTCCGGTTCGGGATCCACTTCCACAAAACGCGCCCCACACAGGAGGATAGCCTGGTCATAGGCCATGCGGTGTGTGCGCTGTACAATGATCTCGTGTCGAAGGCCAGTCACGTCGGGTAGACGGCGGATGGCTTCTTTGTCAGAACCGGCGACGGCAGCCGCTGCCACCAGGGCAATGCCTGCCGTTGCCGAGGCACAGACATGGGCGGCAGGCACACCGATGAGTTGCGCTATGCGCTTGCCTGCAGCTAAGTGTAGTTCCTCCATCACAACATAAGCCCGGCTGGCCTGGTTCATGGCATCGGAGACTTCCGGCCACATGAGGGTCCCACTGTAGGCGGTAACCGTTCCACTGGCATTGATGATCGGTTCGACTCCCAAATCGTGATAAATTCTGCTCATAATCTGTCGCTGTTTCCGTTGATAATCATTTGATTGAGAACGCGCATTGATTGCTCTTGCTGCCAGTAGCCGCGCTATGGATGGCAGGCGAAGTGGAAGTGGCTGGAGAGAATAGACTCCAGCCCTTCGTAGTCTGACGTCAAACATAGCATAGACGATTCACTGAAAAGTGCAAACTACATTTTTGAGGGTGTATTGCGGGCGAAAAAGCAAGATGACAATCCGCCTGGATGGACGTATACTTGGAGAACCGTACTCCTCATAGATAGTGGGCCGTTCCCTTGCATCGGTCTGCCTGCTCTTTCCCAACAGGAGAAAAGCCCATGCCAGCCATGACCCCTGCCCAAATCGACGACTTTCTGGCCTCGGACGTCCTTTGTCGCCTGGCCTGTGTGAAGCCGACGGGCCACCCGTATGTTGTGCCCTGTTGGTTCACCCATGCGGATGGGGGCTTCTACGTCGTGCCGCGCGCCCGCTCTGTCTGGGCGGCCTATCTGCAAAATGACCCGCGGGTCTCCCTCTGCATCGACGCCGAAGATGGGCGGCGGGTGCTGGTCCAGGGCAAGGCCCAGGTGGTGGAGGAACCCAACGTGGGCGGGCGCTGGGTGGAGATTGCCCGTGAGATGGTCCTGCGCTATCGGGGCGAGGCGGGACTGGTCTACCTGGACCAGACTTTAGAGGAACCCCGCTGGTTGATTTTTGTCGTTGCCGACGAAATGCGCTCGTCCACCGGCGGCTGGGCACAACGCTACAAGCACAGCGATTGGTGAAGCCGGGTTTGTTGTAGCATCTTCGACTTTCCACTGATTTCACAGGAAATACAAGTATGAATGATCATCCCGTTGCCTATGCCCAACCGACCGAACAACTATCAGACTGGCTCTCCCACTTTGCTTCTGCTCTGGAACGGTCAGACTATGCAGGTGCAATGGCTCTCTTTCACCAGGAGTGCTATTGGCGCGACCTGCTGGCCTTTACGTGGAATATTAAAACGGCGGAAGGGAAAGAGGATATCCGCGCCATGCTGACCGCCACAGTCGCCCAGACCCTGCCAGATCAGTGGCAGTTCGAGGGTGAAGCCGTTGTGAATGAGGATGCCATCAGCGGCTGGTTTACCTTCGAGACTGCTGTCGGCAGAGGCAGAGGCCACCTGCGTCTGAAAGAGGGGAAATGCTGGACGCTCTTTACCGCGCTGGATGAACTGGCTGGCTTTGAGGAGAAAAAAGGGTATCGCCGAGCCAAAGGTGCCGAGCATGGCATCGTGAAGAAGCGCACGAACTGGCTGGAGCGAAAGCAGGAGGAAGAGGCTGCCCTGGGCTATACCCAGCAGCCCTACTGCGTCATCATCGGCGGGGGACAGGGAGGCATCGCGCTGGCGGCCCGCCTCCGACGGCTTGACGTGCCCACCATCATCATCGAGAAGAACGAGCGGGCTGGCGACTCCTGGCGCAAGCGCTACAAATCCCTCTGTCTGCACGACGAGATTTGGGCCAATCACCTGCCCTATTTGCCCTTTCCCGACGACTGGCCCGTCTTCATCCCCAAAGACAAAATGGGTGACTGGCTGGAAAGCTACACCACAATTATGGAACTGAACTATTGGTCCTCCACCGAGTGCAAAGGTGCCACCTATGATGAGGCGACAGCCACGTGGCAAGTCACGGTTGAGCGCAAGGGTGAGCAGGTCGTTCTTCAGCCCAAACAGTTGGTACTGGCGACGGGGATGTCGGGAATGCCAAACAACCCGCAGCTTCCTGGGGCGGCGCGTTTCAAAGGCGACATCCACCATTCCAGCCAGCATCCCAGTGGGGAACGTTATGGGGGCAAGCGCTGTGTCGTGCTTGGCTCCAACAACTCGGCCCACGACATCTGTGCTGACCTCTGGGAGAACGGCGCGGATGTGACAATGATCCAGCGTTCACCAACAATGGTGGTACGCTCCGAGTCACTCTTTGCGGGCAGTCAATACTCCGAGGCATCAGCGCAGGCGGGTATCACCACCCACCAGATCGATATGCAGGGTGCGTCCCTGCCTTGGAAGTTGCAAGCCGAACGCTCGATTCCAGTCTGGCAGGCGATTCAGCAGAAGGATGCCGACTTCTATGCCCGGCTGGCTGCTACCGGCTTTTTATTGGAGTTTGGCGAAGATGGGGCCGGTCTCGGTCCAAAATACCATCGCCGTGGCTCCGGCTATTACATCGATGTGGGGGCTTCCCAGTTGATTGCAGACGGGGAGATAAAGCTGCGCAGTGGGGTCACGATTGCCGAGATCAGAGAAAGCAGCGTGCTATTGACCGATGGGAGCGAACTGCCCGCCGACCTGATCGTCTTCGCTACTGGCTACGGCTCCATGAACTCCTGGGCCGCCAGACTGATTTCCCAAGAGGTGGCGGACAGGGTGGGCAAATGTTGGGGTCTTGGGTCGGATACCAAATACGATCCAGGCCCCTGGGAAGGTGAACCGCGCAATATGTGGAAGCCCACCCAGCAGCCCGGTTTGTGGTTTCACGGCGGCAATTTGCAGCAGGCACGCTTCTACTCAATCGCCCTCTCCCTGCAGCTCAAAGCGCGCATGGAGGGAATACCTACCCCCGTCTATGGCTTGGAAAAGGTGCATCATCTGCGCTAGGCCGCGCTGTTACGCCGCCCAAATTGGATAGGCTGAAAATCGTCACCAGGAGAGGAGATCACAATGACCGACGCTTTACAGACTGCGCTTGACAAGCAGATCGCCGAATATAGTGCCAGAAACCCCCGCTCACAGGCGATGTTTGAACGGGCCAAAGCATCCCTCCCCGGCGGCAACACCCGCACGGGTGCCCATATGGAGCCGTTTCCCTTCTATGCCGACAGCGGCGAAGGGGTCTATCTGATCGATCTGGAAGGCCACCGGCTCCTCGATTTCGTCAACAACAACACTTCGCTGATGTTGGGTCACGCCCACCCCGCGGTGGTGGAAGCGCTGGAGAAGCAGATCCGGCGGGGCACCGGTTTTCATCGCCCCCTGGCCCTGGAAGTGGAGATGGCCGAATTGCTGCGGGAGCGGATTCCCTCCCTGGAACGAGTGCGCTTTGGCAGCTCCGGCAGCGAGGCAGTACTGAACGCCCTGCGTGCGGCCAAAGCCTTCACCGGCAAACACAAGATCGCCAAGTTTGAGGGAGCCTACCACGGCGTCGGCGAGTATATCACCGTGAGCCATACTCCCCCTCTCAGCGCGGATATGGGGCCGCCCCATGCGCCGCGTGGGGTCCCCTCCTCTGCGGGCACGTCGCCCTCGGTGCTGGATGAGGTGATCGTGCTCCCCTTCAACGACGTTCCGGCCTGTGAACGGCTGATTCAACAGCACAAAGCCGAGTTGGCCGCAGTCATCGTTGACCCGCTCTCCACCGGGGCCGGCTTGACTTTGCCGGTAGACGGCTTCTTGAGCCACCTGCGCCAGATCACAGAGGAGGCGGGTGTGCTACTGATTTTTGACGAGATTATCAGCTTCCGTGCAGCCCGGGGCGGCAGCCAGGAGATTTATGGCGTGCGTCCTGATCTGACCTGCCTGGCCAAAGTGATTGCCGGGGGCACTCCTGCCGGCGCCTTTGGCGGGCGGGCCGATATTATGGCGCTCTTTGACCCCACCGGCGGCGGCGCACAGATTCAGCAGTCCGGCACCTACAATGCTAATCCCCTCTCCATGGTGGCCGGGATGGCGACCCTGGGTGAGCTGACACCTGCCGCCTACGAACGGCTGCATTCCCTCACAGCGCGCCTGGGGGCCGGGCTGGACGCCACATTTGAAGAAGCGGGCATTCAGGCCCAGGTCACGGTGGTCGGCTCGCTTTTTCGGGTCCATTTCCTGCCCAGTCGCCCCCGCAACTACCGGGAAGCAGCCCAGGACAACGGGCGCATGCACCGCTGGCTTCAGCTCTGGCTGCTCAACCACGACATTATGTGGTCAACGGCGGGCAATGTCTCCCTGCCTATGGATGAAGGGCATGTGGATCACTTTATCGACGGGGTGGCGGTCGCCCTGCGGGACCTTTTGTAGACTTTTGCCAAATGACGAGGAGTATGGAAGATGCGTACCAATGAAGTTCGCCAAAAGCTACAGGCTCAGACGCCGACCCTTGGCTCTTTTCTGGGGCTGGGCAGTCCTGCCGTGGCTGAACTGATGGCCTATGCTGGTTTTGACTGGCTGGTGATTGAGACCGAGCACAATGGGCTGGACTCAGCCGAAATTCAACAGATGCTCATGGCGCTCAACGGCACAAAGCCTGTACCCCTGGTCCGAGTGCCTTCGGCCAATCCGGTCTTTATCCAACGGGCCTTGGATATGGGCGCGTTGGGAGTCGTGGTTCCCCTGGTCAAGACCGCGGCGGAAGCCAAGGCCATTGTAGCAGCCACACGCTATCCACCCCACGGGACGCGCAGCTTTGGCCCGTTGCGCGCCGAACACTACACCTTCGACCGTCAGGAGTATCTGGCGCGTGCCAATGACAACCTGCTTGTCGTTCTGATTATCGAGACAGCCGAGGCGCTGGAAAATCTGGAAGAGATCGCAGCGGTCAAGGGGGTGGATGTCCTCTTTGTCGGACCATTCGATCTCTGCCTCTCTCTGGGCTGGGACCCGCTGCAACTGCCCTTCCCCGCCTTCGAGGAGGTGATCGAGCGCTTGCTGGCCGTGGGGCGCAAATACCAGGTCGCCATCGGTATGGGCTGTGGCAATGGGGCAGAGCTACACCAGCGCCGGGGCCAGGGCTGTACCTTTCTCAGCTATGCCACCGACTATATACTGCTGGCCGACGCAGCCCGGGCCGGGGTTGCGGCCTTCAATAGATAGACAGGGAAAGGTCGGTCAGATGGCAGCCAAAGCGCTCAATGTACTCTTTCTCCCCCATCCCGTGCGCCCGGAGCTTTTCACGCCCTGGGGGGACGATGTGGTGACGGCGCTGGGTGGTCGTCATCATCTTCGTATCTTTGACAGTAGCCAACCCCTGGCACCCCAATTTGCCGATGTCGATGTGGTGATTGACCACGGCGGGGCAGCGGGCACACGTGCGATGTTGGATGTGGCTGGTTCAGTCAAACTGTGGCAGGTGCTGGGCACGGGTCTGGACCACTTTGATGTGGCGCACTGGCACTCCAAAGGGATGCCCGTAGCCAATTGCCCCGGACCATTCAGCGCGGTGGCCCTGGCCGAATCTGCGCTGATGCTCATGCTGATGCTGGCCCGTCGCTATCCCCTTGCCCAGGCCAATCTCCAGCAGGGCATTCTCTATGAACCCCTGGGCCGGGAACTGGACGGTCTGCGTCTGGGCATTGTCGGCTTTGGGGCCAGCGGCCGGGAAGTGGCCCGGCGTGCCCGTGCCTTTGGTATGCGGCTGTCGGCCATCGATATTCGTGAGATTGGCCCCAGCGAAGTGGCGGAGTTTGGCCTGGAATTTATGGGCAAACCCGCCAACCTGGACCAGTTGGTGGCCGACGTGGATATTCTGTCGCTCCATCTGCATCTCAACCGCGAAACCCATCAGATCATCGACGCCCGCCGCCTGGCGCTGATGAAGCCTGATGCGCTGCTGATCAATGTGGCCCGCGGCGCTCTGGTCGACGAAGCAGCCCTGGAACAGGCCCTGCTCGCCGGCAAGCTGGGCGGCGCGGGTCTGGACGCCTTCAGCCAGGAGCCGCCCGATATGAGTGCCCCACTCTTTCGTCTGCCCAATGTGATTGCCATGCCCCATACAGCCGGTGTCACCGATGGCACCTCGCGCAAGCGGGCGCAATGCTGCGCCGACAACGTAGATCGCATCGCAGCCGGTCTGCCGCCGCTTTATCGAGTTGACTGATTGCACATGCTGAAATGTAAAGTTGTGACAAACACCGAGGAAAGAAACGATGTCGATTTCACAAGATGAACGCTTTGCCTTTGACGTTGCTGGCTATTTGCATCTGCGCGCGGCGTTGACTCCGGACGAAGTCGCCACCCTCAGCGGATGGGTAACCGAAGCCGAAAAGACGGTTGTGGCCGACCTCAACGCTGACTACCCCGATGGGATGAAACAGCAGTTGAACCGCCCCGTCTCGCGCATGTTCGATGCCGATCCCCGTTTTGCCTGTCTGCTCGATCACCCTGTGGTCGTCCCTTACTTGACGGAATTCCTTGGCCCTGGCTATCGCCATATCGACAACGATCTCTACTATACCTATCCGGGCTATGCGGGCGGCCGCTGGCACCGCGGGGTCAGCGCCCACCCGACCGGTCATGTCGTCGAGGGGAAGTTTATCTGCCCGATGGTCAAGGTCTTCTACTGCCTGAGCGATGTCGGTCGCGACGAGGGTGAGTTTGTCGTGATTCCTGGTTCGCACAAAGCTGCCTTCAAAGTAGACTACGATGGACGGGTTGATCTGCCTGCCCAGCGGCTCTTTGACGACGTGAAGGCAGGCGACATCATCCTCTTCAACGAAGCGCTGATCCACAATGGCCGCCCCAATCCCAGCCAGAAGACGCGCAAGACGCTCATCGTCAATTTTGGCCGCGCGGATGCCGGTGTTTGGAAAGGCTATCGCCCCAAGAGCGCAACGCTGGCGGCCATCACGCCCAACCAGCGCACGATTCTTAGCAACGCAAACCCTGAATTTTGGAAGGAACCCCAGTTGAGCACACAGACAAATCTACCACCGAAAGCACTCAGCGATGCGCAGGTCGCCCAATACCACCGCGATGGCTATGTTGTCGTGCCAAATTTGATCGGTCCGGACACAGCCATTGAATGGAAGCAGAAACTCCAGCAGCGTCTGGCCGATGAGGGTTTGTTGGGCAACATCCCCTCTGGCGTACGCGTCTGGATGAGCGACGACATGGACTCCTATTCTGCTGCCCAGTTGCAGAGTTCCTCTGTTCTTCAAATTCTGCACCAGTTAATCGGCCCCAATGTCGAATTTCTCAGCTTCAAAGCGGTCTTCAAGAATGCCAAGACCACCTTCAATTCACCCTGGCATCAGGATTGGGCCTACTGGGGAGGCAGCCCCAAACTCTCCATCTGGATCGCGTTGGATGATGCCACGCCTGAGAACGGTTGCTTGCAGCTCGTACCGGGCAGCCATCACGCGGCCATCGAGATGAAAGAGGTCGAAGATGGCAAAGGCTTTGTGCGCCGCATCACCGAGGATCAGGTGGCTGGTATGCCGATTGCGACGGTGCCAGTGCCGCGCGGCGCGGGCATTTTCTTTCATGATCTGGCGCTCCATGCTTCTTGCCCCAATGTCAATGGGCAGGATCGCTGGTCGGTCATCCCTACCTACCGCGATGCCGCGCAGCAGGATAGTTCCACCGTCTGGCCAACCGCGCTGGTGTTGAGTGGCTCCAGCGTCAATGTCTAGCAACGGCACTGTAGTGGATGTATAGCCTCCCGACGAAAGGGTGCTGGTTTGTTGAAAAGTGTACTGGTCAGGAAGATGCTGGAATCTTAACGCAGAGTCGCGGAGGCGGAGAGACGCAGAGAATTGCTTTGCGGCTGGCAATGCGATTGCCCCCATTCTTGGCCGCTTTGCGTTGAAATATCCGTTCCACCATCACCTTGACCA
>CAMDQF010000160.1 GCA_945905745.1 Litorilinea aerophila
CTGCCTTTGGCGGCCTCCATCGCCACCCGAAATTTGTACTGCCCGTCGTGCTGTCTTCGTTTCGTTCCCATCTGTCTTTCCTCCACGTGTGTGTTTTTACTGCGTTCCTCTACTTTAGCACGTGGTCCAGTTTCTGGGGTCAATTATACTGCACGTTATCATTTCGCAATCAATATTCCCGAAAACCAGTTCGCCGATGCGTCCACCTGGATTAACCAGCGAGTAAGTCTGATAACCAGCCATGCAGGCGAAACCATGTTTCACTCAAGCGACTGGGATGCCGATAATTTGTATTTCTACGACCCCGCTGGCAATATTCTTGAGCTTATCGCTCGTCATACTTTGGACAACAAAAGCAACAAAGCATTCAACGCACAAAGCCTTCTAAATATTAGCGAAATTGGGATTGCCACAAACGATGTAGCCAAACAAGTTGAAGCTATACAAGCGCAGATCAATGTGAACCCTTATAGATGGTCCGGTGAGCTAGGGTTTGCTCCTGTGGGAGATGAACACGGTCTGTTTATTGTTGTCAAACATGGGCGCATTTGGTTCCCTGACACAGGTGTCCCCGCAGAATACTTACCTGTTAACGTGACTGTAGAGCAAAATGGTCGCGTAAAGGAGCTATCGTTTTTCAACGAACACAATTAGTTTTTTGCGAATTCAATCAAAGGAATTCTACATGACTCACTCCATCACCACCCAATCCGAACTCCTGTCTGCCATCGACGCGGGCTGGACCAGCCTGACCGATGCCCTGTCCCACCTGAGCGAAGCCCAACTCACCGTTCCCACCGACGCCGAGGGCTGGACCGGCAAAGATCACCTCGTCCATCTGGCTGCCTGGGAGCGCTCGATGTTCTATCTGCTGGCGGGTAAGCCCCGCTACGCCGGTCTGGGCGTGGACGAGGCGCTCTATCTCTCTGGTGACTTTGACGCCATCAACGCTGCCATCCAATCCCAGCAGCGGGACATCTCTCTGGCCGACGCCCTGGCCGAGTTGCGCCGGGTCCACACGGAATTGCGGACTGTGTTGGACGGGCTGACCGACGCGGATTTGCAGCGCACATATAGCCATTACCTGCCCGACGAGCCGGGGGACGACGACGGCTCCCCCATCATCGACCGGCTGGTGGGCAACACATCCGAACACTACGCCGAGCATCTGCCCTGGATGTTGGAGTTGGCGAGCGATTCTTGACAGTAGTATCAAAGGTGGTATGATGGACTCATCACAAATTGACGAGATCGTTGCTGAAATGCGACGCAATCCAAAGGGCATACGTTTTGCCGATTTGTGTCGGGTGTGCGACTACTATTTTGGCGAACCACGACAGACAGGTGGAAGCCATCGGGTCTACAAAACGCCTTGGCCGGGAGATCCTCGGGTGAACATTCAGGATCAAAAAGGCAAGTCCAAGCCCTATCAGGTGCGACAGGTATTGAAAGCACTTGACCGATTGGAGGAAGTCAATGCTTCTGACGAATGACCGGTATGCCTATCGGGTTCAGTGGGTGGAAGAAGATGAGGAATATGTGGGGCTGTGTGCGGAATTTCCTAGTCTAAGCTGGCTGGCCGCTACACCGGAAGACGCGCTGTCCGGCATACGGGAGGTGGTGGGTGATGTGGTGGCTGACATGCAGGCCAATGGCGAAGATGTGCCTGTGCCTCTGTCCACAAAACAATACAGCGGGAAATTTATGGTGCGCGTGCCGCCACAGGTGCATCGGTCTCTGGCATTGGCCGCCGCCGAAGCTGGCGTAAGTCTGAACCGGCTGGCAAGCGCCAAACTCAGCCGCTGAAGCGAATTCTATGACCACCTCCCCCAAACCCACCGGAACCAGCACCAGCGCATTTGGCTCGCCGGGCCGGGAAAACCACGATTCCAGCGCCTTCTACGCCAGCCGCCTCTACGCGGGGCTGCCCCAGGAGGAGAAAGTCCCCCTGGACGAAACGCCCCTGCCCGTGGAGAAGCTGGACCGCATCTTCCTGCGCTCCGCCGAGGCGATGAGCGACCTGCCCGACAACTCTATCCATCTGATGGTCACGTCGCCGCCCTACAATGTGGGCAAAGAGTACGACGAGGACTTTAGCCTGGACGAATACCTGGCCTTTCTGGAACGGGTTTGGCGGGAGGTCTGGCGGGTGCTGGTCCCCGGCGGGCGGGCCTGTGTGAATGTGGCGAATCTGGGTCGCAAACCCTATCTGCCTCTCAACGCCTTCATCGCCCGCCAGATGTACGAGATCGGCTTTTTGATGCGGGGCGAAATTATCTGGAACAAAGCAGGCCACGCCAGCCCCTCCACCGCCTGGGGCAGTTGGAAGTCGCCCTCCAACCCGACCCTGCGCGATGTCCACGAGTATATCCTCGTCTTCTCCAAACAGCGCTTTGGACGCAGCAAAAAGCGCTCGGATGATCAGCCAGACCGGGAAGCCACCATCAGCCGCGACGACTTTCTGGAACACACGAAAAGCGTCTGGACCTTCCCGCCGGAGCCTGCCCGGCGCGTCGGCCACCCCGCGCCCTTCCCGGTGGAACTGCCCCGCCGTCTCATCGAACTCTACACCTTCGCCGGGGAAGTCGTGCTGGACCCCTTTATGGGCAGCGGCCAGACCGCAATTGCGGCCCTACGCACAGGGCGGCGTTATGTGGGCTACGAAGTTTCCGAAGAATACACGGCGTTGGCGGGTAAACGGATTGATGCTGAAATGCAGAGATGATGGGGGCAATCACGAATTGCGAGTTGCGACCTGTCACCTGCTACTTGCCACTCCTCCCCTATCTACTTATAATACTCTTGTCGCTTTTCATCCTTCTTCAAACTGAAGGCCTTCACCCCCAAATGGAAAGAGCTATGATCAAAATTGCTGAAGTGCTTCCTCCCAAGCCCTCTGCCCTGTGGCGGATGGTCAAACAGTGTGGCGTGGATTACGTCGTCGGTGGCATGGACTGGACCGGCGGCATCGACAACCCGGACCCGGACCTGCGCCCCTGGGGTTTTATGTCCCTGGCCCGGGTCAAGAGCAACTATGAAAATGCAGGCTTTACCCTGGATACGATTGAAAACCGCCCGGACCTGACCAAAGCCAAGCTTGGGCTGCCGGGCCGGGACGAACAGATCGAACACGCCTGCGAGCTGGTGCGCAATATGGGCCGCTTGGGAATTCCGGTCTGGTGCTACGAGTGGATGCCCGTCTTCAACTGGATGCGCACCTCCACGACGATCCAAACCCGGGGCGGCGCGCTGGTCACAGGCTATGACAATCTGGTCATGGCGGACGCACCCCTGACCGAATACGGTGTCGTCACCGAAGAGCAGTTGTGGGACAATCTGAAGTACTTCCTGGAGCGGGTTGTACCCGTAGCCGAGGAATATAACGTCAAGCTGGCTATGCACCCGGACGATCCGCCCCTCTCGCCCATCCGTGGCCTGGGCCGCATTATGCGCAGTGTGGAAAACTACCAGCGGCTCGTCGATATGATTCCCAGCCCGGTCAACGGTATCTGCCTTTGCCAGGGCAACTTTACGATGATGACCGACGACCTGCCCGGTGTCATCCGCCACTTTGGCGAACAGGACAAGATCTTCTTTGTCCACTTCCGGGATGTGGCGGGGACGCCGGAGAAGTTCAACGAGACCTTCCACGACGACGGCAAGACCGATATGCTGGCCTGCATGAAAGCCTATAAGAACATCGGCTTCGAGGGCGTCCTGCGCCCGGATCACGTGCCCACGATGGAAGGCGACAGCAATGAGAACGCCGGCTACTCTTCCATCGGTCGGCTCTTCGCCATCGGCTACATCAAAGGGCTGCGCCAGGCGGTCTATTCGGAGTAGGAGACTGGGGACTGGGGATTGGGGCGTCACCCGTATCCCCAGTCCCCAATCCCCTGAAAGTATTGCACGTCACTAGGCAAGGGCCAACCTCTTCTGCTATACTGCCAAGATGTTGGCCTTTGCTATTTTACCCGGCACGGACAGAGAGCGGCATTCTCACCCTGTCACCAGTCACCAGTCACCTGTTACCGTGTCAAGTATGGGAGGTTTTTGTGAACGGAAGTTGGAGCCGGAACGCCTTTGTCTATCTGCTTATTTTGGTGGCGGCCGCTGCCCTCTTTTTGAATATCTATAGGCCGGGAGAAACGCCTCAAGGCAAGAGCCTGAGTGAAATTGCCGCGCTGATCAACCGGGGCGAAGTGGAACGCATCGATGTGCAGGAAGAGAAGTTGAATATCGTCGTGCGTGGCATAGAGCAGCCCTTTGTGAGCCGCAAAGAGGAGGGGATTCCCCTCACGCGTACTCTGCAAGGGCTGGGCGTGGACCAGGCCAAGCTAGCTGAGGTGAAGATCAGTGTGCTGCCCCCCTCTTCTTCGGGCAATTGGTTGGCGCTGATTTTCAATTTTCTGCCCCTGCTCCTGATTGCGGGCCTCTTCCTCTTTCTCTTCCGCCAGAGCCAGTCGGGCAACAACCAGGCCCTCTCTTTTGGCAAGAGCAAAGCCCGGATGTTCACCGGCGACCGGCCCACCATCACCTTTGACGACGTGGCGGGCAGTGACGAGGCCAAAGAGGAACTCCAGGAAGTGGTGGAATTTCTCAAAGAACCCCAAAAATTTGTGGCCCTGGGCGCACGCATCCCCAAAGGCGTGCTGCTGGTGGGGCCTCCCGGCACAGGCAAGACGTTGATGGCCAAGGCTGTCTCCGGCGAGGCCGGCGTCCCCTTCTTCAGCATCTCCGGCTCGGAATTCGTCGAAATGTTTGTGGGTGTTGGGGCCAGCCGGGTGCGCGATCTCTTCGAGCAGGCCCGGCGCAACAGCCCCTGCATTATCTTTGTGGACGAAATCGACGCGGTGGGTCGCTATCGGGGCACAGGTCTGGGCGGCTCCCACGACGAGCGGGAACAGACCCTCAACCAGATTCTGGTCGAGATGGATGGCTTTGGCACAGACACAAATGTGATCCTCATCGCCGCCACCAACCGGCCCGACATTCTGGACCCAGCCCTGCTGCGGCCTGGCCGTTTTGACCGTCGGGTAACAATGGATCGGCCCGATCTCTCTGGGCGACGGGCTATTCTGGATGTTCACGTCAAGGGCAAACCCCTGGCTCCCGATGTAGACCTGGACCTGATCGCCCGCCAAATTCCCGGCTTTGTGGGTGCGGACATCGAGAATTTGGTCAATGAGTCGGCGATTCTGGCCGCCCGGCGCAACCGGCGCTCCATCACAATGGCCGATATGCAGGAGTCTATGGAGCGGATCGCGATGGGCGGCGCAGAGCGGCGCAGCCGGTTGATCACCGCCAAAGAGCGGGAGATCGTCGCCTACCACGAGGCGGGCCACGCTATCGTCGGCCATCTGGTCAAAAATGCCGACCCCCTGCGCAAGGTGACAATTGTGCCACGGGGCGACTCATTGGGTCTGACCTCCTATGTGCCGGAGGCGGACCGGATGCTGCACGGCCGCTCCTATTTCATTGACCGTATCGCCATTGCGCTGGGCGGGCGGGTGGCCGAAGAGCTTGTTTTTGGCGACATTACGAATGGAGCCGGGGGGGATATCCAGACTGTGACCCAGATTGTACGGTCGATGGTGACCCGTTACGGGATGAGCGAGAATATGGGTCCCCTGCAATTTGGCCGCCAGAACGAAAATGTCTTTCTGGGGCGGGAAATCTCCGAACAGCGAGACTACAGCGAAGAAGTGGCTGAGCAGGTGGACGCGGAGATACGTCATATTGTGGATGAAGCCTACCAGCGGGTACGGGAGATGCTGCGCACCCATCGTGTCCGGCTGAACGCAGTGGCCCAGGCCCTGCTGGAGCGGGAAACTCTGGTGGCAGAGGAGTTCATCGCCATCTTTGAAGGCAAGCTGAACGCGGACGATCTGCCCGCTCCGTTGGCTCCTCAGCCCGCCTAAACGACCATTTTGGTGCTTATATACACAGAGCCGGTCGCCTTGGGGAGGTCGGCTCTTTTTGATCCAGCCAAAACATACCCACTCTGAATCAATACAGCATATATCATTTCAAAACATTTGCAATGTATTGACGATTTTGGGGATTTGCGCTATTTTCTCCATGTATGTTGTGTTTGAGTCGTGGAAAACAGGAACGAGTAATGATTCCCAATCAGTGGTATGCGATTGCAGAGGTTAAGGAAATCAAACCAGGCAAGCCAACCTCTATGCGTCGGGTCGGTGAAAATTTGGTGCTATGGCGGGACAACGCGGGCCAACTGGTGTGTATGCTCGACCTCTGCCCACACCGGGGGGCGGCCTTGAGCGGCGGCAAAATCGTGGATGGCTGCATCGAGTGCCCCTTCCACGGCTTTCAATACGACAGGGAGGGGCAGGGCAAGTTCATTCCGGCCAATGGCATCAAGGCACCGGTCCCCCAGGTCTTTCGGGCCCAAACCTACACTGTGCGCGAGGAACACGGCTTTGTCTGGCTCTGGTACGGCGAAAAGCGAGAGAGCTACCCGCCTTTACCCTTTTTTGATGATCTGGACGATTCCTTCGTCTACGGCTCTGTCGCCGTCCACTGGCGCTCCCACTACACACGCTCCATCGAAAACCAACTCGATGTATCGCACTTGCCCTTCGTCCACAAGAACACAATTGGTCGGGGTAATCGCACGCTGGTAAATGGGCCGTATGTGACTTTGGAAAACGACACGATTTCTGTCTGGGTGGACAACCGGGTGGACGACGGCACGCCGCCCACCAAACCGACGAAGATGCCCATGCCCATGAGCCCACCCCTGCTCATCTTCCGATTCCCCAACATCTGGCAAAACCGGCTGGGCAATGACTTCCGCATCGTGGCCGCTTTTGCCCCCATCGACGACGAAAATTCGATGGTCTATGTGCGCACCTACCAGCGTGTCAAGCGCCCGAACCGGCTGCATTGGTGGACGGCCCAGATCACCGCCCAGTTCAACCGGCTGGTGTTGCGGGAGGATCAGAAGGTGGTGGAGACCCAGCGGCCCAAAATCGCCGGCCTGGACATCGGCGAGCGCTTCATCCCTGGCGACCGGCCCATCGCCCTCTTTCTCATCCACCGCCGGGACCTGATCGAAGCAGCCAACAGGGGGAGCAATGCGCGCCAGGGGGCTGAAGTCGTTGCTCTGGCTGATGCTGAGATCGATTGGAGCGTGGCAGATGAGGGTGAGATCCGTCCCAATCTCCCCTACGATCTGTTGCCGCGGGAAGGAAACAGGGCTGTTGGTCGTTCCCGCATGAAAGAGCCAGTTGTGGGGTGAGCAGTGCGTGTAGCGATTCACGCATCACTCATCACGCATCACTTCTGTTCCAATTTGTCTATTCAGTCAACACACGCTATACTATCTTGTCCCCAGTCGGACTTCGATTGGGTTTTCATTGTTTTGCGTTTTCCAGATGGTTGCCCGACCAGCAACATTCGGTCGGGTTTTTTGTTGCAACAGAATGGCTCTTGCGGGGTTGGGAAGGGCTGGCTGTGGCGCAACAAAGGGATGGCCTGAAAAGGCCAGGCGACACAGCGGAACCTTCAAGACACAAGCAGGAGATTATTCAATGTCCAACGATTTTGATCGATTGAATTTGCGCGCTGAATTGGTACAGGCGGTCACTGGCGAAGGCTACACCGAACCGACGCCGATCCAGTCCGCTGTCATCCCCGTCCTCCTCTCCGGCAGAGATGTGATCGGCCAGGCCCAAACCGGCACTGGCAAAACCGCCGCCTTTGCCCTTCCCATGCTCCAGACAATCGAAATGGGTCTCGGCCCGGTGCAGGGACTGATTCTGGCCCCCACCCGGGAACTTGCCATGCAGGTTTCCGAGGCCATCTACACCTACGGCAAACACCTGGGCGTGCGCGTCCTGGCTGTCTACGGCGGTCAGCCCTACGCCCGCCAGATTTCCCGCCTGACCAAAGGCGTGGATATTGTCGTCGGCACGCCGGGCCGCCTGATCGATCTGATCCAGCGCAAATCCCTCGACCTGAGCCAGGTACGCGTGCTGGTGCTGGACGAAGCCGACGAGATGCTCAGTATGGGCTTCATCGAGGACATCGAGACGATTCTGGCCGAGACCCCGGCCGACCGTCAGACCGCGCTCTTCTCGGCCACTGTGCCGCCGGAGATTCGCCGCCTGGCCGACGGTTATATGCGAAACCCCCAGTCGGTCAGCATTGAGCGCTCCCAGATGACCGTGGCCGCGGTGGACCAGCGCCACTATATGATCAACGAATCCGACAAAGTGGCGGCGCTGACCCGGCTGCTGGAAGGCGAAGACATCACTCGAGCCCTCATCTTTGCCCGCACCCGTGTGGGAACCAGCGAACTAGCCAGCGAGTTGAGCGCGATGGGTTATCCCGCCGAATCCCTGCATGGGGATATGGGCCAGGACGAACGGGAGCAGGTGTTGGCCCGTTTCCGGGGCCAGCGGGTGAATGTGCTGGTGGCGACGGATGTGGCTGCACGCGGGCTAGACATTGACGACATCTCCCACGTCTTCAACTTTGACCTGCCACCCAATCCGGAAGTCTATGTCCATCGGGTGGGGCGCACGGGCCGTGCTGGCAAGACCGGTGTGGCTATTACCCTCCTCACCCCGCCCGAACTCTGGCGCCTGCGCCGGATCGAAGGCTATACCAAACAGGCGATCCGCAAAGAGAGCCTGCCCACTGTGGCACAGATCGAAGCCCGGCGCGAGTCTGTCCTGCTCGAAAAAGTGGGGGTGTGGCTCACCCGGGACCGTGCCCGCCGGGAGCGGGAGCTGGTGGAGCGTCTGGTGGCTGCCGGTCACGATCCGTTGGATGTGGCCGCGGCTGCGCTGAAATTGGCGAACGGTAGCGAGAATGGAAAGCCGATTGCGCCTGTGCAGGAGGTGCGAGAGGGTCGCGCCCAGAGCAGAAACCGGGACAGCAAACCTGTGAGCCGGGAACGGGAGCAGCGCTTTGCCACAGATTCCCACGAGAAAGGGATGATCCGGCTGAGTCTGAACGCCGGGCGAGTTCACGGCCTGCGCCCCAACGATGTGGTCAGCGCCATCGCCCGCCACGCCCAGATTCCGGGCCGGGCCATCGGGGCCATCCACATCCGCCATGAGCATACACTGGTGGATGTGCCGGAGCATCTGGTCTCCCAAGTCCTCGAAGCCCCGTCCAGCTACCGCATTCACCGCAGTGAAGTGACGGTAGAGCGGGCGTAGCTTTTTGTAGGTTGGGTAAATCGAAAAGAGGGCGGCGGGCATTGCCCGCCGCCCTCTTTTCGATTTACCCAACCTACGCATTCTCGAAGAGAATCTCCTGCGCGCCCTGCCAGAGAACCAATTCCCCCACCGTCCGTAAGTTCTCTTGCCCCTCAACAATCGTCAAGAAGTGATTGCCCGCCAGTTGTCCCATTTTGCTGGCAAAGAGGGTCGCGCCGTAGGGGAAGAGAATCTCCGTCTCGCTGTAGCCGCCGGGGTAGAAGAGAATCTCTCCCGGCGCGGGGTGGCTGGTGTGGTTCTCGAAGCCCACTTCCAGCCGAAACTCCCCCAGCGGAATCCAGCAGGTCTCGCCGCTCCAACGGGCGTGAATCAGCTTTTGGCGGAAGGGCAGAAGCTGGCGAAAGGCCGCGCAGGTCTGGGGCGCGGCGGCCTCTTCCAGCCGGGCCGTGAAGCTGTAGGAAGCCACACGGACGCGCAGGTCTGTCATCTTCGAGCTTCCGCAAAGGTGACCAGCCGCCTCTGTTTTTCCTCCCACAACACCAGAAACATGGTCTTCAGGCTCTGGGTCAGGGTCAGATGGGTCACCTGCTGCAAGGAAGGGTTTTCGTCGTGGCAGGCTTGCAGCCGGTAGTTGGGGATGCGCGGGCTTAGATGGTGGATGTGATGGAAGCCGATATTGCCGGTGAACCACTGGAGAATCCGGGGCAGTTTATAATAGGAACTTCCCTGCATCGCCGCCGCCGTATAGTCCCACTCCCCGGTGTGTTCCCAATAGGTCCGTTCAAATTGGTGTTGGACATAGAACATAAATGTCCCCGCGCTGGACGCGATAATCGTAATCGGCAACTGGATCATCAGCACTGCCTGCCACCCGATCAGCCAACTCAGCCCGCCATACAGCAGCAGCAGCACAATATTCGTCCACCAGACGGAAGCCCGTTCGTGGCGTTTCCACTTACCCTCTGGCCCCGGCATGAGGATACGCTGCAGGACAATGAAATTGACCGCCGGCGCGATGACAAAAAGGAAGAAGGGATTGCGAAAGATCCGATAGACCATCCGCTTCGTCCGGCTGGCCGCGCGATACTCATCCACAGTCAGCGTCCAGATGTCGCCGATGCCCCGTTCTTCCAATTCCGCGTGGTGGGCGTGATGGATGGCGTGACTTTTACGCCAATAAAGGTATGGGGTGAGGGTAAAAAGGCTTGCCAGCGTACCGACGCTGTGATTGGCCTGTTTGGCTTTGAAGAAAGAGCCATGGCCGCAGTCGTGCTGGATGATAAAAATGCGGACGGTAAAGCCCGCCGCGGGCAAGGAGAGCAACAGTGTAAGCCAGTAGCCCACGTTGAGGTTTAGCACCATCAAAACCCACATCAGCAGCAAGCCCCCAAAGGAGTTGATAATCTGCCAGACTGCTTTTTTTACATCGGGCTGGTGATAGTGGGCCACCAATTTACGCCAGTTGGCATAGGGTGTTTCTGGCGTTCGTGTCGTTACCGTCATTACGTGTTCCATTTCTATTGTTGTATGGGTGAATTGATGCGACAGCCGCCGATCTGTGTCATCTTTCGCCGCGAGGAAACTCATACGCAAACCGTACCACAGCGGGGAGGGAGGATGCAAAAGTGGGATCTGTTATGAAGGTCACATCTCGTCGTTCAGAATGAGGACCCGCTGTTCATCCGACAGCTTTTCCGACCCTTCGCGCAGGATCGAACGCTCGGCCTCGGCTCTTTTTTCATAGAGAAAGCCAAAGACTGCCCGTGGCTCCTGCTGGCTGGCCTCGCGCAGGGCCCAGCCGACAGCCTTACGCACGATCGGCGTCTCCTCCCGGAGCAGATGGGAGCAAATTTGCAGGGTAGCCGCCACATTTGACCGCCCCTTCTGGTTGAGCGCGGCGGCTGTGGCAACCGTAAAACGCCGCCGCCAGGGATTGGGTGAACCGGTCCAGTCGATCAGGTCCGCCACCCGCCGGGGATTTTCGTCCACCAGAGGCGCAGCTACCCCCATCGCCAATTGGTCACAGACCTCCCAATCGGCGATCAGTTTGATCCAGCCGTCGATGGCTGCCCACAGGGCTGAGGCAGGCGCTTTTTTGATGGAGGCCGTCAGCCAGAACAGCGCGCAGAGCACCTCTTCTCGCCACTTCCCCGCAAATGTCAGATCGACCAACAAAATCAGGTCTTCTGTCAGAACACGGGGATGGCGCTTTTTTAGATCGGTCGCCAGAGCGCGCAGCTTTGGCACGCGCACGCCCAGGGCATTCCACTGGCTGGGAACCAATTGCTGGATTTTTTCCGCGTATTCCGGCTCTACCAGGGGAAGTAATTTTTCGTGAATCTCTGCCTGCAAACGTTCCGCTTGACTACTCATTCGATCTACCTGTCTTCTCTAGCCAACCAGGCCACCTGCCCTATTGGCAATCGTATATCTGCTGCGCTCATACTGTCTTTCACCTGGGCCACAGTCCGGCAGCCCACAATCGGAATCGTCGCAAAGGGCTGATTGGTTAAATAGACCAGCACAATCTGGCTGACCGAATAGCCGGTCTCCTGGGCCAACGCTTGCACCCGCGCCGCCCGCGTGCGGTTGTTGGCCGTGCCATACGTCTTTTGTTGGCCGGGACGAATCTCGCTACCCTCGGCCAGCTTTTGAAAATAGCCACCCGCCTGGGACGAATAAGGGATGGCGGCCAGCCCTGTGCGCCGGTGGAAGGCGTAGGTTTCGTCGTCCATTGCTGCTGTGGTGGGGTCGCCCACCGCTGCCGGATCGATTTGGGCCAGAGACCAGCGCATCTGATTGGCGACAAAGCCGGTGATGCCTCGCTGGGCAGCATACGCCTCGGCCGCTGCGATCCGATCCACCCGCCAGTTGGAGCAGCCGAAGTAGCGGATTTTGCCCGCCAGCACCTGGCCGTGCAGGGTGTCGAGAATCTCCGCCACCGGTCGCGTGGGGTCGTCCCGGTGCAGCCAGTAGAGATCGATCCACTCCGTCTGCAAATTACGCAGACTCGTCTCCAGATCGTCCACAATCTCCGCCGGTGACATCCGGCTGATGTGCATCGTTGCCAGCTCCGGGTGTGCGCCTTTGGTCGCCAGCACAATCCGGGAGCGTTGGCCGCTGCGAGCCAGCCAGCGCCCGATTGTCTTCTCGCTGCTGTTCTTCTCGCCGGGCAGCCAATTGGCATAGACCGCGGCCGTGTCGATGAAATTGCCGCCGCAGGCTACATACGCATCCAGCAGTTGAAAAGCGTCTGCCGGGGCGATTCCGTTCCCAAAATTTGACGATCCCAGACAAATGGCAGAGGGAGAAAGATCGGTTTGGGGGAGTGCAGTGGTACGCATAGAGTTTTCTCGATAGGTGGTGGCAGGTTGCAAGTGGCAGGTTGCCGGTGGTAGATACATCCGTCGTCGGTAACCTGTCCCAATCCCCAGTCCCCAGTCTCCAATCCCCATTACCCCGCCATCTCCAACACAAAATAGTGGCCCGGATTCCACGCCTGGCAGACGAGGAAGAGCCGCCCGTTGTGGATGTGGAAGATGACGTTGTGCAGGTGATCGGCCAGTTGCACGCCCAGCTCCTCCTTCGGGCGAATCGTCGAAATCACCTCGTAGCTCTCCCCGTCCAGAATGTAGATAGGCGCGGGTCGCTTCTCTTTTTCCGGGTCATCCAGGCTGCCGATCACCGCGTAGGCGTGACCCTGCCATTCTACAAAGTTAATCCCGCAGGGCCGAGAGGCGGCGGGCATTGGGTGGCTGGCGTGAAAATGGCCGTCGTGGCTGTGGATTTGGATACGGGAGTTGAAGCGGTCTGCAATCGCCAAATGGTTGCCGTCCGGCGTCAGGTTGAAGCCGTGGGCTGTGCCAAATTTGCCGTTCTCCGTTGGATCGGTCGTCTTGCCACCAAAAGTGTGCTGCCAGTCGTGGCTGTGCTGATCCGCAGTCGAAATGTAATTGGCTCCATAACCGTCGGCTATGATGAGCTTATCGCCCAGGGGAACGGTATCCGTCGGTTTGTAGGGCGTCTCCGCGTTGGCATATTCGGCAAATTCGGGCCGGGACAGGGTATACTCTACATCGCCGTCCAGGGTCATCACCGCCACAAAGCCGTCGTTGTTGGCGGGCAGAAAGAGCCGGGGGCTGTCGGCTGTGCCGCCGATTTTCGTGCTGTGGAAGTTGACCTCTTTGAGATCGGGCGGCAACTCGATCAACTCCTGGCTGGTCAGGTCCGCGGCGATGCGCAGAATGCCGCTGCCGGGCATCCCGTAGTAGATTTGGCCGTAGCCGGGGCGCTGGTCCACGGCAAAGCCGCCGTGCAGACGCACTTCCGAGGGCAACACCTTTTCTGGCAGGGTGTAGAGGTCTTCGCATAGAGAAAAGGCGAAGGGTTTGCTGCCGCTGGTCTTGTGGAGCATAGGACTTTCCTTTCAGGTCTGGTTTGTTCACATCGCAACCGCCATAGATGGCGCAGACTTTCACAGATGCAATCCGCGGGAATCCGCCCAATCCGTGTCATCCGCGTTCTATTCTTCCGGCACTGCGTACGGGCGCACAATTGTAGCGATGCACGCGCCCTGGTGGGTGAGGGGGAAGCCGCAGCGTCCAAAAAGAATACCGCTGGTCTGGGCGAACACAGGCACTGGGTCGGCAAAGGGCAGTTCCGTCGAGTGAATCTGGCCCAGCTTCTGGCCGGGCGCCACCGGATCGCCCATCTCCAAAAAGGGTTCAAAGATGCCGCTGACCGGGGCCATCACATAATCCGCGCTCTCCGGTGCGGCCACCAATTCGGGTGCAGGCGAGGGCGGGATGTAGGGGCTGTCTGTGAGAACGCCGTACATGCGCAGCATATTTTTCAATCCCCGGTCGGCCAGCTCCAACATCTCCACGCCGAATTGGGGCGCGCTGCCCAGCTCCGTGCCCAGGGTGATTTTGCCCAGGCTCTCGGCATAGGAGGGCAACAGCCCCTCGCCGGCCACATCCGCATAGATAAAGACGTAGGGCGCACCCCAGGCTGTAGCCGCCCGCACCATCTCGTTCATCTGCGTCTTGTTCGCCAGTTCGTGCATATTGACCGACGGCGTGAATTGCAGCGTGCGCCCGCCGGAGTGAATGTCCACCACAATGTCGGCCATGGGCAGCAGTGTGTAGCTCACATAGTGGGCGATCATCCCGGTGATGGTGTCATTGTGCTGGCCGGGAAAGGCCCGGTTCATATTGCGTCCATCCATGGGGGAGAGGCGTGTGCCCGCCACACAGGCCGGCCGGTTGAGCATCGGCAGAATAATCAGCCGCCCCTGCACCTGCTCCGGACGGAGTTCCCGCACCAGATTGAGGAGCGTCACCTGCCCCTCGTACTCGTCGCCGTGATTGCCGCCGGAGATCAGTACTGTCGGCCCGCTGCCATTTTGGATGACAGCAA
Organism: Litorilinea aerophila; assembly: GCA_945905745.1. GTDB lineage: Bacteria > Chloroflexota > Anaerolineae > Caldilineales > Caldilineaceae > JACQGT01. The sequence goes on from CAMDQF010000160.1 coordinate 14,613, forward strand.
TCGGAATAAAATAATTGGCCCAGCCCGCCGTATTCAAGGATTGGGGAACCCGCAGAACGCCGATCTGCTTGCCGTCTCGGCTATAGTCAATGTCTGTTGAAATCAGTGAAGCGGTTGCCATCGGTCCTCCAGTGGTTATCAGGGTTCAATACCGGTCTTCATTACGCGCCTGCATCTCCTCGATCTGCAAAGGGGTGACTGTCAACTGCCCGGTCTCCACATCCACATCCACCGCCCCCACCTGGCCCACATCACCCCGAGAACGCTGGGAGAGAATTACTGGAACCCGCCAAATGATACGGCTATTGAGAATCAACTCCGGTTCGCCCCCGTGCATCATATAGCTGATCTGACTGAGGATGAAGCTATTGGCTTTCTGGCGCGCCGCAAAGGCCGAGAGATTCACATCAGCCGATACACGAATGTTTACTTCCAGGCGGCCTGTTTGTGGAAGTGCCTGAATTGCTGCTACCATACATTCCTCTTTGGAATTCAGATCAACCAGCGGGGATGCTTTCTGTAGTATAGACTATGCGTCCCCACTTGGCAACGTGGGAGAACCCTATGCAATTTACACTGCCCCTTTCCAGCCCCGATCTGACCC
>CAMDQF010000161.1 GCA_945905745.1 Litorilinea aerophila
TGAGCATGGCTTCATACTCGGTTGTCTTGTTGGCTGTCTCAATTCGTTCCTGTTTTTTTGCATCGCCTTTGCCTCGTTTTTTACTTCAATTATGCCGCCAACTTAGCCTTCTAGGCTAGTTTGGCCGAAACGATGACCAAGGCCCAGACCTGGGCCTTCAGCGCGCCAATCGGTCGCAGATCGGGGATGGGGGTTGGATAGTAGAGCCGAGCGGCCTCATCGAGCAGAACGAGCGCGCCGTCCAGATCGCCCTCGTCCACTTTGGCTTGGGCCTGGGCACGCCGCAAGCGATAGGGCCAATCGGCCAGAGCGGCTTTCTCGCCAAGTTCTTCGCTGCGCGCCATCTGTTGCCGGGCCGCTTCCAGATTCCCCTGTTCCCGGTATATTTCGCTCAGCCCCAAATAGATGTCCGCCGTGCCGGGTGGCGCAGGCTCTCCCTGCCGATCGGCCAATTCCTTGGCCCGGAGATAAACTTGAATCGCATCCCGGAGACGCCCCTGGGCCACCCGGATATCGCCCATTCCATAGGTGCCGCTGAGGGCGAAAACCACACTGCCGATCCACTCAAAGGCAGCCATCGCACGGGCGAGGGTCTGGTAGGCCTCTTCCAGATCGCCGCTGGCCCATTGTGCCAGACCCAGAAGCCCCGCGGCCGGCCCCCGCCGCAGATAATCATCTTCGGGCAGCAGATCAAGCGCCCGCTGCGCATGGCTCATGCTGCCGGGGATGTCGCCGAGGGCCTGGGCAATATAGGCCCAAGCTGTGGCGATGGACGCGGGCAGGGTTTGAAACTGTGCTTCATCCACGACGACCATCGGGAGAACGGCCCTTTCCGGCCCCGGACGGGAACTACCCATCCACCGCTCTGCGTCCCGCAGCCGGGCAGCGCCGGCTTCCATCTCGCCAGCATTCAGAAACGCCCACGCATAGGCCACACAGAGCACCGGTCGGGCACGCACCAGTTCGTCGGGCAGCGCCTGCACCCAGGCCATCCAGGCCACGGACTGGAACTGCCCGTCCATGCCAGGCCAGGCCAATTCGGCCAGGCGCGCCACCCGTTCGAAGTCATCCGCGGCCAGGGCGTGCCGAACCGCATCCGCGGTCGATCCGTTTTCCTCGTGCCATCGGCTGGCCCGGATGTGCAAGAGAGCTATGAGTGGTTCTTCGTCCTGAGACAGGGCCGCGCGCTGATATAGCCGCTGGCGCAGGAGATCGGCAAAGAGGTGATGATAGCGATACCAGTGCCGTTCGTTGTCCAACGGCACCAGGAAGAGGTTGGCCTGTTCGATGTAGCCCAGAATCTCTTGCCCGGACGCTGCCGCGGGTCGGTTGGCATCTCCATACAGAACCGCATCGCACAGGGGGCCGCAAAGGCGATCAAGGATTGACGTATTCAGCAAAAAGGTCTGGATGCTTTCAGGCTGCTGGTGCAACACCTCTTCCACCAGATAATCCATCACAAAGCGGTGGCTGCCTGTGAACGAGTGGATGAAACTGGCTGTATCACTTCGCCCCTGCATGGAAAGAGCCGCCAGTTGGAGACCGGCAATCCAGCCTTCCGTGCGGACTTCCAGGGCGGAGACGTGCTCTTCAGTCAGACTGAGGCCCATCACCGAATTGAGAAATGCCGCAGCTTCGGTGGAGGTGAAGCGCAGATCAGCCGCGCGCAGTTCGGTCAATTGATTGCGCACACGCAGTCGGGCCAGGGGCAGGTTGGGATCTTCTCGGGTGGTGATGACCAGATGCATCTGGGGTGGCAGATGCTCCAGCAGGAATGCCAGGCCGCGGTTGGCCTGTTCCCCAACGATGACGTGGTAGTCGTCCAGGACGAGGATGAAACTTTCCAGGATGGCGGCGATTTCGTTGATCAGAACGGTCACGATCAACTCGGTTGGCGCTGGCTGGGGGGATTCGAGCAGACCCAGCACCTCGGTGCCGAATGACGCCGGGCCGGTTTTGGTGGTGATCGTTCGCAGCGCGGCCACCAAATAGACCAAAAAGCGGGTCGGGTCGTTCTCTCCTTCATCCAGCAACAGCCAGCCCGCCGGTCGTCCGCAGACCTTGACCCACTCGCTGGCCAGGGTTGATTTTCCAAAACCAGCCGGGGCCGATATGAGTGTCAGCTTGCGCTGCAGCCCTTCGTTCATACGCTGGATCAGGCGGGGGCGGGCTACGAATTTTGGACGAGTCGGGGGCAAGTAAAGTTTCGTGGCGAGGATTGGCGTAGTCATAGAGCCATCATACAACAGAGAGGTCTGTTGCTTCAAGCCCGAATGATTTGGGGGTACGTTTCAGTGGTAGGGTGAACTGGAATCGTGTAGTGCGGCTGAGTGGGCACAGTCAATTCAAAATCCACTTCCCCCCATCTTTCCAATTCCCTTCACACTGCTTATAATGACCCGAATGGTTGGGCGAAAAATCCGCGCCAATCGCGCCAATCGCGCCAATCTGCCCGATCCACCCGATCCGCGTTCTATTCCGGTGTTTTTTATGTCTGTGACTCAACTGCTGGCCGTGGCCCGGGGCGATGAACCCGCCGATCTGCTCCTGCGGGGCGGACGGCTGGTGAACGTTTTCTCTGGCACAATCGAAGAGGCCGACATTGCCATCCACGGCGAGCGCATCGCGGGCATCGGGCCGGGCTATCGGGCGCGGCAGATCGTCGATCTGCGGGGTGCCTACGTCGCGCCGGGGCTGATCGACGCCCACGTCCACATCGAAAGCAGCTTGTGTACCCCTGCCCAGTTTGCCGCGGCGGTGCTGCCCTGCGGTGTCACCACTGCCATCACCGACCCTCACGAGATAGCCAATGTGGCCGGGTTGGCCGGGGTGCGCTTTATGGCCGAAAGCAGCCGGGGTCTGCCCCTGCGGGTAGTGACAATGGCTCCCGCAGCCGTGCCCGCCACCCATTTGGAGACCAGCGGCGCCACCCTCGGCCCGGATCAGTTGGCCGCGCTTCTGGCCGAAGGCACAGTCCACGGCCTGGCCGAGCTGATGAACTTTCCCGGTGTCATCCACGGCGACCCGGCGGTGTTGGCGAAGATCGCTGCCTTTGCGGGACGACCCCGAGACGGCCACGCGCCAGCGCTCGGCGGCCACCGGCTCAACGCCTACGCCGCGGCCGGGGTGCAGACGGAGCACGAATGCACCACAGTCGAGGAGGCCGCGCAGAAGCTGGCCCGGGGTTTCTACATTCTAATCCGGGAAGCCACCAACGCCCGCAACTTGCGTACCCTTCTGCCCCTGATCACCCCGGCCAATCACCGGCGCATCTGCTTCTGCACCGACGACCGCCAGCCTGGGGATCTGTTAGATCAGGGCAGTATTGACTATATGCTGCGGGAAGCCATCGCCAACCGCGTCGATCCGCTCATCGCCTTTCGCTTGGCGACACTGAACACAGCCGAGTGCTACGGCCTGCATGACCGGGGCGCGCTGGCGCCGGGCCGCTTGGCCGATCTGATGATCTTCGACGACCTGGCCGCGCCCCGGGCCCGGCAGGTCTACGCGGGCGGGCGACTGGTGGCGGAAAAGGGAGGCATCGCGCCAGGCGTGGTGTTGACATCCCCGGCCATCCCCCCAGCCATCGCCCAGACCATGCGGGTGAAGTGGGAGGCCATCGACCTGCGCATTCCCGCACGGGGCGAACGGGTGCGGGTGATTGGCTCCCTGGCAGATCAGCTAGTCACAGAAGAGCGCATTTTGCCGGCCCGGGTGGTGGACGGGCTGGCCGAGGCCGATCCCAGCCGGGATATTTTGAAGATGGCGGTCATCGATCGCCACACAGGCAGGGGCGGCCAGAGTCTGGGCTTTATCCAGGGCTTTGGCCTCAGCCGGGGCGCGCTGGCAGGCACAGTCGCCCACGACCACCACAATCTGGTCCTCATCGGCGCGGATGATCGGTCGATGTGGAGCGCGGCCCAGGCCGTCCGGGAGATGGGTGGCGGGTTGGCGATTGCCGAGGGCGAGCAGGTGTTGGCCCGGCTGCCCCTGCCCGTGGCTGGGCTGATGAGCAACCAGCCCGTGGCCGCGGTGCGCGCCGCCTACGACGAACTCCTGGCCGCGGCCGCGGAACTCGGTTCCCCCCTCCACGACCCCTTTATGGCTATGAGTTTTATGGCCCTGGAGGTGATCCCGAAGCTGAAGCTGACGGATAAAGGGCTGGTGGATGTGGAGAAGTTCGGGTTCGTCGATCTCTTTGTGGACGGAAATTAGCTATCACCCGGAAACGTGAAACGTGAATGTACGTCGAGTGATCTCACGTTTCACGCTACACGTTTCCGAAGGTATTCATCAATTTAGCCAAAGGACGCTTCCTTATGTTCGACGCCATTACCCCTGCCCCGCCCGACGCCATTCTGGGCATGACCGAAGCCTTTAAGAAAGACCCGAACCCCCGCAAGACCAATCTGGCGGTGGGTGTGTATAAGGATGCGGGCGGTGCGACGCCTGTGTTGGAAACAGTCAAAGAGGCCGAGCGGCGGCTGCTTGACTGGGAAAAGACGAAAAGCTATCTGCCCATCGACGGCATCCCCGAATACGATGCGGCCTGCCAGGAGCTGGTCTTCGGCCCAGGCCACCCGGTGCTGACCAGTGGCCGGGCGGTGACGGCCCAAGCCCCCGGCGGCACGGGTGCGCTGCGGGTGGCCGCAGACTTCATCTCCGAAATCAGCCCCGGCGCGACGGTCTGGATCAGCGATCCCACCTGGCCCAACCATCCCAGCGTCTTCCAGTCCGCCGGGCTGAAAGTGGCGAGCTATCCCTACTTCGATCCGGCCACCAACGGCGTGGACTTTGACGCAATGTTGGCGGTGATTCGCCAGATTCCTGCGGGGGATGTGCTGCTGCTGCATGGCTGCTGCCACAACCCCACCGGTGTGGACCTCTCGACGGAGCAGTGGCAGGCGGTGGCCCAAGTGGCCAGCGAACGGGGGCTGCTCCCCCTGCTGGACTTTGCCTATCAGGGCTTTGCCGACGGGCTGGACGAAGACGCCGCGGGCGTGCGTATCGTCGCCGAACATTGCCCCGAGCTATTCGTTGCCAGCTCCTACTCCAAAAACTTTGGCCTCTACAACGAACGCACCGGCGCGCTGACCCTCGTCGCCCGCACGCCCGAGGCAGCCGAAGCGGCCCTGAGCCACGTCAAACGCTGCATCCGGGCCAACTACTCCAACCCGCCAGCTCACGGGGGCGAAATTGTGCGCACGATTCTGGGCGATCCGGAGCTCCGCCGCCGCTGGGAGCAGGAAGTGGCCGAGATGCGGGAGCGCATCAATACAATGCGCCATCTCTTTGTGGAGACGCTCAACGAAAAGGGCGTGACCCGGGACTTCTCCTTCATCGCCCGCCAGCGGGGAATGTTCTCCTTCAGCGGGTTGACCCCGGCCCACGTGAAGGCGCTGCGCGAGCGTCACGCCGTCTATATCGTCGGCTCCGGGCGCATCAGCGTGGCCGGGATGACCGAAGGAAATATGGACTATCTGTGCGAGGCGATTGCGGATGTGCTGAAAGGGAGTTAGCCAGAAATTTGTGATGGGAGCGGGATTGTGGCCGATATTGCGTGGGACGACGAGAGGGGAGAAGATAGCCGTCACTATTTTGTGGATGAGGCAGGTGACGCCAATCTTTTTAACAGGAAGGGTCGCTTGCTCTATGGCGAAAAGGGTTGTTCGCGGTATTTCATTCTTGGCGTTCTGGATATTCCCGATCCCGATCACATTTCGCAAGAATTGAACGCTATTCGAACGCAATTGCTTGCCGACCCTTACTTCAGGAAAATCCCTTCCATGCAACCGGAAGCGCGCAAAACGGCTTTAACCTTTCACGCCAAGGATGATATTCCCGAAGTACGGCGCGAAGCATTCGCTTATCTCAGCAAGCAAGACCTTCGATTTTTCGCCGTTGTCCGCGATAAAAGCACTGTCGCCGATTATGCAGTTCAACGGCGTGAAAGGGATGGGAAGTACCGCTACCAGCCAAATGAATTGTATGACTATATGGTAAGGGCGTTGTTCAAGGGGCTGCTTCATAAAGACGACGCTTATACCGTCCATTTCTCCAAGCGGGGAGCGCAAGACCGGACTATTGCCTTGCGAACGGCGCTGGAGATCGCGCAAGAACGATTTGCCCACCGCTGGGGAATCCAAAGCAAATCAACTCTCAATGTGGTTGCCCAGACCCCAGCGCTAAGTGGCGGGCTACAGGCTGTAGATTATTTTCTCTGGGCTTTGCAACGATTTTACGAACGCCGAGAGGATCGCTATCTTGACTTTCTGTGGCCCCAATTCCGTTTGGTTCAGGATTTAGACGACAAGCGCGAACATCCCTACGGCCGCTATTACACACAAAAAGGGCCGCTAACATTAGCGGCCCTTCCAGATAATGGCTTGCCAGGGATATAGAATTGTGCAGACCGTAATCCCACAATTTCACGGCATGGAGCCGAATTTTGTCCACTGGCGATGTCAGTGTAGCACGTTCGCCGGTTGATGTCAAGAAAAATTTTACTTACCAGTTTAGCCACTCATAGGAGTTCCAATCAGAAGATGAAACCACTCTCCACACTCATTTCCTCCGTCCCCGCCAGCGTGACCGCGGCGATGATGCAGAAGGGGCGGGAACTGGCCGCCGCCGGCAAAGATGTGATCAATCTGGCCGGGGGCGATCCGGACTTCGACACGCCCAAACACATCCAGGAAGCCGCCTTCGAGGCCATTCGTAAGGGAGACACCCACTACCCGCCCAGCTTTGGCTCGCCGGAATTGCTGGAAGCGATTGTCAACAAACTGGCCCGGGAAAATAGTGTCACCGCCACCCCGGATCAGATTCTGGTGACGCCGGGGGCCAAGTGGGCGATTTACGCCGGTCTGGCCGCTACCCTCAACCCCGGCGACGAGGTGATGATTCTCGACCCGGCCTGGGTCAGCTATGCGCCGATGGTGCAGTTGAACGGCGGCGTGCCCGTGCATGTGGCCCTGCCCGCCGCCGAGAACTTCCATGTGAGCGAGGCCGCACTGCGCAGCCACGTCACTGCAAAGACAAAGCTGATTATGGCCTGCTCCCCCAACAACCCCACAGGCCGGGTGCTGCAACAGGACGAAATCGACGCGATTGTGAAGGTGGCGAAAGACTTCGACCTCTACGTCCTCAGCGACGAAATCTACGAACACATCCTCTTCGACGGCCAAGTGCATCACTCTTTGGCCGCGCAACCGGGGATGGCCGAACGCACGCTGATTATCAACGGCTTCAGCAAAGCCTATGCCATGACAGGCTGGCGGCTGGGCTGGCTGGCCGCGCCCAAATCCATCGCCAAACTGGCTCGCTCCTACCAAACCCAGAGCATCACCTCCGCGGCCAGTTTTTCCATGGCGGCGGGGGTGGCCGCGCTCAACGGCCCCCAGGATTGCGTCCACGAGATGACGGCGGCCTATGCCCGGCGGCGCACCTTCCTGCTGGATGCGCTGGACGAAATCCCCGGCATCGAAAGCAGCCCGATTGAGGGCGCGTTCTATCTCTTCGCCAAATTTACCCACACAGAGAAGGGCAGCCTGGAAATTTCCCAGCGGCTGTTGGAAGACGGGCTGATCGCCTCCACTCCCGGCGTCGCCTTTGGCCAGGCCGGGGAGGGGTACGTCCGCTTTGCCTTCGCCACCCACATGACGGATCTGGAAAAGACCGTCGAGCGGCTGGCAAAGATCGTACCGAATTTGTAGAGACTGGGGATTGGGGATCGGGGACTGGGAATTCCCGACCCCCAGTCCCCGATCCCCAATCCCCCCACAAAAGGCCCGCCCAATGGACATCACTCCCATCCAATTCGCCCTCGCCATCCTGGCCGGTATCGCCGCTGGGATTATCAACACACTGGCGGGCAGCGGCTCGGCAGTGACCCTGCCGATGCTTGTCTTTCTTGGCCTGGATGCGGGTGTTGCCAACGCCACCAACCGGGTCGGTGTTTTGGTTCAGAATATCGCGGGCATTGCCACCTATCAGCGCAACAAAAAGCTTGACATCGGTGGCTCCTTCTGGCTGACTGTACCTGCGATGCTGGGCGCGGTGGTGGGCACCTATATTGCTACGATTCTGAGCAACGATCAGATGGAATTTGCCATCGGCGGGATGATGGTAATGATCCTGATTACGATTTTGGTCAACCCCGACAAGTGGCTGCGACAACAATCTGAAGTGAAAGCGGGACGTCCCAGCCTGGGTGTGCTGGTCCTCTTCTTTGTGATTGGGGCCTACGGCGGCTTTGTACAGGCCGGTGTGGGGGTCTTTATTCTGTCGGCGATGGTGTTGGGCGCTGGCTATTCCATGACCCACGCCAACGGCATCAAACTGGTGATTGTCCTGGCGCTGACGGTCGTGGCGCTGATCGTCTTCATCTTCTCCCCTGTGCGGATTGATTGGGGAATTGGTTTGCTGATGGCCGTGGGCCAGAGCATCGGCGCCTGGGCCGCGGCGAAGTTTGCGGTCAGCGTGCCCAACGCCAACAAATACGTGCGCTGGCTGCTGATTGTGGTGGTGGTCTATTCGATCTTCAAGTTCCTTGGGATTCTCGATCTGTTGATGGGGATGCTGTAGGAGGAACGGACGGCAGACCGCGGACCGCAGACCGCGTATCTGCCTTCACTCGCCGTCCGCGGTCGTGTTTTACCCCATCGTCCAGACTCGGGTGGGCGCGATTTTGTAGATGACCCGTGTGGCGTCGACGAGAGCCTTTTCTGGGTAGTCCCGGCCATTGTACTTGTGGGATAGCTTGTGGATATGCTCTGTGCCGCCCTCTTCCGTAATCTCCACGACTTTGCCCTGTATGCCAATGTAGCGATAGGCGTTGTCCGGGTCCTGGACGCTGAGGGCAACTTTGCGGTTCTTGCGCACGGAGCGGTCTTTTTTGCGACCGACAGCGCTATTGATGAGAATGTGTTCGCCGTCGTACTCCACCCAGACCGGCGTCACCTGGGGAATGTCGCCCTCGCTGGTGGCGAAGTGGGCAAAGCTCTTTTTCTCGAAAATGTCTTTGTGGCTGTCTGGGATCTGTGTCACAACGCTTCTCCTACAGGATGGTGGGAAGGTGAGATGATGGGGGTGTGAACTATCCGTCATCCCATTATCATCTGTCAACTCTCTTTGTACCCTACACGCATCCCATTTCCCAAACCCTATGCCTGATTTTATTTGCCTGGGCGGTCTGCGCGTCGATTATCTGATCAGCCCGGAAGGACGCACAGGTGCGCATCTCCTTGGTGGCAATGCGACCTTTGCCGCGGTGGGTGCGCGCCTGTGGAGCCGTCCGGGCCAGGTGGGCATACTCGCCAAAAGCGGGCCGACCTTTCCCGCCGGCTGGCTGGCCCAACTGGAAAGCCACGGCATCGACACCGGCTGCGTGATTCCCATTGCAGAGCCGGTGGACCAGCGCACATTCTTTTCCCATCGGGCCGACGGCAGCCGGGACGAGGGCAACCCGGAGAGCCACTACCAGGCCCTGGGGCTGCCCCTGCCTGACGGTCTGCGGGGCTACAGCCAGCCCAGCGCCGACGCCCAGGAGACGATCTACCTTCCCCTGCGGGTGATGGGAGAGGAAATAGCTGCCGATTGCTGGCCCCAGCGGGCCTTTCACGCCAGCCCCGTTTCCTGGGAGACAACCCTTTCCTGCCTGGGAGAGGCCCGGCGCGCAGGCGTGCCCCAAATTAGCCTGGACCCCGGCCTTTGGATCGGCAAGCGCCCCCTGGCGGAAGTGAGCGCAGTGCTGCGTCTGTGTGACGCCTTTCTGCCCAGCGAAGCCGAAGCCCGCCTGCTCTTTGGACCGGAAGCGTCTCGCCAGGAGATGGCCCGGCGGCTGGCAGAGGCGGGCGCGCCGGTGGTCGTCTTGAAGTTGGGGGCGGAAGGCTCACTGGTCTACCAGCAGACGACCGACAGCTTCACCCCCATCCCCGCTCTGCCCGCAGCAGTGGTAGACGTAACCGGCGCGGGGGATGCCTTCTGCGGGGCCTTTGCCGTGGGCCTGGCCGAAAGCGGCGATCCCGTCACCGCGGCCCAGTGGGGTGCGGTGGCCGCCAGTTTCGTCATCGAAGGCTTTGGCGCGCTCCACGCTCTGGAAAAGGCCACGCCAAACGAGCGCAACACACGACTACGAGCGATTTCTCCCAATCTCCAATCCCCAGTCCCCAATCCCTAATCTCCCGGAGAAACCCATGCCCACACCCATCATCCTCGACGTTGACACCGGCTACGACGACGCTGTCGCCATTCTGATGGCCGCCGGCCACCCGGAGATCGAACTCCTGGGCGTGACGACAGTGGCCGGCAACGCGCCCCTCTCCGTTACCACGGACAATACCCTGCGCACTCTCGACGCAGCGGGCTACACAGATATTCCGGTCTATGCCGGGGCCTGGCGACCGCTGGTGCGGGAGTTGGGCGGCTCCACTGACGCCCAAAATCAGCATTTCCGCTTTCCCAAACACCGGGAAGCTACTACCGGTTATGCGGTGGATTGGTTGGTGGATACGTTGATGGCATCGGACGGGGAGATCGTTCTCGTCCCCCTGGCCCCCCTGACAAACATCGCCCTGGCCCTTTATAAGGAGCCGCGCATTGTGGAAAAGGTCAAGAAAGTGGTGCTGATGGGCGGCGCGTTGCACGGGGGCAATATGACGCCCGCGGCTGAATTCAATATTTGGATCGACCCGGAGGCCGCCCGTATCGTCTGGCAGGCGGGTTGGGAGATTACGATGGTGGGGCTGGACGTAACCGGCCGCGCCCTCATCCCGCCGGAGGATGCGGCGAAGATAAATGGACTGACAGCCGAGCGGGCGCGCATCACCGGCGAGCTGCTCGACTTCTGCGTGCAGCGGGAGGTGGTGGGCTGGGGCAAGCCGGGGGTGCAGATTTTCGACGCCTGCGCGGTGGCCGCGGTGGTCGATCCGGGGATGCTGACGACGACCCACTGCTTTGTGGATGTGGAGACGACGGGAACCCTTACCGCGGGGATGACCGTCTGCGATGTGGAGGGCCAGACTGGCAACCCGCCCAACTGCCATGTGGGGCTGGACATCGACTACGCGCGTTTCTTTCGGGTGATGATCGAGGGGTTGGGCGGATGAAGGGACCAGACTTCGCTGCCATTGCTGGTCTGATCATCGACGATATTGTGCTTCCCACCGGGGATACGCGCATGGGTGTGCCTGGCGGTTCGGGAACCCACAGCGTGTGGGGGATGCGCATCTGGTCGGAAAGTGTGGGGCTGATTGCCAGCTATGGCGCAAATTGCCCGGCAGAGATTCTGGCGACTTTTGACCAGGCGGGGATTGCCCTGCACCGAGCCGCGGCCAATCCGGACCCGACTCCCCGCTGCTGGCAGATCTTTGAGTTCAACCAGCACCGCACGGAGATTTTCCGCACCTCCGAGTCCGACTTCTACCGGCTGCAACCCGTTCTCAGCGATATTCCCGCCGAGTGGCAGACTACGGTCGGTTTTCATCTGCTCCACGAAGCCAAAGACATCCCCGCTTTTGCCCGCCATCTGAGCGCCGGTGGGGTTAAATGGATTCTGGCCGAGCCGCCCCCCTCCGATTTCACGCCGGAGAAGTTGGACGAATTCGCGGCCTTTCTGCCCCTGGTCGACATCTTTTCGCCCAACTGGGAGGAGTCGTCCTTGCTCCTGGGGATAAATGACCCAGACGCGATTGTGGACCGCTTTTTGGAAATGGGTGTATCGCTGGTAGCGTTGCGTATGGGCGGGGCCGGTTCCCTGGTGGCGACGGCAGAGGAGCGCTGGCGCATCCCTGTGGTGCCCACCCATGTGGTGGATGTGACCGGCGCAGGCAACAGCTATTGCGGTGGCTTTCTGGTCGGCTATGCCCAGACGGGCGATCCCTGGCTGGCCGGTCTCTACGGCGCGGTCTCAGCCAGCTTTACGATTGAGCAGTTTGGCCTGCCGGTGATTGACGGGGAAACAGATGCCCGTGCGGCGGGGCGTCTGAATGAATTGCAACGGAAAGGGTGATGTGTAGCGGTAGGATTTCGTTCGACGCACTACGAATTACGAGCCAAAAGCCGCGTAGCGTCGAATCCCTGTCCGATAGATTGTACGCATAAAGACAAAGCCGACGACGATCCAGGCCAATTGCACGCCTACACCAATCAGCGCATCGCGTACAGAGAGACGGCCCAGGGCTAATTCCACAGGGAAGGAGAGCATCCAGCGGAAGGGCAGCACCGCGGCCAATGTTTGAACAGGCTGAGGGAAAAGTTCCAACGGGGCCAGCCGACCAGAGAAGAAAAGAAGAAGGACGAAATAGACCTGGTTGACTGCGCCCGTGCGGGTGGTCCAAAAGGCGCTCATCGCCAGCCCCCACTCCAGAAAGAAGCGCATAAGAAAGGCCAGAATCAGCACCGGAATTGTTGCGGCTACTGCCCAACCGACGAAAATCCAGGTGGGCTGGAAGAACCAGGCCAGCAGCCCCACCGCCGGCAGATAGACGATCAGCGTCAGCACTTTGTAGCCCAAATTGTCGGCGATATCGCTGTGGATGGGGTGGATGGGTTTGAGCAGAACCGTTGAGAAATCGCCGGAGCGGATGCGGTAGTCATACTCCCACATAATCCACGAAAATGTGGCGTGGTTCGCCAGCATCATCGCGATATAGTAGGCTGCAAAATCCCCCGCAGTAAAACTCCCCACACTACCGCCCTGCTGGGCCGCAACTGTCGTCCAGACCACAAGATACATCAGCGGCTCCACTACACCGCCGATCAGCCAGATGAACATCGCCGCCCGGTATTGAAACTGGACGGCCAGGGATGTCTTGAAATAACCTTTGTAGATGGAGAGATAGGCGGACATGGGAAGTATTCCGTAGTGCGTATTGCGTTGGTTTGTCAGGCAGAGGGTCGTGAAGCGTGAGACGTGAGATCAGTGCTGCTAACACCGCAAGTGATATCCGTCTGTACCACCAATGGCATTACTTACGGAGTACGCAATACGCACTACGCACCCGGTTGGTTGAAGACGTGCTCGATCACATCCTCAATCGGCGGGTCCTGGACAGTCAGGTCGGCCACTTCCAGCTCGCGCAACAGGCGTCCGGTGACGCTGGCCGTCTCGGCTTTGGGCACACGCAGGGTGACGGAAGCATCGTTGCGGGCAACGACTTCGCCGTACATCGAGAGATCACCCTCAGCGCCGCCGTTGAGCAGATCGACGGTGACGGTTTTGAAGGGAGAAAAGCGCTCGACCAACCCGGTCAGACTGCCGTCGTAGAGCAGTATGCCGTGATGGATGACGATCACCCGTTTGCACAGGGCCTCTACATCGGCCATATAATGGCTGGTGAGCAGAACCGTTGCGCCTGTGCGCTGGTTGTATTCGTTGACAAAGCTGCGGATGCGCCGTTGCATCGTCACATCCAGTCCGATGGTCGGCTCGTCCAGAAAGAGTACACGGGGGCTGTGCAGCAGCGCGCAGGCGATCTCGCATTTCATCCGCTCGCCCAAAGAGAGGTTGCGTACGGGCTTTTGCAGCAGGGGACCCAGCTCCAATAGTTCGGTCAGATTGGCGACGGTTGGGCGAAATTCTTCATAGGGGATGCGATAGACGGCCCGGTTCAGATCGAAGGAATCAGCCACCGGGATGTCCCAAACCAGTTGGTTGCGCTGGCCCATCACCAGCGTCATCCGGCGCAGATAGTCCCGCTCCCGCTCCCAGGGACGAAAGCCAAAAACCGTGGCATCACCGCCGGTGGGATGGAGAAGACCGGCGAGCATTTTCAACGTCGTCGTCTTGCCCGCACCATTCGGCCCCAAAAAACCGACGATCTCCCCCTCTGCCACATCAAATGAAATCCCGTCCACTGCGCGCACTTCCCTGCTCTTGCGTTTGACAAGACTGCGCAGGGCCGCGCCCAGCCCAGCCTCCCGCTCGGCAACGGTATAAATCTTACTCAGATTGTCCAAACGGATAACGGATGAGTTGTGGGCCATGGGATTCTGACGAAGGCAGTGGAAATGAATGCAGGGAACAAAAGAATTCTAACAGAGGTCCCCGGGCATTCCAATAAAAATCTACGAAATCTGCGTTCCTACTGTGAAAATCTGTGCCATTTTCAGTCGAGATGGAAGACCTCCTCCATCGGTGCCCACTTTTCGCCGGGTGCTGCGCTTTCCACCGGCTCCTGGCAGAGATCGGTGAACTGCCACCAGGCCCGGGTGATCGGATCCTCGGCTATTTTCGCCATATCCCCGGCAAAATCATCACCGATGTATTCGTAATAGCCGAAGAGATAGCCGTCGCGCAGAAAAATGGAATAATTGCGAATGTTACTGGCTGTAATCCGTTCCAGCACACCGGTCCAGGTGTGGGCGTGAATCTGTTTGTACGATTCTTCCCACTCGGGCTTGACTTTGATGGTCATTGCGTAGCGTTGCATAAAAGCTCTTTCTGGGATGATGTATTTGCTGAAAAACAGGGACTAATGCCCAACCATTGGCAATGATACTGCAAATCTGATTTTTGCACGACTCCCACTATAGGCGAACAATTGTGAGAGCATTTGGGGTAGGGCACCAATTGTAACGGACCTGTTCGCTTGGCTAGGTTTTCTCTGTCCATCTGGGTGTTCCGGCCCGCGGGGCATTTGCATATGCTTGAGCCTGCTAAGACTGATTTTTGTGCGGTCTCTGTTCCCACAGGAAGAGCCAAAATGAAACGGGGATCATTCATTCTGCTTGTACTGCTGCTGGCGCTGGTGGCCTCCAGTTGCAGCGGACCCAAAGAGGAAGTGAAGATGGCTCCGGCCACCCAGCTTCCGGTCAGCCTGCAAGATGCGCCGGTAGAGGTGCAGGAAGCCTACCGCTTTGCCATCGCCAACAAAGAACTGTTGCTGGCGATCCCCTGCTTCTGCGGATGTAATGGCATCGGCCACGCCTCGAATTACGACTGCTACGTGGCAGAGGACGGTGGGCCGGGACAGGTGACCGAATATGACAATCACGCCGTCTTCTGAGGTATCTGTATCGACATCACGCGTGACGTGATGGCAATGGTGAAAGATGGCAGAAGTCTCTCCGAAATGCAGGTACTCATCAATGCCCGGTACAGCCACTATGGGCCGTCTACAGATTTGAACAAATAGCTGACCGGCAAGCACCATGCCTGAAAACGAGAGAGGTGAGATCGCCCTGGGCGAT
>CAMDQF010000162.1 GCA_945905745.1 Litorilinea aerophila
CGCTGAAACTGCTGGCTGCTTTGATCCGTAGAATTTGTTCTTTCCGTTGGGCGATTGTCATCAGGGTTTCTCCTTTGCATGGATTTTCCCTGATTATTACCCCCAACCTGCTCTCAGTCAATGTGGCGAATAATTCGTGACACTAACCGCCATAGAGGTCGTCGTTGATCAGCGGGATTTCAACGATCTTCGTCAACTCACCTTGCGCAAAGGTCAGCGTGCCGTTGACCGCTTCAAAATCCGCCCCGGCCACGGCTGCATCATAGCCATTGTTGGCCGCTTGGGTGGCATAGTTGACCTGCACTGTGCCCTGTGAAGAACAGCCGCGCCGCACGAGCAACTGGATGGAGCCAGCGCCTTCGCCGACACTAAACGTATTCTGGTTGTTGCTGTCTGGCTCGAAATAGACGGCCAGGGAGACCGCGCCGGGTCCAACAAAATCACCGTCCGCATCGCCGCCGCTCACAACCGGCTGCGCGCTGAGTTGCGCGGTGGCCGTATCAATTACGTCAATGCGCCGGCTGCCAAAGGTGCCGTTGACGCCGTTGACAAAGTCCCAGGCAAAGACGCAACTGCCCTCGTCATTGCTGGCAAGATAGGTCGCGGCCACGCCCACCGGAATCGTAGTGGCGATTGACGGTGCGCTGCCCAGCCCTTCGACGACGGCGATGTGATCCTGGCCGTTGCCTTCGCCGTTGTCTACTGTGACATAGAGCCGTTCTCCATCGGGCGAGAGAAGCAGATCAATCGGTTGACCGGCGAAGTCCAGCGTGCCCACAACGCCGTGGGTGTTGGTATCGCCGATGAGAATGCGGTTATTGAAGATGTGGATGATATAGGCGTAGGGCCGGAAGGGATCGACCACCGCATCCTGGATAATAAAGGGATGGGTAGCGACCACCACTTCGGTCTGATCGGTCAGGGGGTCAATGCGCGTAATCGTGTTGCTCTGCGTGTTGGATACGTAGACAGAGCCGTTGACGTACTGGGCCGATTTGGGCCAGCCGGTGTAGATCGGGGTGCCCAATGTCACTTCCCCCAGAGCCAAATTCATGTGGATGACTTCGACAAAGCCATTGCCTTCGCAGGCCACGTAGGCTTTGCTGTTGTCCGGCAGCGCAACGACTGTGGATGCCGTGCAATGAGAGGCGCCACGAAAGGGCAAATCCACACTGCCGAGCAGACTTTGTGTGGTCAGATCGATAACGGAGAATTGATCCACAACTTCGGATTGCTGGTTAAAACCGCGCGAAACGCTGTAGAGCAAAGCGCCATCCGCGCTGTGGTTGATGGCGGATGTGTTGGCTACGGGTATGGCAACACTGCCCAAGAGGTCGTAGCTGTTGGAATCGCGCAGAGTGGTAATCGCAAAACCTTCGTTTGGCACATAGATCACTGGGCCTGGGCCTGTCGTTGGCGTCTGGGGGGCCGCCTGCGCAGCGCCAAATGTCGCCAGCAGACTGAAGAACAAGACGAGGAGAACGAGTGAATAGCGGTTCAGGTAATGGGAGCGGGTGTGCATTGGGCGGAACATTTCAGGGTCTCCTTTGATGAACATAGACAGTAACGGCTATCGGTATTGACTGACTACCCATACTATCCATCTGTTCACTGTTCACACTCCAACTCATTTTTTGCTCATTTTTTGTTCAAAACCAGGTAGCGCGGATTTGTCTCGTGTCGCGCAGACCCATCCGCGCTACCCAATATCCGCCGCTATAGAGTCGTTTTAACTTAGCACTTACAAAAAAGGGCGTCGCTATTGGCGACGCCCTTTCGATCATCATTTACCACCTGCCACCTGCTACCTGCCACTTGCTTTACTTCACCACCAACTCCCGCTGGGGCTCGCCCAAGAATTCAGCGCCCGTCTCTGTCACCAGCACATTCTCCTCGATCCCCATATAGCCATAGCCCTCCACAAAGAGACCCGGCTCCACCGCGTAAACCTGACCCGCTTCCAGGGCCATCCGGGGCGTGTCGCCGTAGCGTTCCCAGAGGGGAGCCAGGACACCGCCGCCGTCGTGCGCGCTGCGCCCCACCTGATGGCCGGTGGCGTAGCGGAACTCCGGGTAGCCGGCGTCGGTGATGACTTTGCGCGCCACCGCATCCACTTCGTAGCCCAGCACGCCGGGGCGCATAAAATCGACCGCGGCCTGGATGGCCCGTGTCACCGTATCGAAGGCCCTCTGCACAGGCGCGGGGGGCTGGCGTTCGCCCTCGGCCAGAAAGTACATCACCCGCTGGATGTCCGAGCAGTACTCCTCCTCGCACAGGCCAAAGTCGAAGTGAAGCAGCTGGCCTGTGGCCACCCGCATATCGCCGGGGCCGAGATGGCCGATGGGCGTGTCTGGCCCCGCATTGACCGCCGGACAACTGGCCCGCTCCCAGGAGGTCTCCAGGCCGAGGGCGTCCATCTGCTCATGCATATACGCGCCGATCTGCCGTTCGGGCATCCCGGCGTCGGCAAATTCATAGGTGCGGTTGTAGAGTTCAAATGTCGTGCGGATGGCCTGGCGGATGCGCTCAACCTCCACAGCCGTCTTGCGCCCCCGCAGCCGGATGACAATCGGCTCGGCGGAGATGACGCGCTCGGTAAAGGGTGTATCCCGGAAGTAGTCCAGCAGTTGCAGATAGAGGCCGTGGCCCAGACCGTCGGCGTGGGCATCGTTGACCGAATAGTTGAGGGCGATCTGCTGGGGATTCAGACGGCGCAGAACCTCCAGCAGGGGACCGCTGACCCCCTGATCGTAACCGATCACTTCGTCGTAGGCGCCGCTGTTGCGGGCATTGTCCGCATCGTAGCGGCCCAGAATGGCGATGCGCTCACCTGTGCGGAAAAGCAGGAACGCGCTCTGCCAGGTGACGTGATGGCCGTAGATGAGATGCAGCACCGGGTCGATGCCCGCCGCGCTCTCTCTGGCAAAGGTGAGCCAGCAGTCAATATTCAGTTCGTTGAGGATGGCGATGGATTGGGCGACTTTTTCTTGGACGAGTGTGTTTGGCATAGGAGTCAGGTGATTGGGTGATTGGGTGATTGGGTGATTGGGTGATTGGGTGATTGGGTGATTGGGTGATTGGTGACGAAAGACGAAAGGTGGGCTTATACGTCCGTCTTCCGTCTTCCGTCTTCCGTCTTTCGTCTGCCGTCAGCGGTCAGCGGTCAGGCTACTACCAGCACCAGGGCGATCCAGCCGCCGATGAGCGCCAGCCCGCCCAGGGGCGTGACTGGTCCCAGCCAGCGGGGGCCGCCCAACGCCAGCCAATAGAGGCTGCCGGAAAAGAGGGCGATTCCGGCCAGAAAGAGCCAGCCAGCCAGGGCAGCGTTCCCGGCAAGCGGGAGGTTGAACTGTACCAGACCGACGGCTAGCAGGGCCAGGCTGTGATAAAAGTGATAGCGCACGCCGGTCTCGAAGGTGACGAGCCGCTCTGGGGACAGACGGGCCTTCAATGCGTGGGCACCAAACGCGCCCAGAGCGACGGCCAACCCGCCCAGCAACGCGCCGAGAAACAGAAATAGATGGGTCATTCTCACAACTCCTTGAAATAATGCTGATTCCTCGTTCCCATCGCTCCGCGTGGGAACGCCGCCTGGACGCTCCGCGTCCACAAAACCTGGCTCTCACCGCGTCGGCAAAGGGCGCTTCAACGCATCGATCAGTGTCTGTGTACGACTTTCCGTGCGTTTCGACAAATCACTGGTCGTGTACATTCGGATGCGATCCGGGATACGATTTTCGTCGATCCCCGGCGCAAAGATTACTGGCAGCAGTCGGAAATTCTCCTGGCGCACCTGCAAATCCTGCGCCAGCTCGAAATCAAATGTAGCGCGTGGATCGTCGAAATACTGATTGGACATTGCCATCACCACGCGTTTAGAACTTTTCAGCGCCCGCTCGGCCTCCAAAAGCAGCGTAACGCCAGGTTCTCTGACCTCTCCCGCCACAGCGATCCGTTTGGGATCGAAACCATCCGCCTTCAGTTTTGGAATAAATGTATCCCACACCCACGACGCATCCGGTTCTTTATCAGTGTAACTGATGTAGAGGTCGTAGGTAAATTCCTCCTCGGCAACCGCCGGCTGGGGTGCAAGCTGCTTCTCCTCGCCCCCTTTGTAGAAGGCGACGGGGAAGTTATCCCCCAGATTGGCTTTGAAGCGGGGATGCTGGCTGGAGTGCTGTCCGGTCACTCGCGGCTGGACATATTCAAAAAGCCGAAAGACCCGCACAAACTCGTCCTCGCCAGCCACGCCCCCGCGCAGACCGGCCAGCAGATGTTTTGTAAAGAGGCTGTGATCATCGCCGGGCAGAATGTACGACTTTTCTTCGGGCCGGGCCGAAGCCAGAATCGCCCGTCCTTCCCCCCGGCCCAACCGGTCGTACATCTCCTGAGAGAAGCCTTTGACCAGCCCGCTCTCCGGGGCCAGATCCTTCGCCTCGCCGATGCCGCCCGCGTGGCAGCAATCCAGCAGTACCAGCACTTTGGCCGCGGGGATGGCCTCCAGGCTGGCGGTGAACTCATCACCGGAGATGCCCGTAGCCGCCAGCTTGGAAGGGTCCGCGGGGTCGTATTGGGCATCCACCGGCGCGATGTACTCACCCCGATATTCGCCCTCGTCGATACGCCCGCCGTGGCTGGAGAGATAGATTGTGACGGTCGAACTGCCGTCGGTCGTCTCGGCCAGTTTCTTCAGTGCCTCGCGCAGGGCCTGGCCTGTGGCCTTCTCGTCCTGGAGCAGCGTCACATTTTTCGGGGGATAGGCGCACGCCTTCGGGTCGATGAGCGTCTTGTAGACTTCCATCGAATCCCGCAGCACTGTGGGTGAGAGTTTGGTCACATTTTTATAGTTGGAAATCCCCACCACCAACCCGTGGGCGTTTTCAAGAACCGGCATAGAAACTCACTCCTGGTGGGTAGAAGAATGGAACGCGGATGACGCGGATTGGGCAGATTTCAGCGGATAAAAGAGGCGGTTCAATCCGCTTTTATCCGCTGAATCCGCGTCGTCCGCGTCCTATCCTTACGGGAAAATCTCCCGGTTGATGGCGCCGATGACCGCGTTCGGGTTCTCGCGCCAGACGCTGAGATTCTCGCTGCGGGTGAGCCAACTGAGGATGGCCCGCTGCTCCTGGCTGGAAAGTGTGTCAATGTTGCCCTGGATCATGCGCACCACCAGTTGACGGAAGGGGGACAGACCGGCTGGGCTGTCGTTGAGCGGCTCCCGACTCACCTGATTCCAATCCCCCCACACCTTCTGGACAATGCCATTGAGTCTATCGCCCACATCTGTCTGGCCCAGCGCGTCGATCACCGCACCTGAACCGATGCCTGTCTGGTCAAAGTCGGAGAGATGGGCCAGCAGATGCTCTACCAGCGCGTTGGCCAGATTGGGGAATTCATTGGGTGTGCTGGCTGCGGCCATTTTTTCCAGCAGTACATCGTGGAGCGAACCAGAGGACGGCGGCGCAGGTGGTTGCGTCGGCGTCGGCGTGGGCTGGGCAGGCGCGCCGCTCCCCGGTGGAATTGTGATCGTCATGTGGCCGTCCTCCACACCGTAGAGGATCAGCCGGTGCTGGCCGCTCTGCGCCAGCAGAAACTCCCAGGCAGCCACGCCCTGGCCTACGGGCAGCAGAAGTTCGCCGAAGGGGTCCAGCACGTAGACCTGCACATTGGGTGTATCCAGTTGCACACGCATCTGCTGACCTGCGTTGGCCGAGAGTTGATAACCGGCCGGGTTGCTGTCGCTCAGGGCCAACTCTACCACAGCGTCGATCCCGCCCGGCGCAAAGCGGACGGTCTGAAAACTGTTGGGCAGAGTCAACACAGAGGCATCCGCCTCAATGTAGACCGACCCCAGCACCATTTGCGGCCAAACCACCCGCTGTCCGCTTACTTCGATGCGGGGCATCTGGTTGCATTCGTATGTGTAGCAGGCCAGCAGCACAAAGGTGCCGTAGGCCGGTCCGATGCCGGGATCGAGCCGCTGGGAAAGACGCTCCCGACTGGGCTGGTTGCCTGGGGTGAAGGTCCAGCGACCCACCTCGGCCAGGGCATTGGAACTGAAGATATTGGCAGTCAAGGTCTCCACCACCCGGTAGAGTATGACCGCTACCTCGCTGCCCTCCGCAAAATCGACAAAGTTGATCAAGGCTGCGCCAGGGGTGAGAAAACGACTCTGCAAATTGCCGTCGCGGTCGGTGGCATAAATGCGGGCCACTCCCCACACGCTGATCTGTCGGGTCTGGCTGTTGCCGGAAGACGAGAGAGCGACCTCGTAGACGCCGCTGGGGCTGTCGATGGGGAAGGAATAGCTCCACAAATCCGGGCGGCCAAAGCCAGCGTTTTCCAGGGTGATTTCCTGTCCGTCAGGCAGACGCAACGTCACACTGGTTTCTGCCATCTCTTCAAAACGCTCTGGCGCTTCAATGGTGGGGATGATGGGAACCAGGGGTGCCGAAAAGATGGGGGCCAGCACCGGCGCACGATCCAGGGGGACCGGTGTGGCAAGAACCTGTAAGGCGTCGGGGGACAACAGCAATATGCGGGCAATGGGGCTTTCTGGCGTAGCAGTGGACAGGAAGAGAGCTGCGGAAGGCAACGGCTGGAAGATACCGGAATTGTCCAGAGAAGCGCCGCTGTCGTTCCAGGGTTGGAAATCGCCCACGCAGCGCTGCACATAGAGTGTGGCGCTCCTGTCCGAGTCACCGACGGAGAAGGAACTCTCCGAGAGTACCCACGCTTCGCCGCCGGGGGCAACCACTGTGTCCTGGCAGAGATTGGGTACATTGCTCAAAAGCGCAGGGATTGACTCAAAACCGATGAAGGGATCGATATTGACATCGTCCGTTGCTCCTAGCGTGGCATTGTCGCCCACTCTACCTGTGGGCGTAGGAGTTGGGGTGCGTGTGGGCGTGCGATGGCTGGCATCTGGCACAAAGGGCGGTGCGGCGTATCCCGGACCCTGGGGCTGGAGCAAAAGGAGCGCCAGTCCCGCGGCCAGCAGAGCGACGGCTCCCAGCAGCAGGCGCAAGAAATGGCTTCTAGGGTTGGGTGATGGCATTGTGACATTCCTCCTGACGGCCAGCAAAGGCCGCATTCTTGACTACAAACTCACGTACTTCGTCGGGTTCGGCAAAATGGATCAGAAAGTCGTCGAGGGTGGGCTTGAGCGCGTCCACCTGCCTGTCCTGGCAGAGAGCCTGGAGCAGGTAGATCAGAGAATCCCGGGAGATGAGCAGAGACTGTTCCCGGCCGCGCACCACACCGGTGGCGACGGAAGCACGGTAGAAGCCGATGACAGCGTGTAGCCGTTCGCTGCCAGCCTGGGGCGGATCGTCCCGGTTGAAGAAATCTACATGTCCCCTTTCCCGGTAGGCCAGAATCGCCTTCGTCGCCTGGGACGGACGCTGCTCGCTCTCGTACAGGGCGATGGCTGCATCGAAGTGCTGGCGGGCGCTCTCCCACTCGTCGGCCTGGCGGCAGAAGGCACCGGTGAAGGCGATGCGCCCCAGCCCCAGATGGGCATTCAGGTCCACGTCGTCGCCGGGCTGCTTGAGAGAGGGAGCGGCGTCCAGCACTTTCTGGTAGCCCCGTTCGCCCTCGTCCAGCCAGCCCCAATCCCAGCCGCAGGTGCTGCCCGATTCCACCTGGGCCAGCCGGGCCAACTGCACAGCACCGGCAGCCTGACCATTGACTGCGCGTAGGTAGTCACCATTCAGTTCCACCGCCTTTTCGTAGCCGTCCAGCGCACTGTAAATAATCTCCCGGCGTTGGTCGATGGAGGCATTCTCCTGCACCGCAAAAATCAACTGTTGCAGATGTGCGCCGCCCAGAAAGTAGTGCAGAATCTCCTGGCCCGTGTCGTCATCGGCTTGTCCCCACTCTGTCTGGGCAGCCGCCTGAAACTCGCGCAGGGCCTTGGCGTAGCCGTCCCTGCTCTCGTCCGAGTAGTAGAGAAAACCCCGCACCAGCAGGCGCAGAGCCTCCATACGCCGTTGAACCTCGGCGTTGGCGTCCCCCTGCAACTCGGCGCTCGGGCTGTAGCGGATGGCCCTGCCCAGGGCATGGCTGCCCTGCAACTCCCCAGCCAGCTCCGACGAAGCGCTCTGTGCAGCCCGGTCGGAAAGGTAGAAGAGTGGCTGTAACTGCCAGTTGCCGTCGGGCAGGCGTGCAATTGTGCCATAGACCAGCAGATTGGCGTTGAGGTCCGTCGTGCGGCTTTCCACCTCTGTGGCGGTGATCAGCGGCACGCCGTTGTCTGGTCCCCAGACAGTCACAGGCCGGTTGACCAGCCGGCTCAGATCATCGGTCTGTCCCTGCAAAAGAGCGGCGATCTCGTCGGCCCGCCCGAGCCCTTCGGCGGCGGTGTCTGTGTCAACGGCGTCGGCAGGAGCAAAGGGGGCAAAGGCGATGTTGTAACTGTTCTCGGGCATGGCGGTGGGCGGCGGCGGCGGGCGCTGGGACCAGATCCACCAGGCCACAAGCAGCAGTGTCAGCACCGAGGCCACGCCTGCCAACTGAAACCAGCGCAACTCCCACCAACGGGTCCGCGCGTCGGGGATGCGCTCGTAGCGGATTTCGGGCAGTTCGTCGGTTCCCTGCACAGCGGCGATCACCCGGCCCAACTGCTCCTGCCGACGCTCCGGGTCGGTCATATCCACCGCGCCCAACAGCGCGATACGTCCCGGTGGCTCCGCTTTTTCCAACTCTACAGGGATCAACCGGCGCAACCGCGCACCCGGATCGGGACTCTGAACCAGCAAGCCCTCAAAATCTGTGGCGCTGTCAGCCACATACGCTTTGCTCAGGATCGCCAAAACCTTGCGACTCTCGCGGACGAGCCGTTCGGCTTCATCCAACTTCGGAACTCCGGCCCGGATCGACTCTTCGCCAGTGGCCACAACCAGCCCCGCCTCTTTCAAGCGGGGCAGGAGCCAATCCAGCACCCAATCGGCGTCCTGTTCACTGTAGCTGACAAAAACATCATAGCGATAGGCGGCTTTTTCGGCCATAGAATCACCAGAATAGAGGGATTGCAGGAGAAATGAGACGGTGAAGTTAGCCGCATTCTAACACGGCGGGGGTGTGGACGACAAAAGGTCAATTTTCGGGGGTGTGTCCCAGAATCGGGGCGAGACGTATCCGCCGAATCAATTCGGCGTCTGGTACGAGAAACCCGTTGAAACGGGTTGGGCGGCGGCGTTCCAGTGCGTTTCAACGCACTTCCCGTAGCAGGCGTCGGTTTGCAACCGACGCAGCGTTGCCCCCGATCTGGGATGCACCCATTTTCGGTGGGGGCAGTGGGTGAAAGGGAAGGAAAGAGGAAGGAACGAAAAAATGAGAAATGACTGATTGCCGGGCCTCCATTTGCCCTTCCTCTCTCTGGCGTGTACGATTGTCCGGCATAGCATCCATCGTCAGGACTCTCCAATGCAACTGCTCGCCCTTCAGCGCATTCCCGTACAGACCGGGGCCAACTGTGGCCTCTTTGCCATTCTGGCTGCTGTTCGGCAGTTGGGTTGTGATGAGAAGAACGAAGCGACTATTATCGAAGAACTGGACCGGCTGGAAAAAGCCGATCCCCGCACCTTCATCGGGGAAGTACTTTCCGTCGATCTGCTGCTTGACTTGATCCGGGGCATCTCGGCGAACAATACGCCGCTCTTTACCGCCAGCACAATCGCCTTCTCCACGCCGCCGGAACTGCTGACGATCATCCAGGATGGGTTCCAGAACGGAGGCGCACTGATCGTCCCCTTTGCCCGCCCGGAAAGCTACGACATCTATTATCGGCTGCTGGGCGCACAGGACAAAGGCGAAGCAACAGCCGAGGAAGTGGCCGCGGCACGCCAGTCAAAAGAAGACGAAAGAACATTTCGCCCAGCCGACGCCCATTGGGCGCTGGTCAACCGGCTGGACGAGCCGAGTGGGACAGTCGTTCTGGCCGACTCCTTTGAAGATGTGTGGGACAGGGGCCACGGCTACGAGGCCGAATTTCCCGTGGAGCGGCTGGCCCAGGCCAATCTGGCCCTGGACGGCTGCTTCGACTGGGGCACCTTTTTGGATGGACAGGGCCGGGCCTGGGGCATCCACGACATTCAGGGCCGGGCCTATACGCCCAGCGCGCTCCGTCACAAAAACCCGGCTCGATTGGACGAGATTCTAGCCAACCGCGGACAGGAAGCGCTGGATTTGGCCGGACGACTGGTGAGAATGGAGATAAAGCGATGATGGCTTCTTCGCTGGTGCAGCCCTATGACCCGGCCTGGGCTGAATGGTTTGTCACATTATTGGCTTTCGTCAGACCCGAAAACCCGCGGCAATTGTGCGGAACCAGGGCCCTCGCTCGGTTTGGGAGAGATGACGGTTGAAGGCCGGGTCCATCCGCAGATGCTTGCCTGTCTGTTCCAAAATCATCGGGCTGCCCGTACCCGTGCGCGCCAGCAGCGCGCCTCCCTCGACCAGAGAGGTGGCAATTTGCGCCACAGCCCCGCTGTACTGCTCGTCGCTCATCCAGTCGGCAATGTTGGAGATGCTGATCAGATCGAAGGGGCCAACCGAGGCCGCCAGCTTCCCCATCTGCTCAAAGATGCTGCCCGCCAGCAGATGCAGACGGTTTTCTGTTCCCAACCGGCGCAGGGCCTCCCAACCGCTCTTTTGCAGATAGAGGGGCAGGCCCGCTTCCCCCGCCGCGGTAGCGTAGCGGTTGGCAAAGGCAGTCGTCAGAAAGGGGTTGTGATCGGCCTCGGGCTGTTGCAAGGCCCGGAAGTGCTGCTCGGCCAGATAGCCAGCGATCCCGGCGATGCGCGCGGCCAGGGCTTCGCTGGGCATTCCGAAAGTCTCCCGAATGTAGGCGGGGGTCATCAGCTCCGTATAGACCCTCTGCCAGTCCGCCAGTTCTTTGTCCGCCAGCGGACGCAGCAGAGGCGCAAAACCGGCGGCTTGCAGCTTCTCCTGTATGTCGTGCATCAAGGCGTCGTTACGCCCTACGTGCTGGATGCCCCAGGCGATCTCCTGCCCCTGGCGCTCTTCCCAAAATGCCCGGGCCACGTCGGGCAGATGGGGGGCCAGTCGGTCGTAAAGATGCAGCCGCTGGCTGCTGCCCATCGGGCCAACCGTAGCCGGGTCTGCGCCGAGCAGTGTCAACTGTTCGTCCCGGCTTAGATGCGCGCTGGCTGTGCGCCGCAGCTCGCACAGATGAAGCTGGGCCGGGTTGATATCCACGGCGTAGAGTTGGCCGACCCTTTCCTGGGTGAGCAGGCTAAGCGCGTTTTCGCCGGAGGAGGCGACCAGCAGGACCCGCAAAGGAGCGGGCCTTTCCATCTGGGCCAGTGCAGCCAGCTCCGTGCGATAATCTTCATTCTGCACGGAATAGAAGATCGGACTCTGAAAGGGTGGGGTCAAACGGCTCATAACACCTCCACAGTGCAACTCTCCAATTGCGCCCAATCCCATTGCGCGCCCCAGCCGGGCGTATCGGGTGGGCGGATGAAGCCCCGTTCGGGCAGAGGCGGGTTGAGCAGACCGATCTGCCACCCGATTTCGTCCCGTGTGCCGCCGGGGAAGTATTCGTAGTAGCTGCTGTTGCCCAGACTGACGCAGAGATGGGCGTGGACCAGCCCAAAGAGTCCCCCCGGCCCATTGAGTTCAATCGTCGTGCCGTACAGTTCGGCCAGATGGGCCAGTTTGAGAATGTTTGTGGTGCCGTGGCGGGCGTTGGCCCGCAGCAGGTCCGTCGCGCCGGAGATGAGCCAGCGGGCGCTCAGGTCGCTGTCGTTCATCAGCGTCTCACAGGCCAGGACGGGGATGTCCAGCGCTTCGGCCAGCCGCTGCAACTCCCCCTGGCGAGCGTCGGGCAGGGGTTCTTCCAACCAGCGGAAGTCCAGCTCCTCCAACGCCCGCCCCACCCGCAGGGCGTCGGCGTAGCTGTAATCGGCCAGGGCCGCGTCGTGGAAGAGGGCAATCCCTGGCCCCACCGCATCCCGCATGGCCTGCTGCCAGACGATATTCTCGGCAGCGGCGCGGCGGAAGTGATCCTTCACGCCGGGGAAACCCAGTTCCACCGCATGCAGCGTATCCTCCAGCATCACCTCCAGCCCGTCGCTCCGGTTGTTGTAATAGGCCGGCGCACTTTCCCGCGCCCGGCCTAGCAGAGCGTGTACAGGCAGCCCCGCGGCTTTGCCCACGATGTCCCACAGGCAGTTGTCGAAAGCACCCCACCAGCCGGGCCGGGAGAACATCCCGCGCGTGGCCGCGGTCAGCTTCTCGGCCAGCCGCTCGCGGTCGAAGGGGTTTTCGCCCAGACAGAGCAGACGCAATTGCTCCAACTCGGCCCGGCGCAATTGGGTGTAGCGGGCATCGCCGACGGTGCAGATACCTTCGATGCTTTCGTCGGTCTGCACCCGCAGCAGGTGGATGTGCTCATCCGCGCGGCCCTGGCTGCGCGGAACCCAGCGGCGATCCAGACCAATCCCCTGTTCTTCCAGGGAAAAAAGAGAGGTGTTGCCAGGCAGATGGAGGATGGTGAGGGTGATTTGCGTGATTTTCATGGCCGCCCCAACAACTTCATCACTCGGTCGGGCCGGTTGC
Organism: Litorilinea aerophila; assembly: GCA_945905745.1. Taxonomy (GTDB): domain Bacteria; phylum Chloroflexota; class Anaerolineae; order Caldilineales; family Caldilineaceae; genus JACQGT01. The sequence continues at coordinate 12,589 of CAMDQF010000162.1, forward strand.
TGCTGATCCCCGTTGGCCCCAGATCGATCATCCGCTGGATGTCGGCCTCCTCGTCAGGATTCCAGGCCCGCAGGTTCAGCCCCAGCCGCCGGGCGCGCACCACAAATTCTTCGGTCATCTTCGGGTAGTGGATGCCCACGGTCTGCGCGCCCAGGGCGATGGCCTCTTCCAGCGCGTCCGCGGGGGGATCGCCAAAGGTGGCCCCGATCTGCAAGCGGGGGTCGATCTGCTTGATGCGGGCCAGGCGGCCAAAGTGGAAGGAGGTAAAGATGACCTTCTCCTGCATCCGGTTCGCCATCACCGCCCTCGCCACCGGGTCCGGGGTGAAGGGGCCTTTGAGTTCGCAGAGCAGAATGGCCCGCCCGCGCACCAGATCCAACACTTCTTGCAGCAGGGGAATCTGGCGTCCCTGGCCCGCGTCCAGAGCGCGCAGTTGGGCCAGAGTCATCTCGCCCACCCGCCCGCTGCCGTTGGTGGTGCGGTCCACTGTATCGTCGTGGATGATGACGAGATGGCCGTCTGCGCTCAGATGGACGTCGGTCTCCACATATTCACAGCCCAAGCCGATGGCATATTCAAAACCGCCGAGGGTGTTTTCCGGTTGCACGCCTGCCGCGCCCCGGTGTCCGACTACGTATGGGGCCATAGATGGGGCCATAGATGGCATATTTTTCTCCTAAAAAGAAGGACACGGATATCCACGGATAACGAAAACAGTCCACCGATGGCGCAGATTATCACAGATTCCTATCTGCTCTGATCCACCTGATCCGCGTCGTCAGCGTTCTATCCTTCAAAAAGGCTCAGAACTTGCCCTTCACTCCCCGCCAACCAGTGGTTGAACCCCTGCAAATCCCCGCTATCCGATACCTGCTTTTCCGTCGTTCCCTCAGCCAGGGACTTACCCAGCCAGAAGATTTTCGAGACGACGTTGCGCAGACGCATCAGCCAGGGGAGCGCGGCCCGTTCTGCGTCCGTCAGGTGGGCCAGTCGGCAATAGCCCCGGCCAAAGGCTTGCCCGCGCGACCAAAAATCGTCTCCATTCCATATCCGTAGCGAGAAGTACAAACCCGAGGCCACATCCAGCGCCCGCACATCCGGCCCGGCAAATTCAAAATCGACAATCGCCGTCAGCCGCCCATCAGCGGCGAGGGGTGCATCAGCCAATCAGCCAGTCCACCCGTTCGTAGATGCGCTGCAAGGGAATGGAAATACCGACGGATTCAAAGAGCAGCGACGCATCCACATCCTTGTATTCGGTCAGCAGCCAGCGCCGCTGTTCGTCCCGCCGGTGATGTTCGATGTGTACTTTGTCCTGGTGGATCAGCACATATTCCTGAAAAGAGGAGATGTCCCGGTAGAGTTCAAACTTGCCGCCCCGGTCGTAGTTGGCTGTGGAGGGCGACAGCACTTCCACAATCAACGCGGGGTTGGTGATGGCGTCGCTGTTCCGGTTGTCGTATTCAATGCGCCCGCAGACAGCCATCACATCCGGGTAGGTGTAAAGGCCATTTTTTTTGACGTATAAGCGCTGGTCACTGTTGAAGGCTTCGCAAGTATGTCCGCGTAGCCCCGTATTGAATTCAGTGTAAACATTACCCGCGATGCGGTTATGGTTGGGCGACGCGCCCGCCATCAAAAAAATTTCGCCCGCATAGTATTCACTTTTCTGAACGGCATTTCGTTCCATCTCCAGATATTCATCGGGGGTGAAGGTCTTGGGTGGTTTGACGGCGACGGTCATTTTGTTCCCCGTTCTTGACTGTGTCGGCTCTTTGGGGTTTCACCTGGTAGCGCAGAGCCGCCAAGACCAGCGCCGGTTGAGCCTGTCGAAACCCAGCGGGTTAACCACACGAATTCAGGTTGAACCACTGTGTCTTGTATCAACGGCAAACAGACAACCACAGAAGACACAGAATTTTCAGCGTATTTCGTCTGTTCCGTGGTTTGTCCAGTGTAGCCGATTGTTGGTCGTTGTCAAAGAGCAAACAATTGTAGGTTGGCTTCCCACCGCCGAGGATCCGTGAATACCCATTCACAGGTGCGGTGAGAACCCAACTCGACCGCACGGCTGTTGAGTGAATGACTGCACTGCTGGTCGGGCAGGGCCAATTGTGTCCGGGGCATTCACCCAACCTACGATACCCGATATATCCACGTTCCCTTCCGGCCGGGACTTATCGCCGTCAACACTACCCGATAGAGTTCACTGCCCCGCGTACCACCCATCCGCTCGTCGGTCAGTGCGATGGTTTCCACCGATGCAGCGAAAATGGCCGGATCGGAGGCCACTTGCCCAGAGGTGGAGAGCCGTCCGTCCAGAATCGCCCGTTCGCCGTTAGTGTCACGAATTATTCGCCACATTGACTGAGAGCAGGTTGGGGGTAATAATCAGGGAAAATCCATGCAAAGGAGAAACCCTGATGACAATCGCCCAACGGAAAGAACAAATTCTACGGATCAAAGCAGCCAGCAGTTTCAGCG
>CAMDQF010000163.1 GCA_945905745.1 Litorilinea aerophila
AACAAAGACACATTGCGCACCCTCTGGGCACAATACCGGGGCATCTATCTGGACGATGACTTAGCCAGCTCCCGTGTGCAGGACCTGGCCCGTCAGGCCATGAAAGTCTGTGTGGGTGACCGCACCTTTGACGACAATGTGGTGGGCGCTGCACGCGATGTGCTGCGCGCCTGCATTGACGAGGAAGTCAGCGCACTTGCCGCCAACTACGGTCTGACCATCGAAAATGTGGTCGTGCCCGATGTCATTCTCTCACCGGCTGTGCAGGTAGCGTTGGATGCCATTGTGCAGAGCCGCCTGGAAACCGAGAAGGCCGCCCAGGATACCCTGCGTGCCAGCGCCCAGGCCAACGCCGAGCAGGCCAAGCAAGAGGGTGAAATCCGCGTAGCCCAGAGCCGTATCCAGGAGCAGGCCCGCCAGGAGACAACCCTTGCCAAGCTGCAACAGGAACGGGTACAGGCCCAGCGGGTGGTGATCGAAGCCGAGAAGAACAATGAACTTTTCGCTGCCCAGCAGGACCTGGAGATTAACCGGGCAAAAGCCCAGGCAGCCACGGAACTGGCCAAAGCGGAAATTGCCAGCGAAAGCGCTCTGGCTGAGTTATACAACTCCATGCCCGCCTATGTGACGTTGCTGATGGCCCGGGCCAACGCATCTGCACTCAACCAGACGGACAAAGTGATCTTCGTGCCGGAAGGCACAACCCCGACGATTGTGTTGCCCGGCCCCGGCATTGTGCCGACGGTGGATACAGGCGGGCAGTAAGAGAGTGAACAGTTATCAGTTATCCGTCTTGTCGTGACGGGCAAGGATGTCTACTGATTACTGATGATTGGCGACTTTTGTAAAAACTGCCAGGTTTTCCGAAACCTGGCAGTTTTTTTGTTTGCGTAAAATCTCCCCAATCGGCTAGGATATGTAGAGTTCCCCACAGAGTAATTCGCCGCCGAACGGAATAATCGGGTACGCCATCTGGCTCGTCAAGTGTGAACATCCCCTCAATCGCCTTTTCACCGAAAGACGAAGTTTGTCCTATGCCGCCTGTTCCCTGGAAGACCCGCTCCTCCAAACCCATCTATGCCAACAAATGGATGCGTCTGCGCGAGGACATTGCCGAGATGCCAGACGGACGCACGACGGTCTACGGCGTTGTCACCTTTGGCGAGTGTGTGGGGGTGCTGCCCTTTGTGGACGAAAATCAGGTGGCCCTGGTGCGCCAATACCGCTACGTCTTTGGCGAAAACCAGCGCTGGGAGATGCCCACCGGCGGCGTCAAACCCGGTGAGTCTCCCGAAACCGCGGCCCTGCGCGAACTGCGGGAGGAAGTAGGCTATACCGCCGAACGCCTGGTCCCCGTCAGCACCTACTACACATCCAAAAGCATCTGTGATGAGACAGCCCATCTCTATCTGGGCTACGATCTGGCCCGGGCTGCCCTGCCCCCAGACGACACGGAATTTTTCGAGGTAGCGGTCTTTCCCTTTGACGAAGTGCTGGAGATGGTTGTCCGCAGCGAAATCCGCGATGGGATGACGGTCATCGCTGTTCTCCACGCGGCCCGGCTGCGCAAGACGTAAGAATCTGTTCACAATCGGACAACAGATCGGCCAGAAATAGGCCATAGGCTATATTCGTAGCAATTCCCACAATTCATAGGAGCCGTCAATGCAAACCACCGCCGATCTCGTCGCACCCGCCTGGGAAGAACGTCTGCGCAAAATTACGATTGTCATAGCCCGCCTGGGGCTGGCCTATCTCTTCTTGACCCAGCTTTTTTGGAAGTTGCCCCCCAGCTTTGGCTGCACAAACGATTTTGCCTTCCCCATCGCCGCGCCCGCGCCCAACTATTGGGATGGCAACGGCAGCGGCGGTCTCTGCTACTGGATGGGGCTGGAATCCATCTACGCGCCCAGCTACCGCCAGTTGCTGGTGACCGATATGCGCCCGGCGGGTCTGCCCAAAATCGGTTTCAACATTGCCCCCCTCGCCCAGGCCAATGCCCTGTTGCTGGACAATGTGATCATCCCCAATATCGCCTTCTTCGGCTGGCTGATCTGGCTGGCTGAGTTCTGGATATTCCTGTCGATGTTGTTGGGCTTTCTCTCCCGCTTTGGCGCGCTGGTATCGATTGGAATCACAGCCCAACTCTGGGTCGGGTTGGCGAATATCCCCCGCCCCTACGAATGGGAATGGGCCTACGGCTCGATTGTACTGCTCTCGATTGTGCTGCTGGGGCTTGCGCCGGGACGGATCTTTGGCGTAGACTCGGCCCTGCGCCGCCGAATTTCGGTCTCCGCGGCCCAGGGCAACCGCCTCTCCCAACTGCTGATGGCGCTGAGCTAAGAATAGAACGCGGATGACGCGGATTGGGCGGATTGTCGCGGATTCTTATCCGCGACAATCCGTTGTTTCTGCGAAATCTGCGTCCTATTCTTTATTATCGATAGAGCCTGGAAACTGATTTGATGACCCATACGATGAACCATTCGGTGGATAGCCGCTTTCTAGCCGTCGTTGCCAAACGCCCCGCGGCCGGGCAGACCAAAACCCGCCTCTGCCCGCCCCTGACCGGCGCGCAGGCTGCCGCGCTCTACGAGTGCTTTCTGGGCGATACACTGGCGCTGATGCGGGCTGTGCCGGATGTGGAGCGGACGATTGTCTATCTGCCCGAGCGGGAAGAAGACTATTTTCGGGGGCTGGCCCCTGATTTCACCCTGCGTCCCCAGCAGGGCGACGATTTGGGCGCGCGTCTGGACAATCTGCTGGGCCATGCCCTGGGCAACGGCGCGGCCCAGGCGGTAGTGATGGACAGCGACAGCCCCACCCTGCCCCCCGCCTATCTGGCGCAAGCCTTTGCCCGGCTGGACGAGGGCGCGGATGTGGTCTTTGGCCCCTGCGACGACGGCGGCTACTATCTGGTCGGCCTCACCCGGCCCCAGCCCCGCCTCCTGCGAGAGGTGGAGATGAGCACGCCCCGGGTGCTGGCCGACAGCCTGGCGATTGCGCAAGAACTGGGGTTGCGCGTGGCGTTGCTGCCCACCTGGTACGACGTGGACACCGCCGCCGAACTGGAACGGCTGCGCCAGGAATTGCGCCATCTGCCCCCCGCCGTGGCAGCCCACACCCGCGGCTGGTTCGCCAGGGATGGCGGGCTGTGAAAAGCTCGCTGATCATCCCCGCGCTGAATGAAGCGGGCAGCATTGGCCCGTTGCTGGCCGAAGTGCCGCTGGGCAGTGTGGACGAAGTGATCGTCGTGGACAACGGCTCCACCGACGGCACAGCGGATGCGGCTCGCGCCGCCGGGGCCAGAGTGGTGACGGAGCCACGCCGAGGCTACGGCTATGCGTGTGCTGCTGGCGTCCAGGCTGCCACAGGCGATCTGCTGGTCTTTATGGACGGCGACGGCAGCTTTGTGCCCTCCGAACTGCCCGGGCTACTTGCGCCTCTCCAGCGCGGCGTGGCCGATCTGGTGTTGGGGACCCGACTGCGCGGCGGTCTGGCACCCGGCGCGATGCCGGCCCACCAACTCTTTGGCAACCAGCTGGTGGCCTGGCTGCTGGGCCGTCTCTACGGGCTGGCGCTGACCGATTTGGGGCCATACCGGGCCATCCGGCGGGAGTTTCTGCATACGCTGGATATGCGCGAGCGTACCTATGGCTGGCCCGTGGAAATGATGGTGAAAAGCGCTCGCCGGGGAGCCACGATCATCGAAGTGCCGGTCTCCTACCGTCCGCGCAGTGCGGGCCAATCCAAAGTGGGCGGGACAGTCAGGGGTACCGTCTTCGCCGCCTATCGCATCCTGCGCGTCACCTTTCGTTATGCCTGGCAAAGCCAATGAAAAATCCCTGGATCGACCCGGATCGTCTGCCACCCGAAGAAGCCCTGTCTCTGGCCCGTTTTATCAATAGCAGGGCCGACATCCCCGACCAGAGTCAGGCCCACGCCGGGCTGGTGGAGGTCCTGTCGCCCCAACCCGGTGACCAGCTGCTCGACTTTGGATGTGGAACAGGTGTGATTGCCCGACGGTTGGCCCCGCTGGTGGGCGAAATGGGCGAGGTCGTCGGTGCTGACATCAGCAGGGTGATGCTCGACTTTGCCCGATCCTGCGGCGGCCCGGCCCACCTGCGCTATGAGCAGATCGACGGCGCAACGCTCCCCTTCCCGGACGACAGTTTCCACGGCGGCGCGATGGCCCGCACGCTCTTGCATGTGGAGAACCCTCACGCAACGCTTGTCGAGTTGCGCCGGGTAGTGCAGCCGGGCGGACGGCTGGGGATTCTGGAATGTGACTGGGGCACGCTGGCGCTGGATCACAGCGACCGGGCCCTGACCCGGCGCATTCTCGACTGGCGCACGGACACCATTGACGGAAACAATTGGATGGGGCGGCAGGTGGTGGGGCGGTGTCTGGCCGCGGGCTGGGCCAGGGCCGACGTGCATGTACTCGTCACTGTCGGGCGGGACGCGACGACGACCCACTTTGGCAGTGTGCGTCGCTGCGGGGACTTGGCTCTGCAAAACGGAATGATCGACCAGTCTGAATACGACGGCTGGGTGGGCGAACTGGACAGCCGTTTGGCCGCAGGGCTGTTTTTTGCGTCGATAAATGAGTATATTGTCATAGCCTGCAAATAAGAGGAAACGCAGATTTCGCAGAGGAACACAGATTTCGCAGAGAAATCCGTGCAAATCTGTCCGTTCCGTCTCCCTTTTATCCGCTTTCATCAGCCCAATCCGCGTCATCCGCGTTCCATTCTTAAGGAGGAATCAATGGCCTATTCCGTCGGTATCGGCCTGACAAACGCCTGTAACCTGGCCTGCGCCCACTGCTATCGCCCCACGGATCGCATCGACGCGGTGCCGTTGGAGCAGATCAAAACCATCTGCGAAAGCCTACCCGTGGGCAGTATGGGCATGGGCACGGGCGAGAATATCCTCCATCCCCAGTTCGAGGAGATCGTCCGCTATCTACACGGGCGGGGGGTAAAACTAAGCATCGCCTCCAACGGCCACAGCCTGACAGCGATGAGCGACGAACTGCTGGGGATGTTCAACGATCTGGAAGTCTCAATTGACTACCCCAGCGCGGCCCAGCAGGACGGTCTGCGCGGGCCGGGCAACTGGGAACTGGTCCATCGGGCCATCGAGCGCTGCCACACCGCGGGCAAGTCGGTCTCCATCCTGGCGACGCTGATGACGACCAACTACAGCCAGATGGACGGGATGGTAGGGCTGGCCCGCTCTGTGGGGGCAAACCTGCGGGTGAATGTCTATCAGGCCGTGCGCTCGGATTTCTATCGGTTGACCTATGATCAGTTCTGGGAAGCCTATCGGCGCCTCTTTTCCGTCGGAAAAGTGGTCAGTTGCAGCGAACCGCTGGTGCGGGCGTCCATGGGGCTACCCGATGTGGAGTCGCCTTGCGGACGCAACAGCATCCGCTTCGATATGCGCGGACGTATCATCCCCTGTGTCTATTGGCCCGTGGGTGATGCCCAGCCCTACACCGTCGCCGATCTGACGGAGCGGGGCGAAACAATCTTGGAACACCCCTTTTTCCAGGACGCCCGCCGCACACCCGGCCACGCGGCCAACTGTCCCTGCCAGGGCGGGTGCGCCAGCCGCCGCGCCCTGAACCACGAACTGGACGCCCACGACGAATATTGCCCCTGGGTGCAGGGCGAAGAGATGAAGTTGGCCTGGGAAGCCGCGCCGGCGATGGATTTGGTGCGCAGCAGGAATGTCTGCACGACGATTGTTGTGTAAAAAGTGATACGTGAGGCGTGATACGTGAGATGATGCGGACGATCTGGCCCCGCGCTCTGCCCCGCTTCACCGGTTTCACCCTCTACCGACCATCCGGGCGACGGTTGTGGTGGGGCTGGTGGGCGCAGGCGGGCTGGAGCGGATGCTGCAGGAGCAGTTGGTCAGTTTTGATTATCGGCGGGTTACGGCGACAATGCTCGTCTACTTTGTGCTGACTGCGGCGGTGGACATCGCCAGTGTTTGGGCGCGCAAAACCCTACGGTAAAAAGAGGACACGGATATTCACGGATGGGATGGATTTGCACGGATTCGGAATGGAACGCGGATGACGCGGATCGGGCGGATTCCCGCGGATTGAATCTGTTGTTTCTGCGCAACCTGCGTCCAAAATCTGTGCAGCCGTGCAAATCCGTTATATCGGTGCCAATCCGTGTCCTTCTGTTCTTATCAAAAGCGAGAGTTTATGGAAATCATCGAACTGAAAGAACGCACAGCCGCGCCGCCGTTGCCGGAGCAGTTGTATATTGAAGTGACCAATCGCTGCAATTCTTTCTGCATTTCGTGTCCGCTGACGTATGACCACTTTTTGCCCTTTGAGGCCAAGAATCATCTGACGTGGGAGAACTTCCGGCGCATTGTGGACAGCGTGCCCGACATTAAACGGGCGGTGCTGCATGGCATCGGCGAACCCCTGCTCAACCGGGAACTGCCCCGTTTTGTGCGCCATCTGAAGGAGCGGGGCAGCCACGTTCTCTTCAACACCAACGGCGTGCTGCTCGACCAGAAGCGGGGCGACGCGCTGGTAGAGGCCGGGCTGGACGAGCTGCGGGTCTCGGTGGATGCGGTGACGCCGGCACTCTACGCCAAACTGCGGGGGATCGACGCCCTGCCCCGCATTCTGGACAATCTGGCTGCTTTTGTCCAGCGCCACGGGGGGCGGACTACCCCCCGCCTCTCCCTCTGGCTGGTGGGGATGCAGGAGAATATCCACCAGTTGCCCGACTTTGTGCGGTTGGGTGGGGAACTGGGGGTGGCTGAAGTCTATTTGCAGCGGCTGGTCTACTTTGGCAACGGCGAGCATCTGGCCGAGGATACGACGATGACGGCGGAGCAGTCCCTCTACGGTTCGCTGGCAGAATTTCAGGCGGCTCTGATTGGGGAGTGCGAAGAACTGGCCGCATCTCTGGGGATGACCTTCCGGGCTTCCGGCGCAACCACACCCCATGAAAGCGTGGCCGTGAAGGGGGAACACCCCTGGCAGGGCTGCCTGCGCCCCTGGAATCTGATGTACATCACCGCCAACGGCAACGCCCTGCCCTGCTGCATCGCCCCCTTTGCCGCACCCGACTATCCCGATATTGTCCTGGGCAATGTTTTTGAGGCTTCTTTGGAGAGTGTCTGGCACGGGGAACGCTATCAGACATTGCGGGCGGCGGTCTCCGGTGAGAATCCTGCGCCCTGGCCTTGTCAGCACTGCGGGGTGCGGTGGAGTCTGTGAAACCGGTCCGTCTTTCCCCTTTGGCCCGACTGACCGGTCTCGGCCTGCTCTCCCTCCTGGGCTATGGCTGGCTGGCCTGGCGCTATCCCCTGGCAGAGTCGCTGCAATGGCCCCGGGGCGGCTGGTATCCCCCCCAACAGGCTGTGCTTTCTAATCTATGGTTCCATCTGGCGGTCTATCTGCTGCTCTTCGGCGCGTATTGGCTGGCAGTGCGGATTTTAACGCAGAGGCGCAGAGAGACAGAGACGCAGAGGAAGAGCGAGGAGGAAGGAAGGCAAAAGGCAAAGGGAGAAGGCAGAAGGGGAGCAACGGCTGGGGCGGATATATTTTTAACGCAGGGGCACAGAGAGACCGAGGGCGCGGAGGAAGGTCATCCGCGTTCATCCGTGTTCATCAGTGGCTACCCTCTTCGCCTTTTCGTCGTCATCGCTGTCTGGCTGGCGGCGTCGTTTGTGCTGCTCTGGGCCACGCCGGGCGGTGATTCCCACGATATCTACGATTATATCTATCGGGGGCGCTTGCAGGTGGAGAAGGGCGTCTCTCCCCTGGCGGTGACGCCCAAAGCCGGGCCACGCATGGCCTTCTACGCCTATGCGGCCTGGAAGGAGAATGTGGACACCTACGGCCCCCTCTGGGAGTATGCCAGCGGCGGGGTCGCGTGGACGGTCAACCGCTGGCTGCACGCGGTGGATGGTTTCCCACCCGACAGGGCAGATTGCCCCCAATCACCTGTGGCCTGTTCTGCCCTGATGGCCTGGGTGACGGGCTATCGGCTGCTGGCAATTCTGTTGACCGGGTTGGCGGGCTGGCTGATCTATCGGCTGCTGGCGGGGGTGCAGCCGGCCTGGGCGTTGCCTGGGCTGCTGCTTTGGCTGTGGAACCCGGCGGTCCTGCTCTCCTCGGCCCTGGGCGCCCACAACGACGGGCTGATGCTGGTGCTGCTCCTCCTCAGCTTCTGGGCCATTCAACGAAAGGGCTGGGTGCTGGCCTTTCTGCTCCTGGGGCTGGCGGCCCAGGTGAAGCTCACCGCGCTGATTTGGATGCCGCTGTTGGGGCTGTGGGTTTGGGGGCAGATCGGCCTGCGACGGGCGCTGCTGGCGGGACTAGGCGGCGCGGCCCTGCTGCTGCCCCTCTCCTGGCTGCTCTATCAACCCCTGGGCGGTTGGGAAACCCTGCCCCGGATGCTCAGCGAACGGGTGCTGTACGTTGCCAACTCGCCCTCACAGTTCATTGACCGGCTGTTGCCCATCCTGGGCTACCGGTTGCCCAAAGAGTACGTGCGCTTTTGGATTGTCAGCGTGCCTAGCTACGCCTTTGCCCTGTTGGGCGTGGCGATCCCCGCCTGGCTGGTTTGGAAGAAGCGGCTGGCAGAGCGGGGAAGTAATCCCCAATTGTGGGCGCTGGCGCTGGTGGTCTCTCTGCTCTATTTGACAGTGGGAAGCTTCTGGTTTCAGCACTGGTATGTGGTGTGGGCCATCCTGCCCGCGGCCCTGCTGCCCTGGAGCCGCTTCAGCCGGGGCGTACTGCCTTTGGTCTGCCTGGGGCCGTTGGCAGCCCATATCGTCGCTGACACACTCTCCCAACTGCCGGTGATGATCATCTCCGTGATTGGCCTGACCGGGCTGGTGGTGGCGGTGATTTGGCTGCCAGGATTGATCGCAGGCGGTGTTGTTTGGTGGACAGGACGAAAAGATAGTGAGATGATGAGATGATGGAAGTACTCGTCATCCCATCATCCAGCGGTCAGGAGCATTCGATGGCTACACCCCGACAAACCACCGGTCAGCGCGGCGAGGAGATTGCTATGCGAATCCTGCAAGAAGCAGGGCTGTCTATAGTGGAGCGCAATTGGCGCTGCCCCGCCGGGGAGTTGGATATTGTGGCCGAGGAGATAGGGCCGGATTATGCCAGCGGCGAGGGCGACGCCCGCTGGTTGGTGCTGGTGGAGGTGCGCACCCGCAGCAGTACGGCCCTGGGCACTGCCCGCCAGGCCTTCACCCCGCGCAAGCAGGCCAAACTGCGCGAGGTGGCAGGCCACTATCTCCAGGAAAAAGGCTGGCGGGGTCCCTGGCGCATCGATGCAGTGGCTGTCCAGTTGGAGCGCAGCGGGCGCGAAGTGGCGGTGGAGCATATACGGCACGCGGTGGGCGGATGAAGGGGTGACGGGATGAAGAAAATAGTGAATGGTGAATTGCGAATAGTGAATGGTGAAGGGAGTAGTGTCGACACCTGCAACTTTCCACCTGCCACCTGTTGTCGAACGAGTGAATTCCGTGAATAATCCTCAACTGCCACTCGTCACCCTCCTCGGCCCGACGGCTGCGGGCAAGACCAGCCTCAGTCTGGAACTGGCCGAGCGTTTTGGCGGGGAGATTGTCAGCGCGGATAGTCGGCTGATCTACCGGGGCATGGACATCGGCACGGCCAAACCGACCGCGGCGGAGCAGGCCCGGGTGCCCCATCACCTGCTGGACGTGACGACGCCGGAGCGCCCGCTGACCCTGGCCGAGTATCAGCGGCTGGCCTACGCGGCCATTGACGACATCCACCGGCGGGGACGGCTTCCCTTTCTGGTGGGGGGCAGTGCGCTCTACGTGCGGGCTGTGACCGAAGGTCTGCGCATCCCAGAGGTGCCACCGAATTCGGTGCTGCGGGCTGAGCTGGAAGCCTTCGCCGCGGCAGAGGGTCACGAAGCGCTACACCGACGGCTGGCTGGGCTGGACCCGGTGGGCGCAGCACAGATCGACGGGCGCAATGTGCGCCGGGTGGTGCGAGCGCTGGAGATTGTGTTGGAGACCGGTCAGTCCAAAAGTGAGTTGGAGGGAGCGAATCCGCCGCCCTATCGGATTTTGACGATTGGGTTGGAGGTGGAGCGGGAGATTCTCCACGCCCGAATTGTGGAGCGGATAGGCCAGATGATCGATGCGGGTCTGGCCCAGGAAACCGAGCGTTTGCTGGCCGCGGGCTATGCACCCAATCTGCCTGCCCTTTCCAGTCTTGGCTATCGGGAGATGGGGGAGCATTTGCGCGGCGAGTTGACGTTGGACGAAGCCATTGAGCGCATCGGCATTGAAACAAATCGCTTTGTGCGCCACCAGTCCACCTGGTTTCGGCGCATGGAAGGTGTGCGCTGGTTCGCCTGGAACCGACCGGATGTGGAGGCGGTGGGACAGTTGGTCGAGGAGTTTTTGGAGGCAGACTGATCCGGCCAGGCGCATCACCCGGTGGGTCGATGACGCCAGTGGCGGACAAACATCACGCTTCTCCCTGGGCAGAGGTGTGAACTGTCGGTCTGTAGCCGGCGGCCAGAATAGCTGCAATGGATGGCGGAGTCAGGAGTCGGATTTGGGCAGTGGGTTTTGAGACAAAGGATGGGTTGTAGCCTGCGGGTGTCCAGGGCCAGAGGCGACTGTCGTGAAAAAGGTGGGGCTGCTCGTTGCCCTCCAACACCACAAAGAGACCAGCGGGAAGATCACCTAGCCGCGCCGGGTACGTAGCCTTGCCGCCCCCGGCATTGAGCCGTTCGGTGTGCAGGCGCGTGTCCATCTCCTCTGCGGTGGGCAGGCTGCCCCGGCTGGGCAACCCTGCGGCCACCCACGCCCGGCGGAAGGCGTTGTACGCATCCCGCCGACATTCGGCGCAGGGACGGTGGCCCGCGGCCAGTGCAGTTACCTCGTCCAGAAAGAAAAGCTCGGTATAACGCCCCGGCGTCAGCACTGCCCGTCTGCGGCCTCCGAATTCCAGCAGGCAAGCGATCCAGCGCTTGCCCACAAAATCCCGCACAATCTTGCCCCGTTCGTTGTGCAGACAGCCCCGGTTGCCCATCAGTGTGCCCCGGGCCGGGGTGGCGATGAGTTGGGATGTGGGAGTGACTCGATTTTGATGCGGCATTGGCTCCTCTTTGCCAGTGACCAGTTAGCAGTCACCAGTCACCAGTTAGCAGTTAGCAGTTAGCAGTTAGCAGTGGCGATCCACCGACTGTTTACTGGTCACTGTTTACTGTTTACCGATAACTGCTCACTTCCTCCCCACAGCAAACCACTTCAGAAAGATCTCCCGATCCTCTTCGTCCACAATCGCTGCCCCCGCGCTCTCGGCCCGCTGGTAATAGTTGGCTGCTTCCCCCGCGTCGCCGGTCAGCGCACAGGCGCGAGCCAGCGCGTCGTAGGCAAAGGCGAAGTCCCAATCCTCGAAGGCATAGGGGCTGTCTTCGATCAATTCCTGGCAGCGCAGGGCGTGACGCAGAGCTGATTCGCCGAAACCGGCCGCGACGTAGACGTTTGCCACCAGACACTCGGCCCGGGCGTGGTGGCTGATGTTGCCTACCTGCATCCAGTGGTAGCAGGAAGCGTGGGCGGCGTGGATGTTCTGCTCTGCCTCGTCCGCGGACCAGCGGCCGGCTTCCAATGCAGGCCACAGATGGTTGTTCAGTTCGATGGCAAACCAGCGGTGGGCTGTCTTTGTGTCAAATGTTGGATCGGCCATTGGTCGATTTCTCCTCGGTTTTTCCGCGCCTGGGCGGGAGAGTGACTATAACAACTTGTAATAGATGACCGTTGCGTCCGGTTGTCCGTGTTCGTCGATCACATAGGCTGGAATCACCCCAACCTTTGTCCAGCCGCATTTTTGGTAAAGCGGTTCGCCAGCATCGCCCAGGCGCGTGTCCAGCACAAGTGTTGTCCGTCCCAGGCGACGAGCCTCGGCTTCCAGCGCGTCCATCAGCGCCCGGCCAATGCCCCGGCGGCGGAAGGCGGAGTGTACCAGCACTTTGGCGACCTCCGCCCGGTTTCTGCCGTTGGCCTTGGGGCTGGGCTGTAGCTGGGCTGTCCCGGCCAGTTGACCGTCCGCATAGGCAGCCAAGAGCAAAACCTGACCCTTTTCCACGTCCGCACAGACGCCCTGCCAATAGGCGGTCGCCTCCTCTGGGGCCAGGGGGCGATGAAATCCGACCGATGCGCCGTTGTCCACCGAATCGATGAGAATCTCGACCAGTCCTGCTGCCGCGGCCAGGGCTTGTGCGTGGGATAGAAGCGCAATTGTTGTCATTGGAGATACCCGTTTTGTGAAGATCCTCGCGCCCAGCGCTCCTGCGTGGGCGCTCTGAATGGACGCTCCGCGTCCTGTTGTGTGGGTCAGATTGCTGACGCAGAGCGTCGATCCAACGTTCCCACGCGGAGCGATGGGAACGCGGGCCTTATAGAATCTTCTGCCCGAAGATGGAAGCAATCAGTTCCACCGCCAGCTCTGCTGTACGGTTGCCCTCGTCCAGAATCGGGTTGATCTCCACCACATCCAGGGAGGCCACCTTACGGGACTCGGCCAGAATCTCCATCAGCAGATGGGCCTCCCGGAAGGTCAGACCGCCGGTCACAGGCGTGCCCACCCCAGGCGCGGCGGATGGCTCCATTGCATCCATATCGAAACTGACGTGGATGCGGGTTAGATGGCTGAGCCGGGTCAGGGCACGCCGGGCGACGGTGGCCATCCCCAGTTCGTCCACATCTCGCATGGTAAAGACAGTGATGCCGCTAACCGCCAACGCCTGTCGCTCCTTCGGGTCCAGATCCCGAATGCCGATCATCACCACATCCTGGGCCCGCAGCTTGGGGCCGGGATGGCCCAGGTTGACCAGTTCCTCTCGGCCCTGGCCCAACAGCACCGCCACCGGCATCCCGTGGATATTGCCCGACGGGGTAATCTCTGGAGTGTTGTAGTCGCCGTGCGCATCCACCCAAATCAGCCCTAACGGGCCACTGCTGGCGCTGCCGCCCACTGTGCCGATGGCGATGGAGTGATCCCCGCCCAGAAAGATGGGGATTTCCGGCGTGATGGCACATTCCTGGGCCATCGCGTAGATGGCAGTGCAGGCTTCGACGACTGCGGTCAGATGGCGCAGACCGCCGCCGCCCGATTCGATCCACTGTTCGGCGCGCACATCTGCCTCGTCCCGCACAGGCACAGAGACATTGCCCGCATCCTCGACTTCGTGGCCCAGCCGTTGCAACCGTTCGTAGAGACCGGCATAGCGTACCGCACTGGGCCCCATATCCACACCCCGGCGCTGCTGGCCCAGGTCCATCGGTACGCCGACGATACGGATTTGGTGCATGTAAGGTACACTTTCTGTGAAGAACGGAAGAAAATAGCGAATTGCGAATTGTGAATTGTGAATGAGTAGCCCGCATGACGAAATACGCAATACGAAATACGAACCACGCCTCACGTTTCACATTTCACTCCTCACGCCACAACCATCGCCATCCCCTCGCCGCCGCCGTCCGCGCCACCACTAAGCGCTCCGGTCACCGGGTCGCGGTAGATGGCGTGGATCAGACCCACCCCGCCGTAGCTGTAGGGCATTTCCAGCACCGGGAGACGCCTGGCGACTTCCGCCATCACACTGCCGGGGATGCGCCGCTCGTAGCGGATGGCCCCCACCTGGCAGTCGAAGCGGGGCGCGTGGACCGCCTCGGTCGCGCTCATTTCAAAGTCCAGCAGATTGAGAATCACCTGTAAGCAGCCGGTGATGATACGGGTTGCGCCGGAGCCGCCCAGAGCCAGCAGGGGATGCCGGGCTTGGCTGTCGCCCTTGCGGTAGATGGTTGTGGGAGCCATCCCCGTCGTGCGCCCTTTGCCCGGCGCAATCGAGTTGGGATGACCGGGCCAGGGGTGAAAGTTCACCATCGAATTGTTGTACATAAAACCCAGCCCCGGTGTGATGACGCCGGAGGACATCCCCAGGGAGTGGGTCAAATTGACCACATTGCCCACACCGTCTACCACACTGACGTGGGTAGTGTGGGGCGAGCCGGTCGGGGTAAATTCGGCGTGGATCGGTTTGCCCGCCGCGATGTGATCCCGCCAGAAGGCGGCCCGCTCTTTGGTCATCATCCATTCGGTAGGGACATCCGCGAAGTTGGGATCGGCCATGTGGGGGTTGCGATCGGCAAAGGCGGCCTTCATCGCCATCGAGACGGTGTAAATATATGCGGGCGAATTGTGGCCCAGGGCGGCCAGGTCATAGCCTTCCAGAATATTGAGGATGGCGATGAGGGTCGGCCCGCCGTGGGGGGGCGCGGCGCTGGTGACGACGTGGCCGCGATAGGTTCCGCTGACCGACATCTGCTCGCGCAGGGCGTAACTCTCGAAATCCTGGCGGGTGACGAAGCTGCCGTGGGCGGCCAGATCGCCGGTCATCTGCTCCATCAGTTCGCCGTGATAGAAGTCCTCCGGGCCATTGTCAATAATCCGTTGCAGGCTGGTCGCATAGTCCGGGTTGCGGACTATCTCCCCGGCTTCGTAGGCGTGGCCGTCGTGGAGGTAGATGCGGCTGGCTTCCGTGTGGCGGGTGATCTGGTCCAGAAAGGAGAGGGTCTCCGGGTAGCGGCGGGAGCGTTGCCACCAGCCGGCAATCATCCCGCCCACCATCCAGCCCTCCTCAGCCAGACGCATGGCCGGCTCCGCAACTTCGGCCCAGGAGAGAGTTCCCCAGCGTTCCAGGAGCGCGGTCAGCATTTTGACAGTGCCCGGCGTGCAGACGGATGTGTAGCCGCTTTCGTTGACGTGGCCCTTCAGAAAGAAACCCCAGCCGTCCGGGTTGGGACGGATGACCTGATCCATCCACATATCGTCGGTCACTTTGGCCCCGGCCAGCGCGGGCGCGTCCAGGCCGATGGAGCCGGGCGTGCCGGCCAGGTGCAGATCGACGAGCGCATAGCCACCCAGTCCGCAATCCTGGGGATCGACAATTGCCTGGGCAAGGGCGCAGGCTACGGCGGCGTCGAT
>CAMDQF010000164.1 GCA_945905745.1 Litorilinea aerophila
TACCGGATGCGCGGGTCGGCCAGGGCGTATGCCAGGTCGGCCACGAGATTGCTGATCAGCACCACCACCGCCGTGATCAAGACGCCGCCCATGAGCAGAGGATAATCCAACCCTCTGGTGGCCCGGATCATCGTCAAGCCAATACCTGGATAGTTAAAGATCGTCTCAATCAAGATCGATCCGCCTACCAACGCCGGGATACGTAAGCCGACAATGGTGATGACAGGCAACAATGCATTGCGCAAGGCATGGCGCAGGAGCACAGCCGCTTCGCGCAGCCCCTTGGCGCGTGCTGTCGTCACATATTCCTGGTGGAGTACTTCCAACATACTGGAACGGGTGTAACGCATCAACCCGGCCAGGGTTTCGTAGGTCAGCGCCGACACGGGCAGAATCAGATGTTCCAAATAATCGCCATACGTTGACACCCCCGGTGACGAGATCCCGCCTGTGGGCAACAGATGCCATTTGAGCGCGACGACGTAGATCAAGAGCAGCCCCAGGAAGAAACCGGGCATGGCGGTGCCGCTGAAGGCAAAGCCAGTGAGTACATAGTCAACCAGGGAATACGGGCGCAGCGCCGAAATGATGCCCAAAAGAATGCCGCCAACCGTGGAGATGAGCAAGGCCAGCCCGACCAGCCCAATCGTGTTTTTCAACCCTGCACCGATCAGTTCGATCACCGGCTGACGAAAAAGGATTGAATTACCCAGGTTGCCGCGCAACGCCTCACGCAGCCAGATAGCATAACGCACCACGAAGGGTTGATTCAGCCCGAGCGCCTCGCGTCGCGCATCCAGATCGGCTCTGGTCAGGTTGCGAAACTCCTCAGGTGAAATCAACGCAGAAACCGGGTCACCTGGGGCCAGAGCAAAGACACCGTAGTTGATCACCGTAATGCCAAAGATTAACGGGAGCATCCAAAAGAGACGGCGTAGGATATATTGACTCATCGATCTATATTCCGTATAGTCTGACAGGGTGAAGAGGTGACAGGGCGCATTGCTTCACCCTGTCACCTCTTCACCCCTTCACCCTGTCACAACACTACCCTTCTACCGTGATATTCTCCCACTGCCAGTCATTGCGTGTCCACAGGGCATAGACTGGGTTCAGGCCACCTTTGACCTTCTTGTTGATGACCCAGATACCGGGTACGCGTGAAATTGGGATGACGCTGACCTGTTCGGACCCAATCTCCTGCAGGCGATAGACACCCTGTTTGATCTCCTCGTTGTCCACGGAAAGGCTGATCTTGTTGACCACTTCCCTGGCTTCGGGAATATCGATAAAGGGGAACTTTTCAGGCGCATTCAGATAGTAATTGGCTCCTTCGCTGGGATCAGCACCCCAGACCTGACCGCTGAAGAGCATGTCAGTACCCTCGGGATCGAGTTCGATATTGCCATAGTCAGCGCCCACCACCTGATATTCGACCTCAACACCCACCTCTTTCCAATAGCCAATCGCCAATGACCAAAGCGCTTCCCAGTTGGGATCGATCGATTCTACCATAAAGCGTAACTTACGGCTGGAATCCCAATTGGCTTCGGCGAGTAGTGCTTTGGCTTTTTCGGGATCAAAGGTGTACTGCGGCACATTGGGTCCCACACCAAAACCGCCATACTCGAAGATTGCGCCGGGTACCGTCGTCGCGCCGTGATAGTAACTATCTACCAATGCCTGACGATCAAGCGCCCACCACATGGCCTGGCGCACCTTCTGGTCAACTGTGTTGATATTGAAGAAGAAGGCGTGGTTGGCCAATCCGGAGTTGAGCTTGATATCAATGTGGGTCATGTCTTTGAAACGCGGGTATTCACTGGCGGGGATGGTGCCCACATGGCATTCGCCACTTTCCAGCGCGGCGGCCTGGGCCTGGCCGTCGGTGTAGGCCGTGTAGATGATCTTGTCCAACTGGATTTTGGCGCGGTAGTAGTCGTCATTGCGGTCAAATTCGATATACTGATCGGGCACATAGTTGGTCACTTTGAAGGGCCCTGTGCCGATACCCTGTTCGAGCGCCCAGGTGGTCTTGCACAACCCTTCTTCGGGCAGCAGTTCGTCCAGTGGTTTGTCGCTGAGCAAATGTTTGGGGTTGATGACGTAGGAGGCGATGGTATTGAGGAAGGGTCCCCGGTAGGCGTCTGTCAGGTCAAAGACGACCGTGAAGTCATCTGTCTTGCGGATACCGGTAATCTCCGGCGCAGTCCCCTCGTTATACTCTTTGAAACCGACCACCATCAGTATCAAATTTTCAGGATTGGTCCAGAGTGAGTCTTTGTGGCCAGCAATGTGATAGGTGAAGATCACATCATCGGCGCTAAAAGGCTCGCCGTCGTGCCATTTGACCCCTTTGCGCAGGACAAAGGTGCAGCTATTGCCGTCAAAGCTCCAACTCTCGGCCAGATCCGAGAGAAAGCCACTGTAGTCGTTGTTCCACTGGATGAGGCCACTGTAGGCCAGGCGGCGTTGGTAGACATCCTGGGTGCCGGCATAGTTCCACGGCACGCAGAAGTTGCCATAGGTGGTCTTTTGCGGATAGCCAAAGACCAGCGTACCACCACCGGTTGCTGGGGGCGCAGCCTCGGCCACAACGGCCGTTGGCGCGGGCACTGCTGTTGCATCTGCCGCTGGTGCCGCAGCGGGCACACCCGCGGGCGCTGGGGCCGCACAGGCCGCCAGCAGGGTGGCACCCGCGCCCAATGCCGTTGCCCGCATAAACTCACGACGTGTTAATTTCCTTGCCATAATTCGTCTCCTTGTGCTGAACTGATAGATGGATATACAAACGTCGAAACAAGCTCCAAATACCACGCGTAAGCCAGGAATAGTCAGACTATTGCATAGGCTTGGTTAGTGTAGCCAAGTTCAGACAGAATGTCAAACTGCCAAAATCTGCCCGCCGATATCGAGCTACTCTCGCTCAACTTCGATTTCTAAAAGGTAGATACGCCCGCGTTCAGCGAGTACAAAACTATCTGGGGAGAAGTCGCGTTCCGGATAATAGGAAAGAATCCGACTGCGGATCTCTGCATCGGTCGGCACCGGCATCCAGCCGTAAGGCATACGATCGTAGACCAGAAAGAGACGGTTCGGCGAGACCTCGAGCAGAGCGGTATACGAGGTAGTCTGCCAGGGATCGTCGTAATGGAAGTGGTCTACAAAGTATTGTGCGGTGGAAGTCGGTTCCAAACCGGTCGGGCCGGTACTGATATGATGAGGCTTATCCAGGATCGTATTGTGATATGCCAAAACATCGAAAGGCTCCCAATGTTCGCCGCGACCGTCAGTGGAGAACCAGAGGAAGATGCCTGGGCGGCCGCTGGAGAGAGCGATCACATCGTTGTGCAGCCGTACCATGTTCGGTGACACACTCCAGGCAGGCAAGCGATCGCTTGCCGTCCAGCTCTTCCCACCATCGCTGCTATAGGCGCGGGCCAACAATTGCTCCCGACCGCCGCCAACACGGCTCACACACATGAGGTCGCCATTGGCCAGAGCAACCATGCAAGGCTCATCCCATCCCTCTTTGGCATCCGCTACAGCGTCAGGACCGGCGATGGTAGATAGATAACGCCAGGTGCGGCCTTCGTCTTCTGAGACGAGGGCTTCCGTGGTTTCCCGTTTGTCCCCCTGATAGTTCATGCAACAGGTGGTGACATAGCGGCCTGGGGCGACTTCTACCGCGGTGCCAAACAGACTGATTTTGGCATGCGCCCAGCGGCTTTGCACCGACGTGGGTTCTACATCGCGGGGCAGACCTTCGATTCTCGCTCCCCAGGCCTCCATCGTATGGCGTTGGCCTCCTTTGTCAAAACGCCAATAATGGGTTGAGAAGCTGCGCCACTGCCCTGGTGGGTCAGGCCGTGCCCCCGCATAGTTCGGCCCGACGATTGAGCCGTCGGGCAGGCTGATGCGAGTTTCGCCACCGCCACAGTGAAAACCGGGCACATCGTACTGATAACGCCAGCTCTCGCCGCCATCTTGGGACAGCCAGACAGCCTGAGCGGTCAGTAGCGCAGTGCCGCTATCGGGATTGAGGCTGTGGGTGACCATGAGTTCTCCGGTGGAGAACTGTAAGATATCCGGATACCAACAGAAGCCCGCGCCCTCTGCGACGACTCGAGGTTTGTGCATTCTTAAATACAGGCCGGGAACCCTTATCTCCTGGAACATACATCCTCCAATTGAACTTTTGTAACTACTCAGGACTAGCACCGGTTGAGCGGTGTCCTGAGCCTGTGGGTGCCGTTCGCTTGATTTCGATACGCCTCGCAGACTCGGCTACTCAATCAGCGCTCACTGGACTGGTGGCCTGAGCAGTTACCCTTTGGGGCAGATCCCATCATCTCTCGACTTCAATCGGCAAGAGAAAAATCCGATTGCGCTCTCCCGAATCCGCCGGGGTGGGCTGCCAGCCAAAGGGGGTGCGGTCATAGGCCAACAGCAGACGATTCGGCGCGACTTCGACAATCTCGGTGTAGGCAGTGGTCTGCGCCGCGCTGATCTGATAGTCGGCATTGGGTGCCCAGCGGTTGTGATGCGCCAGAATGTCGAGCGACTGCCACTCTCTGCCCCGCTCATCGGTTGCGAGCCAGAGGAAGATGCCCGGCCGTCCGGTCGCAAGCGCCAAGACGCCGTTCTGCAGGCGCTTCAAGCTCGGCTCCACACTCAGCGCCGGCAGTGGATCGGGCGTGGACCAGCTACGCCCGCCATCGCTGCTGTAGCTGCGACGCAGCGGAAAGTCTGCTCCGCCGCCCATGCGCATGACACACATCAGGTCGCCATCGGCCAGTTGCACCAATGAGGGTTCGCCGGGGCCATGCCCACGCGGTTCAGCCGCGGGGACGATCTCTGGGCCAGCAACGGTGGACAGATAACGCCAGGTGTACCCGCCATCTTCCGATGTGGCGATGACGACTGAATAGAACTCGTCGTCTGCCTTGCTGCCGTAGAGTGTGGCCAGCAAACGGCCATCAATCTGTAAAGCGTCACCGTCAAAACAAAAATTGACCCGGTGATGATGCGCGCGGTAAGGGTTGGGCAGGATTGCCACCGGCCAGGGCCAATCAACCAGGCGCACGCCCTGTGGCTCAAAGACCACGCGCCGCCCGGCCTGTTCAAAACGCATGGCCGCGCCGCCAAAGGTGTGGGGATCGTCTGGATGGATGGCATACAAATAGGCTGGAATGGCAAAGAGCGCGCCATCGGCCTGGGGCACAAATATCATGGGTTGGTGTTCTGGCACAATGTCGTAGCGCGGCGTCCACGTCTGGCCGCCATCGGCAGAAACCTGGTAGCCAGAGACGTCAACCTGGTTTTCGTTGGTGTCGGCGGCCAGGGAAGAGGTGAGCAGTAGTTCGCCCGTGGGGAACTGGGCCAACGCGGGGAACCAGCCATGCCCCACACTTTGCATGGCCTGGATTGGTTCGCCCAGGTGGACGGTAACACCGTGAAGTTTGATGGTTGTCATTGACAAGTCTACTCCGCCCTTCCTGCATTGCGCCACCAGCGTACTTCGTTGCTGCCTATCTCCGCCGACGCCACGAGGTCCAACCGCCCATCGCCATCCACGTCCACGGCAATCACCTGATTGGCGCGCTTCCAGCCATCTTTGAGGATTTGCATGTCCCAAGCGCCGCGCGGGTCGCCCCGATGCTTGAAGAGGGCAACCCGCCCGGTCTGATCCCAGCCAACGCCGACCACCTCCATCTGCCCGTCATTGTCCAGATCAGCAGCAATCGCCTCGAAGGCATTGGGCAGACAGTCGCAGATGATGTGCTTCGGCCACGGTGTCTGGGACGGATCGCCTGTATTCTCATACCAGACAATCTGTTGGTGTTCAATTTCCAGTGGGTCTTGGGCCGGCGACATACCCAGCGCCATGACCACATCAACATCGCCGTCGCCATCCATATCCACAGCGTGACCGTGCGTAGGCTGTGGCGCGCGGTCAATCACATGCTTGCGCCAGGCAAGGTTGACCGGATCGCCCGGGTTTTCGTACCAGACGACCTGACCGCCGACCCGGGCCGTACCCAGCAGGTCAATTTTGCCGTCGCCATCGAAATCAGCCGCCTCCATCGTGCGTGTCTCTGCGATATTCTCTTCAATCAAATGTTTGATCCACTCGACGCCGCCTGCGCCCACGCGTTGCTCGAACCAGGCGAATTGGTTGCCTTTGCGCCAGCTCGAGGCTGCCACGTCCAGGTCACCGTCACCGTCAAAATCGGCCACAGTAACCTCATAGGCACCCGGTAGCTGGCCGTCGCAGATGGTATGGGAGCGCCAGTTGGCGCGTTGGCGCGGGTCACCCGTGAACGCGAAGTAGAGCAGGCTGCCGTTAATATTGTCAACAATCACAATCTCGGGTCGTCCGTCGCCGTTGATATCGGCAATGACGTGGCGCTCCAACCACTGATCAACCTGTTCATGGATAATGTGACGGGTAAAATTGCCGCGGCCATCATTTTCAAACCAGTAGAGTCCAACGTTCTTGTCGGCGGAGACCAGATCGAGTGCGCCATTGCCCGTCAAATCAACCGCGGCAATCCCATAGGCGTAGGCGTACCCATCCCCAATCAGATGTTCCGTAAAGTTTATCAGCGTTTCCATGTAATTTTTCCGTTGGGCGATACATTTGGGGGCAGTGATAAGGACGAAAAGTAGGGACGCAGATTTACGCAGAAACGACTGATTTTCGCAGATTCTTCTTATCAGCTCTGATCCGCCCAATCCGGTCGATCCGCGTTCTATTCTCGGAACAGGTCAATACAAGCCCACATGTCGCTGGGCTTGGGCCACAATATCCATTTCTACCCGCTGGCTCCACGCTTGCAGCAGTCGTTGGGTCACAGGCCCGACCGCGCCATCGCCCACGGGCAGCCCATTGAATTTGGTGGCCGGCATAATACAGTAGGGCGTGCTCGTGAAGAATGCTTCGTCTGCGGTGTAGATATCGTAGGGTTGGAAGTCGGTGATCTGGGTCGGAATGCCCAGCTCCGTCGCCAGTTCCAGGGCCGTCTCCCGGCTGATGCCCGCCAGCGCGCCCCGGGCGTGGGGCGTCTTGAGGACGCCGTCGGCGTAGATGAAGAAATTGCCGCCCTTGTTTTCGGTGACGTTGCCGTCTATGTCCAGGAGGATGCTTTGGGCCTTGGGATCGACGAGCTTCACCTCGAATTCGGCCAGGGTGTAGGCCAGGCGGCTGCGGTTCTTGATGCGCGCATCCAGCGACTGGGTGGGGATGGCCCGGCTGAAGGGGGTGACCGCGTGACAGCCCTGGGTGTAGAAGCCGGCCCAATCGGCCAGGATCAGGGGCGTTGTATGGATGATGATGGTGGCCTGGGATCGCTGCACCGTTGGATCAGCGCCAGCCGCCCACATGCCGCGGGAGATATTGTGGGTGATCCAGACATCTTCCTGGGCAGGCACGTGGGGCAGATTAGCTGCCAGCACGTCGAGTGTGATTTTGGTCATCTCCTCCGGCGAAAGAGCCGGATTGATACGGCTGACCTTCATGGATTTGTAGAGCCGGGCAATGTGGGCGTCCAGTTTGAAGGGGATATGGCCGAAGGTGCGGGTGGATTCGGTCATGGTGTCACCGAGGGTGACAGCCGTGTCAAAAACGGAGATCTTGGCCTCGTGCGGGGGCAACATCGTGCCATTCAAGTAGACCAGGTGTTTGCTGGCGTCGTGTTTCATCGTCTGCTCTCCGTTGACAACAAGGAAATAGACAGCGGAGCCAGGTTTTGACCCCGCTGTCTGTTTCTCTATAGTTTTTCAGATAAAGATTTTCTCTGTAGGGGCGCTTGCTTGCTGCGCCCGTCTCCTATGCACCGGGCGCAGCAAGCAGTGCCCCTACAAATGATTATCTGAAAGACTATATTACTCGGTCACTGCTCACTCATTGATGAAGAAGGTTGGAGGCACCATCGGATACCATTCGGCCGAGAAGGCAAAGGTAGCCACGTTGCGCACGCGGTTTTTCACAACCTGGAGCTGGCCGAAGCGTGGGTTGTCCACGACGAGGCCGATGGACCAGAGGTTGTCCATGTGGATAGTGAACACCTCCATGAGCAACTCGACCCGTTTGGCTTCGTCCGGTTCGCCCATGACCAGATCCCGGATCTCGCGGATTCGCTTGACGTCGTCGGGTGGCTCAACACCCTGCTCGCCTTTCGTGTCCATCCACTTTGCCCATTCTGGCGACCACTGCCAGCCACCGAGGGCAAAGGTATTGCCGTTCAGGGTAGGATGAACTGGGCCGCCGCCGAAGTGACCGCCCCGTGCCGAGACATCGTGCTCGCCGTTGTTGTGGCGGGTTCCCCACAGCGTGCCCTCTTCCGGTGCCACTGTGGCGTTGATGCCCACAGCCGCCCAGTAGCCCCGCACCAGCTCCATCAGCTCCGGCGTTTCGGCAGGCCAAGAAGTGTTGGCGGAGATGATCAGCAGCAGATCTTGACCGTTTGGCGCTTTGCGAAAGCCGTCTTTATCCCGCTCGGTCAACCCGATCTCGTCCAGCATCTTGTTGGAGAGCTCCGGATCGTACTGTGCCCAGGATTGGAAGAGTTCCGACTCACCGTTGTAAGGTTCTCCCCGGGCTGGCGCGATCTGGGAGGGGAAGACACCGCCCTTGTACTGCAACTTGACGATCTCCTCCCGGTTGATGGCCACCGACAGGGCGCGGCGGAAATCCTTGTTGTTATAAAGCTCCCGTTTGGTCTCGTCGCCGCTGGTGTAGTTGAACATGATATTGCCGTAGGCGTTGGGCATCCAGTTGCCGGAGGTAAAGCGGAAGTCGCCTTTCTCCATATTCTCGGTCAGGATGGCCAGGTTTTTGGGGCCGCCCAGCCAACCGATACCCACCCAGTCCAGTTCCCCGGCCAGGGTCTTGAGCAACGTGGCCTCTTCCTCTGCGGTGCGGGTGGTGCGGATTTCTCCGATATAGGGCAACTGGTTGCCGGCTGTATCCACCTTCCAGTAGTAGGGGTTGCGGCGATAGGTCTGCACTGGCTGGGGTGGCTGCTCGTTCAGAATCCAGGCCGATAGTGTGGGTAGGTCCGGATTGGTGGCCTCGTAGCCCACCTTCGATTTGGACAGGAAGAAGTCCACCCAGGTGTCAAAGCCGTCCTCCTTCATCATGGCTTCGATGTCGGCCATTGCAGTGTAGTTGGGGTGGAATTGGGACAGATAGTGCTTGGGCATTGAGGTAGGCTGTCGGCCCGGGAAGCCCCAACTGCCCATATAGGTAGTAAAGAGCGCGTAGGGTGCGGCAAAGGTGAACTGCACCGTAAAGTCGTCAATCTTGGCCAATGTGGCCAATTCGCCGTTGCGCTTCAGGAGGCCGTGGGGCGTTGGGGTCAACTCTTCGTTGAGTACGACGTCATCCCACCAGAACATGATGTCATCGGCTGTGTAAGGCTCGCCGTCGCTCCACCGGATCCCCTTGCGCAGGTTGAGCGTCAGCTCTGTATAGTCGCCGTTCCATTCCCAACCCTCGGCGACACCGGGAATGATCTCGCCCTGCGGACTTGGCACGGTCAGCAGTTCGTATTGCCAATAGGCAAACTCCACGGCCTGGGAATAGTCACCGAAGATCGTCATATGCAGTGTACCACCGTATTTGCCGATGGTTTCATCAGGCTGCACAACGACTGGGTTGATGGGCAGACGCTCTTCCAGCGGCGGCAGTTCGCCCTTGGCCACCAGGGCAGCCAACTCCGGTGCCTCGTGGTATTCCGCAATGCCGCCCGCTTCTGCCGGGCTGTTGAAGACAACCATACTGACGGGGCGCTCCTGAACGTCCGCTGGCTTGTCCATCAGGATGGGGCCGGTCACCGCTTCGGCGGCTGTGGACGCTGCCTCGGCCGCGGGCGGCTCTGTCGCTGCCGCTGCCGGTGCCGCCTGTTCGGTGGTGGCGGCCGGCTGCCCTTCGGGAGCTGGCGCTATCGGTGCGCCACAAGCGCTCAGCAGCATCACCAACACCACCAATAGATTGAGTAGGGTCAGTTGTTTATGCCTGGCTAACATTCCGTTTCTCCTTTGGTCATTCTGTTTGTTGGCGTTCAACCGCAATGGTTGTACGCGCTACACACTGTACGGTTCTGTCTCTGCTGGAATCGGTAGATAGATGACGACGGTGGCTTCTCCTTTCTGTGTCGGCTACGGATTGGTGATCAAATACGTTGACGGGTTCGACCTTCCGAGAAGCGGCCTGTAGTTGCGTCGCGGAAGGTTGTCGAGTGATTCAATCGTTGTTTTTCCGTCAGCATCAAGCAGTTACAGGCGAAATCGTAACCCCTGCGAGAGAGAGTGATGCAGCAAAGTGACACAGGGCAAAGTGGGGCGCTGCACTGTTTGCGGCCACGTTGACCAGCGGTGGCGGCTCGGAGCGGCAGATATCCTCGGCATATTTGCAGCGGGGATGGAAAGAACAGCCGGCCGGCACATTCATCGAATCAGCCACATCCCCTTCCAGGACGATACGCTGCTTTTTGGCTGCCTTCTCCGAGATAGTGGGCACCGCGGAGAGCAGCGCTTCGGTATAGGGGTGCTTGGGGTTGGCAAAGATCTCTTCGGTCTGGCCCAACTCAACGATCTTGCCCACATACATAACGGCGACCCGGTCACTGATATATTCCACCACGGCCAGGTTGTGGGCCACAAACAGATAGGTGAGTTGAAGCTCGTCCTGCAGCTCTTTGAGCAGGCGCAGGATTTGGGCTTGGACCGACACATCCAATGCCGAGACCGGTTCATCGGCCACAATAAAGGCCGGGCGCAGGGCCAGGGCACGGGCAATGGCGATGCGCTGGCGCTGGCCGCCGCTGAAGGCATGGGGATAGCGGCGCATGTAGCTGGGGTCCAAATGCACGCTGTGCAGCAGTTGTGCTACCCGTTCTTCCAACTCGCGCCGGGTGCGCACGACCTTGCGCGTGATAAAAGGCTCGCCTACGATCTCCAAAATGGTGAGGCGCGGGTTGAGGGATGAGTAGGGATCCTGGAAGATCATCCCCGCGTGGCGCTGAAATTGACGCAGCTCCTCCTTGCCTAATGCGTTGATGTCCACGGGCTGCGCGTCGGGGCTTACCCGATAGACGGTACGACCGCTGGTCGGCTCGATGGCGCGCATGACACAGCGCCCGGTGGTGGTCTTGCCACAGCCACTCTCGCCTACCAGCGCCAATGTCTCGCCCCGGCGCACGGCAAAGCTGACCCCGTCAACGGCTTTAACTTGCCCGACGACGCGCCGCAAGAAACCCCGCGTGACGGGAAAGAACTTCTGCAGGTTGTCCACTTCCACCACGTAATCTGGTGCGGCCATTTTTTGTCTCTCAAACGTAGAGGTGGCAGCGGACCGAGTGGTTCGGCCCGACTGTAATGTGAGGTGGCTCAGTCATATCGCAGACCCCGGGCATGAAAGCCGGACATCTGGGATGAAACGAACAGCCGGCCGGGCGCACGTACGCGCTGGGCACTGTGCCGCTGATGCCCACGATCTCCTGGGATTTGCCCCCGCCCAACTGTGGCACCGAATGCAGGAGGCCCACAGTGTAGGGATGCTTGGGGTTGCGGAAGAGTTCGCCCGCCGGCGCGTTTTCCACATCTTTGCCCAGGTACATAATCATCACCCGATCGCAGAGTTCGGAGATCACAGCCATATCGTGGGTGATTACGATCAGCGCCATATTCATCTCTTGTTGCAGACTCTTCATCAATTCCAGAATCTGGGCCTGGATGGTCACATCCACCGCAGTCGTGGGTTCATCGGCAATCAGCAGGCTTGGGTGGCAGGAGAGGGCCATGGCGATCATAGCCCGTTGGCGCATACCGCCGCTGAGAGCGAAAGGGTAAGCGTCTATATTCTGTTCTGGCTTGGGCATGCCCACCCGCCCCAAAATAGCGATGGCTCGGCTGCGTGCCTCCTTTTGATCCACATTTTGATGGAGCCGAATGACCTCAATGATCTGGTTGCCGATGGTATAGGCCATACTGAACGAGGTCATCGGTTCCTGGAAGACCATCGAAATGGCGGCCCCGCGAATGTCGCGAATGGCCCTGCCCTTCCGATCCAATTTGGCCAGGTCCACGATCTTGTCATCGTGATGCAGCAATATCTCACCGTCCACGATGCGGCCAGCGTTGGGGGTGATGCGCAAGATGGATTGGGCTGTGACGCTCTTTCCGCAGCCGCTTTCGCCGGCGATGCCCAGAATTTCTCCGCGCTTGATATCAAAGCTGACGCCATCCACCGCACGCATAATACCCTCTCGCGAGAAGAAGTGGGTGGACAGGTTGCGCACACTGAGCAGGACATCTTCGTCCATTATCGCCTGGTCGCGTTCACGCTGGGAGATCTTCGATTCTGCAGAGCGAAATTTGGCTGGTTGAAGATCGGTAGCCATGAACATCCTTCTCTATATTGATGCGTAGGGGTCAGCCGCGTCGCGCAGACCATCGCCCATGAAATTGAAGCACAAAATAGCCACTACGATGAAGACGCCTGGCAGCAGAAGCCAGGGCGATGAAGCCAGCACGCGGATGAACTGGGCATCGCGCAAGAGTACCCCCCAACTCACGGCAGGGGCCTGCAAGCCCAGACCCAAAAAACTGAGGGCAGTCTCACCCAAGATCATCCCCGGTACACTCAGGGTGAGCGAAGCGATGATATGGCTGTAGAAGGAGGGCAGCAAATGCTTGAAGATAGTACGTATTTCTGTAGAGCCGTTGAGTCTGGCTGCCATGACGAAATCTTCTTCGCGCAACGATAGAAATTTGCCGCGCACGACACGGGCCAGCCCGGTCCAACCCACCAGCGAGAGAATGATTACGATCCCGAAGTAGACCTGTAGGATCGTCCAAGTAGGCGGCAGGGCCACGCTCAGAGCCATCCACAGGGGCAAGGTGGGGATGGATCGGATAAACTCGATGATGCGCTGGATGATCATATCCGTCACCCCGCCATAGTAACCCGAGATGCCGCCGATGAAGATGCCGATCAACGAACTGATGGCGATGCCTACCAGCCCGATGGAGAGGGAGACACGCCCGCCGTGGATGACGCGGGAGAGAACATCCCGTCCCATATTGTCTGTGCCAAACAAAAAGACGGTGCCCTCTTTCACCCCAAACAGATGGCGGTCGCTTTTGAAGATCCCCCATAACTCGTAGGGATCCCCTTGGGCAAAGAGATAGATCGGGTACTTCAGACTCTGATCCTGGGTGTAAACCGTCTCGAAGGTGTTGGCGTCATATGCAGAAGATACCCCATAGACAAAAGGACGCCACTGGAAGCGCCCGTCGTCGAAGAAGTGCAGCCATTGGGGCGGGGCCAGAGTCAGGTCTGCATCGTAATGGCCCGGTGAGTATGGCGCGACAAACTCCGCAAAGGCGGCCGCAACGTAGAAGATGATCAGCACAATCAGGGCTACTACCGCCAGCCGATGGCGGGCAAACTTCCAGCGGATGAGCTGCCACTGGGATGCAACCAGCAGCTTCTCTTCTTTGATCGCCACGCTCTCCAGGTGGGAAGTCTCATCTCTTGCATCCAACATAGTCATATCGCCTCCCGAATGCGCGGATCCAGCCAGGCCAGTGTAATGTCTGAAATCAGGGTTCCAATCAGGGTCAGGATACTCAGAATGAAGACCACACTGCCAGCCAGGAACATATCCTGGCTCAACAGCGCACTCACAAAGAGGGGCGCTAGGGTTGGCAGCCCCAGCACCATCGAGACCAGCAGTTCACCGTTGACCAGCGCAGGGAGAGTCCATCCGATAGTGCTGGCTACCGGGTTCATGGCGATACGCAGCGGATACTTGACCAGTACGCGGCCTTCTGTGAGTCCTTTGGAGCGAGCCACCATCACATAGGGCTTCTGTAACTCGTCCAGGAGGTTGGCCCGCATGACCCGAATCAGGCCGGCGGTGCCGGATGTGCCAACGATCAGCGCGGGCAACCAGATATGGCTCAAGAGGTCCACGAATTTGGCAAAGCTCCACGGCGCGTCCATAAACGCGTCGGAGAAGAGGCCGACAGCCACATTGCCGCTCCAAAGAAAGTAGAGCCACAGGAAGATGAGGGCGATCAGAAAATCAGGTATTGCCAACCCCAGGAAGCCGACAAAAGTAGCAACGTAATCGCCCGGCGAGTATTGGCGGCTGGCCGAATAGATGCCAATCGGAATGCTGATGGCGTAGACGAGCAGAAGGGAAGCAACTGAAACCGCCAGTGACCAGGGCAGCCGCGCTGCGATCAGCTTGGTCACTGGCTGGTTCCACTGCATAGAACGACCCAAATCGCCCTGCATAACGCCGCTTATCCAGCGCCAGTAGCGCAAATGCCAGGGTTGGCCCAGGCCATAGCGGGCGCGCAGCGCTTCGATCTCGGACTGGTCTACGGTCCCCATCTGGGCCGTCAGCCGATCTACGTAAGCGTCCATATAATCGCCAGGGGGGGCTTCGATGATCGCAAAAGAGATGATGCTGATTACGATCAGCGTGGGAATCATCAGCAATACGCGGCGTAGAATAAAGAGTAGCATTCGACCTTCTCCTGCGTTGGGGTGGCATTACCTTCCGGGAAGCGGTCACAACCGCTCTGCTACGCCCTCAATTTCGTGGCTGCTTCCCGGAAGGTAGATCATCAACTTATTTAATCGCCGATCCTTACTCCAGGGAGAGCCTGGCCAGGTAAATGGCCGATGGTGCCAGCCCCGTGCCACTGCCTTCGTGGCTGGAATAGTAGGAGAGGAGGCCCTCCGTGGCTGATAGCGCCACAAAGCCGGGATACGAATTGTCGCCGCCGCTGGGCAATTCCGCGATCTCCTGCAAACGGTCATCGATCAGTTCGTAGAGGGCCGTGACTGCCGGGGCATTGCCGTTCCGCTTGCGACCACCGACCAGATACCGGTCACCCCATTTGGCCAGCAAAGGTCCGCCCAGCAGTGAATCGAGATCGGCGCGGCTCCATTCCGTATACGGCGGCT
>CAMDQF010000165.1 GCA_945905745.1 Litorilinea aerophila
CAACACCCTACGATTCCACAAACCATCGTCCCAAAGGAATGGCCGATGCGCCGCCTTGACCCTATCCTGACTTTTCTTGTTCTGCGCGGCAGCAGCGCTTTCTTCCACACACTCATCTTCACAGTAAATATGGTGTATCAGGCGGAAACCGTCGGCCTCTCCCCTCTGCAATTGGTGCTGGTCGGCACAACCCTGGAGATGTCCGCCTTTCTCTTTGAAGCACCCACAGGCATCCTGGCCGATGTCTACAGCCGCCACCTGTCGGTGATTATCGGTGTAGCGCTGATGGGGATTGGCTTTGTGATTGAGGGTTCCTTCCCCTTCTTCGCAGCGATACTGCTCAATCAAGTCCTGTGGGGATTGGGCTACACTTTCACCAGCGGGGCCACCGAAGCCTGGCTGGCCGATGAAATCGGCGAGGAAGCTGCGGGGCCGGTTTTCCTGCGCGGCTCACAGGTGGGCCAGCTTGCCAGTTTGCTGGCGATTCCCGTCAGCGTGGCTTTGGCGACGATTGCCATCCAACTACCGATTGTGCTGGGCGGACTGCTCTTTTTAGGGTTGGCCGCTTTTCTCTGGCAAGCCATGCCAGAGACGGGCTTTCGCCCGACCCCGGATGACGAGCGCACTTCCTGGCGGCAGATGGTGGAGACAGCCCAGGCGGGTGTAGAGATGGTGCGCAGCCGGCCGCTGCTCCGGTTGATTCTGGCGGTCAGTCTGGTGGTGGGTCTCTACAGCGAAGGCTACGATCGGCTGTGGACACCCCACCTGCTCGACAATTTCACATTCCCCGTTCTCTTCGGGCTGCAACCAATCGTCTGGTTTGGGATCATCCGGGCAGGCAGCAGCCTCTTTTCTATCGCAGCCACAGAGATCGCCCGCCGCAGACAGATCACTGAAACGGGCGAGAGGCTGGTCGGGCTGATGCTCTTTTTGGATGGGGCGATGCTGCTGGCCCTGCTGGCCCTGGCCTGGGCAGCCAATTTCTGGATGGCACTGCTGGCACTGTGGATATTCAGCACCGCCCGCAGCACCCTCGGCCCCCTGGACAACGCCTGGATTGTACGCCACACCGCGGGCAGCGCCAGGGCCACGGCTATCTCCTTTTCCGGTCAACTGAACGCCATCGGACAGGTGGTGGGTGGCCCCGCGGTCGGCTGGATCGGCACAGCCGTCTCCCTGCCCGCCGCGCTCACAGCCTCGGCCCTATTGATGTCGCCGATAGTGCCCCTGTTGCTGCGGGGCAGACGGATGGAACAGACAAAGACAAAATCAGACTGAGGATGTGTCGAAACTTTGGCCGGGGGTGGGGTATACTGATACAGATCGACGCAAGTAAGCTAATAGATACTGACGTGGTGCGTAGTTCGTGTACCAGTTCACGCACTACGCACTACGCACCACCTGAACCGCGAGCAAACTTCCGCCCCACTGCACCCGTGGTTGTCTGATCCAAGCTACCCGCCACAACATCCAAGCCGGTCTCTGCTGATGAATCTTACCCCAAATCTACTCGGCGCCGCCTACCCCGTCCGCTTGCCCCTCTTTGAAGGCCCCCTGGACCTGCTCCTGCATCTGATCGAGCGGGAAGAGCTGGACATCACCGAAATCTCATTGGTGGCGGTGACAGAGCAGTACATCAAAGCCATCGACAGTCTGGAAGAGATCGAGCCGGGTTCGTTGGCCGACTTTCTGGTGATTGCGGCCCGGCTGCTTTATCTCAAAAGCCGCAGTCTGCTGCCCAAGCCCCGCCCACCCGAAGACGAGGATGAAAAGGCCGACGCCGAGGCGCTGATCCAGCAGTTGTTGGAATATCGCCAGTTCAAAGCTGTGGCCGAAGGGCTGCGGTTGCGCGAGGAGGCGGGTCTGCGCGCCTTTGTGCGGCTGGCCCCGCCGCCCCAGATGGAGCGCAAGCTGGAACTGGGCAGCGTCAGCGTAGACAAACTGGCCGCGGCCGTGCAGAAGGCCCTGCGCCGCATCCCCAGCGACCCGCCCAAGCCTCGTGTTCACACTTATCCGATTACCGTGGCCGAACAGATCGAAGTGGTGCGCCAGCGGATGCGGGCCGGGGAGATGCATTCATCCACAGAGCCGCTGCTTTTCAGCGCGCTCCTTTCCGCGGGAAAAACGCGGCTGGAAATCGTCGTCACCTTTCTGGCTGTGCTGGAACTGATCAAACAGCGCGAGATTGTGGTGGAGCAGGAGGGTGTCTTTGGGGAGATTGTGTTGCGGGGGGTATAGACCGACAAAACAACTCCTTAAAGAGCGCGTCGAAGAGCCGCTCGCCAAACTGCTTGGAAAGTGGAATCTCCGGCGAGTCGGTGCGACGGGTTGCGCTGCTGCGCTGACCCAGGCGCAACAGATAATTCTCAAATTCCAGGGGTTCGAAGGGGAAGACAGAGGGCGCGGCAGCCTGACCCGCGGGCGAGTCGGTTACCCGCACGGCGTAACTGTCCACAGTGGCTTCAAAGGTCAGATCGAAGTTGTGGTAGTCTTGTGCTGTCATTTTCGATCTCACTCAAACGATAGTTTTGGCCCAACTGTCCATACCCAGGTGAAAACCGCTACGGTCTGACCTCAACGGTCACACTCTGGATGTTCAACACAAATCCAGGGCGACTCGCACGCAGTTCATATGTTGTCGTCTGTCTGGGAAACAACTGACGGCTACCTTCAACCGGCAAGTTCAAACCAACCCCCTCAATGCTCACCTGTGATCCGCTTTCGACACGCCAATCCAGCGTGACAGACTGGCCGACATCAATCACTCCTGGAAAAACGTCAAAGCGATAAACCTGAGGCGTTGGCACAGGTGTTGCTGTTGGAGGCGGCAGCACGGTCACTTCAACTGCTTGACTAAAGGCATCTCCACCAAGAGTAGTGGCACGCAGCAGATATGTGGTACTCTGCGTAGGGAATACCTGAACGCTGCCCTCCGGTGGCAACTCAGCCCCGACACCCTCAATACTCACTGACGGCGCATTCATGACTCTCCACGTTACCTCAATCGGGTCGCCAGCAGTGATAGTTGTGGGTTGCACAGCAAAGGCCAACACCTGTGGATTAGGTATCGGCGTTGGCGTCGGCGTAAAGACGACCACTAACAAACTGACCATGGCGGCGATAGGATTCTCTATCGAAGGATTACTCGCCTCGATACGAAAAACCGTATCGGCTTTCAATTCGACTTCCATTGTCCCGACAAACTGCTCTGTTGGTAGTGGCTGCGGGTTACCGTTGGAATAAAGAGTTGCCCGATCAGCCCGTTCAATCTCCCACGCCACTGTCACCGACTCACCCAACACAACTGTATCCCGATCCACCGACAGTCTGATTTCCGGGCTGACCGGCGTGACAAAGACCTGCCTCTCGAACCGATAGCTATAGAGAGGAGGTAGCCCCAAATTGCTGAGCAGATTACTAGATTCTATGCTATAGGTAGTCGAACGCATCGGCATGACAACGGCTGTCCCTCGTGGCTTAGGCTGCACATCCAACAAATCCGGGCCGCTCAATTCCACACTGGCAAAGCGCGAGGAATTCCAACTAAGAACCACAGGTGTACCCGCTGAGACAACCGACGGTTCAGCATTAAACTCATAAACAGCCGGTGAAAAGGCAACCAGAAGAAGTACCCCAGTTATCAATAGGACAACAATTTTGATAGGACGAGTGAGCCAATCGGTCCACTTGTATTTGGAAATTTTCTCCTTTTCACTTAAGGGGACCCCATTGTCTATAGGACGCTTCTGCGCAGTCGGAATCTCGGCGGTGCTGATTGCGGGCGATCCTATTGACCTCGCTACAGAAGGGGTCAGATCAGGAACACCGCTTTCAGGCAAATTATCATTCGGCACGACGCGAAATATGACCCCATCCGCTGCGCGCATGAAGAGAACGGGGATCCCCCACTCGGCGTTGGTTTTGGTGGCGAAGATAGCCCGCCGCCCCTCGGCCAGGGCTGCATCCACCGGATAACCACCGGCCAACGCCATATAAAATTCCTGGGCAAAGACCGCGGCTGCGTCGTCGCTGATCTCGAACTGCATGGCGATCACCGCGGGCAAGCCCTGTTGGACCAGACTCTGGGCCGCGCCGGCATACGGGTCCCTGCGGCTGGAACGGCCCCCTTCGCAGGAGTTGAGCACAGCCAGACGCAGGGTGCGGTGGTCGGCCAGCATTGTGCCCACATATTGGCCGCCCACTTTGCGCCCGCGTCCATTCTCCTCTTCCAGCACCAGAAAGCCGTCATCCGCGCTTTCGTCGTAGACCCCGTGGCCGATGTAGTGGAAGATGTGGAACTGATTGTCCCGCAATAGCCGCTGCAACTCCAGCAGCGTGGCCTTGTCCAGCCGCACAATCTCCACCAGCCCGAGCTGACGCAGATCAGCGAGAGCAGCCGTCAACCGCTGCCATTCGGCCTCCACATCCAGCCGGTCATAGTCGCTGGGGTCGGAGATCATCACCAGAATACGCAGGGGAGCCTGCACTTGCAGCGGCTCCACTGCTCTGCTCTGCTCCAGATAGCGCACGAGGGGCGTCTCGCCGGAGAGGGTCAGGAAGCGGTTAGCTGCGCGGTCGTAGAGATATTCCCAGGGAATGTCGGCCAGTTCGGGCGCATTGCCAAAACGCAGACGGATGCGCAACCCCGCGCCCTGGCGTTCACTCTCGTTGACACTGCTGCGCAGGGCGGTGCGCACGTCGTCGTTGAAGAGGGCAGCGAAGAGCCGCCCGCCGAACTGCTTGGAAAGCTCCATCTCCGGCGAATCGGCTCGGCGGGTTCCGCTGCTGCGCTGGCCCAGACGCAGCAGAAAATTCTCCAATTCCAGTTCGCTGAAGGGAAAGACAAAAGCGGCCCGCGCTTCGCCCGCCACAGAACTCGTCGCACGAACGCTATAGCCATCCGCGCTGGACTCGAAAGTCAGATCGAAGTTGAGATAGGTGAGTGGGGACATAAAAGAACGCTTTCACAAACATCTATTGAGATCATAACCCAAATGCTCATCTCGTCTAGCGGCGGATGATGAGTTCATCGAGAAGGCCCTCGGCGCTGTTCTGCCCCAACGCGCTGGCAGCGCCGATGTACAGATAGTCCACATTTTCAAAATCGGCATTTGATATCTGAATTGGCTGTGTGCCGTCATCGACCCGCACCCAATCCACATACATTTGCACGGGGTCGGCGGATGTCGCGTCCCACACTACCCGAAGGTGTACCGGCTGCCCGGCTGCCCACAGAGCAGAAAAGCGCTTGGCGCTGCGCGCTTCGAGAAATTGACCCGATTCCAAACCAACGCCGAGTTGGAAAATGAGATCGCCGTAATGAAAGAACTTCAGATGCGGTGGATTGTCGACATCGCCTACAACGACCAGATAGCGGGGAAAGGGTTCGGTGTTAAAGGCGAAGTCCGGTTTGTACCAGAGTTCCAGTTCCCCGGCAGTCGGGTTGAAAGCCAGATTGTCGCCCTCTCGGAACGGAAAGCGCGCCCAGCGCCCGGCGGCGAAATGTGCGCCATCACCCGCAACAGCCTGTCGAAAATCATTGGTCGTCAGATTGCTGGTTCCCCCTGGCCCCGCAGTGGGTTGTGGGAAAGCGGAGAGATTGTCGAAGGTCAACGCAAAGGCGACTTCGCCTGACAGCGGCGTTGCCTGCTCACTGGCCTGACTGTCGTCAGGCTCAGTGCTGGCTTTCGAAGAGGCAGCGATCTCATAATTCAACGTGAACTGACAAACCGCCAGGCTGGTCTGGGAATCGTTGCCCACGCCCCAGTCATCCGCGGCGCTATGGCTTACCCGGATGCTTCCCATCGATTCCGTCTGGAACTCATCCACCTCAAACC
This sequence comes from Litorilinea aerophila, assembly GCA_945905745.1. Classification (GTDB taxonomy): domain Bacteria; phylum Chloroflexota; class Anaerolineae; order Caldilineales; family Caldilineaceae; genus JACQGT01. The sequence continues at coordinate 5,838 of CAMDQF010000165.1, forward strand.
CAGCCCCGGTGACGACCAGCCGTTCGTCGTCGGCCATCCGCACAGTGAGAGAGTGGCCAATCGCATAGCTCTGGCCGCTGTCCACCTCATTCGTGCCTGTCTCCGGCCAGCGCAGGTGCTGATCGTTGACGGCCAAGTCCAGCCAGAACTCGCCCAGCCCCGTCAGGGCACCGTCACAGTCGTCAATAATACGTACGGAATTGAAGGTGACTGTCGCGTCATAGGCATCTGTCAGAGATGCCGTTGGCGCGTTGACAGGCGCGGGGGTAGGCTGCACAACTTCGACTGTCGCCTGTATAGATACAGCCTGATCGTAATTGCGCGCGGTCAGTCGCAGGGTAGCGGACTGTTCCGGGAAAATCGCCAATGAGCCTGTGCGCGAGAGTACGAGCGACGGGTCAATTCCAGGACCGGAAACTACAACACCTGTGACATCTCCCGAAACCCGCCAGGAGACCTGGGCTGATTCACCGCTGCCGCTCACAATTTCAGCCGGTTCGACCTGGAAAAATTCGATGACAGGCGGCAGTAGCGCAGTCGGCGTCGCCTGCTCGGTCGAGTTGCGAAAGATCAGATAAAACATCAGCGCCAGCACCACAAACACGCCCAGAATCACCCCACCGATGATCTTCACCATCCGCAGATCGTTGGGGGTGCTGCCGGTTGTGCTGATGGTTGTGCTCCACCCAACACCTGTGCCAACCGGAAAGGAGGAAGCAGGCATTGCCTCGTTACTGTCGGCTGTCCGGGGCGCGATGGGAATCGTCGGAGGTTCCACGACGGGGGATGACTGCGGCTGTGGCTGTGGCTGTGGTTGTACAGCCGTCGATACCACCGGTGCGGGCGTGACTGGGGGCGGCGCGGGCAGAACGACAGGTGGCTGTACATCAAAAATGCGGCCATCCTCGGTGCGCATAAAAAGGACGGGAATACCCCACTCCGCGTTGGTTTTGGTGGCAAAAATGGCGCGCCGCCCTTCAGCCAGGGCCGCATCCACCGGATAGCCATCAGCCAGAGACCTATAAAATTCCTGGGCAAAGACTGCGGCTGCGTCGTCCGTGATCTCGAACTGCATCGCCACCACCGCGGGCAAGCCCTGCTGCACAAGGCTTTGGGCTGCCCCGGCAAAGGGATCGCTGCGGCTGGACCGCCCGCCCTCGCAGGAGTTGAGGAGAGCCAGACGCAGGGAGCGATGATCGGCCAGCAGTGTGCCCACATATTGGCCGCCTACTTTGCGCCCTCTCCCATTTTCATCCTCGATCACCAAAAAACCGTCGTCCGCACCGGCGTCGTAGACTCCATGGCCGATGTAGTGAAAAATGTGGAACTGGTTGTCACGCAATACCCGCTGCAATTCCAGAAGAGTGGCTTTGTCCTGACGCACAATCTCCACCAGCCCCCGCCCGCGCAGATCGGCCAGCGCCGCAGTCAGCCGCTCCCACTCTGCCTCCACATCCAACCGGTCATAGTCGCTGGGATCGGAGATCATCACCAGAATGCGCAAGGGCGCTTCCACCCGCATAGGCTCGATCGAACGGGCCAGATCAAGGTAGCGTACCAGGGGTGTCTCGCGGGAGAGAGTGAGGAAGCGATTGGCTCCGCTGTCGTAGAGATATTCCCAGGGGATGTCGGCCAGCTCCGGCGCGTTGCCAAAACGCAGACGGATGCGCAGCCCGGTGCCCTGGCGTTCGCTTTCGCCGACGCTACTGCGCAGGGCGGCGCGCACATCATCGTCAAAAAGGGCGTCAAAGAGTCGCCCGCCAAACTGCTTGGACAGCTCCATCTCCGGCGAATCAGCCCGCCGCGTGCCGCTGCTGCGCTGACCCAGACGCAGCAGGAAGTTTTCCAACTCCAGTTCGTTGAAGGGAAAGACAAACGGCGCGCTGGCCTGGCCCGCGGGGGAATCGGTCACCCGCACGGCATAGCCGTCCGTGCTGGATTCAAAAGTGAGATCGAAGTTGAGGTAAGTGAGTGGAGCCATGAGAAATCAGGTGATTGGAGAATTCAATAAAGCAAACAGACTCTTACAAACCAAGTATCGCACGCAGAGACGGGGCTATCTCGTCCACCTGAAAAGCGTCGAGATGTCCCAGTACCTTACAAAACGAGATCGCCCCTGCTCAGAGTTACCATTGGATTTCTCCACGGGCCAGACGATTTTCGTAATCTTCCAAATTGGGCAAGTAATCAGCCAGATCCGACTCGGCGCTTTCCAGCGTCTCGCTGAATAGAGTCCACAATTGCCAGCGGGTGTTGTTGTGCCTGAGCAATAAGAAGTCGATAAAATCATTCGCTTCCTGTGCCAATGTTTCTGGCAGCTCTCGAATCTTGGCTGTGGTTACGTCATACGTTGTCATTCCAATTCCTCCTTACACTCAGTGTATTCATCAATCAACGCAGAATAGCCCTTCCCTCCAACCATCCGTCAGGGGACATAGCCCCCAGACCCCCAACCGCTCTCGGTCACGATCCATCTTCTAACCTTTTTCAGAGTTCAGAGGAAGAAAGAGTCCGAAGAATCAGCGGTCAGGGGCGACCAGGCGCAACCCAACATAGCTGCTCCGGAAGTCTGGAGGTTGCCAGTACCGGATGGCGGAGCGCACGTTCCCTAGATTGTCGTCCCACGACCCGCCCCGCAACACGCGACTACCCACACTGTCTGGTCCCGTGGGGTTGCGTTGCCCAGCTCCCACGTAGGAGTCAGAATACCAATCGCTCACCCACTCCCACACATTGCCTGCCATGTCCAGCGCTCCATAAGGGCTGGCCCCCACCGCATAGCTGCCCACAGGTGCCGTGAGAGCGTACCCATCGCTGTGCTCGGTATCCTTCCCATCGTTGGTGCAGTTGCTATCGCAGTAATTCACCCGGCTTGCATCCCAATCGTCACCCCAAGGATAAACACGTCCTTGTGTGCCTCGTGCCGCCTTCTCCCACTCCGCCTCCGTAGGCAGGCGCACGCTGACACGGCTTTCTTCCGACAACCAGCGAGTATAGGCCACGGCATTCTCCCAACTCACATCCGTCACCGGATGATCGGCAAAATCGCTACCATTCCAGCGGTTATTGTTCGGTGTAGGACAAACTCCTGCCTCCACGCAACGGGCGTACTGGGCGTTGGTCACTTCCGTGCGCATAATCCAGAAACTGTCCACGTAGACAAGATGCACCGGTTTCTCGTCGGAGCCGGTGTCATTCGATCCCATCGTAAACTCACCCGCAGGCACGAAAACGAATGTAACGCCTTCGATGACCCGCGGCGTTGCAACTGCTGCTGGTTCGGCTGGGGTTAGGGTGGGGTTAGGGTGGGTGCTGGAGTCGGTGTGGGTGGGACTGTGCTTCTTTCAATCAAGAGACGAAACCCGTTGTGCCTGTTCCCGTTGACTGGCTTGTCATTGTCCCGAATGAAACAGCGCACAACGTCACGGTCGCCGTAGAACGAACCACCACGTAACACACGATTATCTCCGCTGTCCGGTCCGGTCGGGTTACTATCCTGAGCTTGCCCGTAGTAGCCCCTATCGTACCAGTCCGCTGTCCACTCCGCTACATTGCCTGCCATGTCCAACGCCCCGTAGGGCGATACCACCACCGGGTAGCTGCCCACGGCGGTCGTGTCATCAATGCCGCTTTCCCTGAAATTGAGCAGTTCAGCGCTCGGCTTTGCATCACCCTCCCAAGGATATAGGCGCAGATCGTCCCCTCGGCACGCCTTCTCCCACTCGGCCTCGCTGGGCAGACGTGCAGGAATGCCTCTCTTTTCCGTAAACCAGCGGGTGTAGGCCACGGCATTCTCCCAACTCACATTCACCACCGGGTGATTGGCAAAAGTGCCGTCATTCCAGCGGCTATTGGTCGGTGGATCACAGGCTTTTTCTTTGACGCAGCTAGCGTACTGGGCATTGGTCACTTCGGTTTTACCGATCCAGTACCCATCCAGAATGACCTTATGCTCGGGGTGGTCGTTAGCACTTCCAGACAACTCAAGCGGGCTGCCCATTGTAAACTCACCCGCAGGCACGTAGACGAATGTAATGTCTTCGATCTCCTGCGTCGCGCCAGCCGCGGGTGCAGACTTCGGCTCGGGCATGGGGGCGATGACACCAATCACTACCTGTTGGGTCACCGTTTGGTCGTGATTGCGGGCGGTCAGGACAAATGCGGATGATTGCTCCAGCGTAACCCGCAGACCCCCCGTTTGGGAGAAAATGAGAGACTGATCGATACCAGGCCCGGTAATCGCCACGCTTGTCACGTCCCCAGTGATTGACCAGGACAACTGCGCCGATTCAACCTTGCCGCGCACCACCACAGCCGGTTCGACTCGGAAAAAGCTGATGGTAGGCGGGAGCAGCGCGGCCGGTGTCTCCTGCTCCGTCGAATTCCGAAAGATGAGGTAGAAAAACAATGCAAGGATCAAAAACGCGCCCAGACTTATCCCGCGGATGATCTTCACCCTGCGCAGATCGTTGAGTGTATTCCCGCTGGGGCCGACAATTTTCCGCCAGGCCACGCTTGCCCCGGCCAGGATCGACGACGCTGAAGCCGGTTCTCCTTTTTCGCGTGCGGGGGGCAGCAGCGGAATGGTGGATCGCTCAGTGTCGGGCTGTTCCACGGTGGGCGACACGACCGGCGGCGTGGCAACTTGTGGCTGTGCGGCGGGTGCAGTGACCGCAGCGGGCGGAGTTGCTGGCGGCGTGGCGGTCTGCATATCGAAAATACGACCATCCGTCGCCCGCATATACAACACAGGCGTGCCCCACTCCACCGAATTGGGATGCGCAGTACTCATCGCCACCCGCGCCTCAGTCACCGCAGCGTCCACGGGTAGACCATCGGCCAGGGCCTCGTAGAAGGAGCGAGCGAACTCCACGGCGGCCCGGTCGCTGATGGCGTACTGCATAGCGACCACAGCGGGCAGGCTGCGCTGGGCCAGAGTAGCGGCGGTGCTGGAGAAAACGTCGTATTGACCGCCCCGAGCTCCTTCGCAGGCGTTGAGCAGGGCCAGACGCAGGGATTGTTTGCCCAGCAACCGAGCCAACTGGCTGGCGTGGATGCGCTCGGCCTCGCCAGCCTCGTCAGCAAAAGCCAGAAAGCCCTCGTCTTTCTCCTTGTCAAAACCGCCGTGGCCGATGAAGTGGAAGATGTGCCAATCAGAGCGACGCATCTCCCGCTGCAAGGCGCGCCAGCTTCCGCCCTCTAACCAGGTCAGTTCCATCAGCCCGCGGGCTTGCAGGTCGGCCAGGGCGCGCTTCATTCGCTCTTGTTCCAACGCCACATTCAGCGGGTCGTAGCCGCGCGGACTGGCTACCATCCCCAAAATGCGTAGGGGCGGTGTCACCGTCAAGGGACGGATCGATTGGGCTACGGGCAGATAACGGATCAGCGGTGTGTCACTGGCAAGACTGAGATAGTCATTATTGCGCGGGTCGTGCAGGAATTCCCAGGGCAGGGCGGCCAGTTCCGGCACGTCCACACGCAGTTTCAGACGCAGACCGCGTCCGCCGCGCTCGGCCTCGCGCTGGCTCTCGTTGAATAGGGATCGCACCTCTCCAGCCAGCAGAAAGTCGAAGAAGGCGCTGCCTAGCTCCTTCACAGACGCTTCTTCTTCCGTTAACACACTGCGTCGGAATCCGCCGCCAGAACTGAGTAAGGCGATCTTCAAATCCTTCAGCCGGTTCTCCAGTGCCCGTTCGCTGTAAGGAAAGGCGACTGTCTCCTTTGTCTCGCCCGCGGGCGAACGCAAGACTGTCACCACAAAAGAGCCGTTGGGGGCTGCTTCCACACTCAGTTCGAAGTCGAGGTAGTCGTGTGCCATTGAGAACCTTCCTGCGCATGAAGCTCATGCAATCGAGACGAAAGGGATATTGGGTATTCGGCGTCAATACGCCGCTACCCAATCCCCAATCCCCAGTCACTGTTCGCTAATCCGCCAACGTACTCGTATCCCCAATCGGCTGGCCGAGGACCTGGGCTTTGAGCAGACGGCGCATGATTTTGCCGCTGCGGGTCTTGGGCAGGCTGTCTACAAAGTTGATCTTGGCGGGCACGGCAATCGGCCCGATCTCCGTGCGCACGTGCTGCTTGAGCGCATCGGCCAGGCTATCGCTGCCGTTGACGCCGTTGTTGAGGATGCAGAAGGCGTGGATCACATTGCCGCGCAGCTCGTCCGGCACACCGATGCAGGCCGCTTCGGCCACGTCCTTGTGGCTGACCAGCGCGCTCTCCACCTCCGCCGTGCCCAGCCGGTAGCCGCTGACTTTGATCACATCGTCCATGCGCCCGATGATCCAGAAGTAGCCGTCTTTGTCCTTGCGTGCGCTGTCGCCGGTGAAGTACCAGCCCTGTTTGGCAAAGTCCGACCAGTATTGCTGGACATAGCGCTCCGGGTCGCCCCAGATTGTGCGGGCCATGCCGGGCCAGGGCTGTTTGATCACCAGATAGCCGTCTTCGTTGGGATCGCAACTTGTGCCATCCTCGCGCACCACATCGGCGTCGATGCCGGTGAAAGGCAGGGTGGCGCTGCCGGGTTTGAGGGGCACAACCGGTGTGGGCGTAATCATAAAGCCGCCGGTTTCGGTCTGCCACCAGGTGTCCATAATCGGGCAGCGCTCCTTGCCGATCACCCGGTGATACCAGCGCCAGGCTTCGGGGTTGATGGGTTCGCCCACCGTGCCCAGCAGACGCAGGCTGGACAAATCGTGGCGGTTGGCCCAGGCTTCGCCATAGCGCATCAGCCCGCGGATGGCCGTGGGCGCGGTGTAGAGAATGGTGATGCCGTACTTTTCCACCAGACTCCACCAGCGGTTGGGATAGGGAAAGTCGGGCGAGCCTTCGTACATAAAACTGGTGGCGCCCAGAATCAGCGGGGCATAGACGATGTAGCTGTGGCCGGTGATCCAGCCCTGATCAGCGGCGCACCACCAGCGGTCGTCGTCCTTCAGGTCAAAGACGTATTGGAGAGTGGTGGCGATGTGGACCTGATAGCCGCCGCAGGTGTGCAGCACGCCTTTGGGCCGACCGGTCGTGCCGGAGGTGTAGAGAATGAAGAGCGGGTCCTCGGCGTCCATCACTTCGGATGCACACTTGGGGCTGGCAATGGGCAGCGCCATCAACTCGTGCCACCAGTAGTCGCGCCCCTGCTCCATACGCACCGTCTGTTTTGTGCGCTGGTAGACGATGACCGACTGCACCACCGGGCTGCGGCGCACGGCCTCGTCGGCAATATCCTTCAAGTTGATCGTCTTGCCGCGCAGCCACGCGCCGTCACAGGTGACAAGCACTTTGGACTGGGCATCTTCGATGCGGCTGGCCAGCGCCTGCTCGGAAAAGCCGCCGTAGACCACCGAGTGGATCGCGCCGATTTTGGCCGTGGCCAGCATCGCAATCGAAAGTTCAGGCACACGGCCCATATAAATCGTAACCGTATCGCCTTTCTTCACACCCATACTTTTCAGCACATTGGCAAATTTGTTCACATCTTGCCAGAGCCGGTAATAGCTGAAGGTGCGCTGCTCGCCACTCTCGCCTTCCCAGATCAGGGCCAGTTTGTTCTTACGCCAGGTCTTGACATGGCGGTCCAGTGCGTTGTGGGCGATATTCGTCTTGCCGCCCACAAACCATTTGTAAAAGGGTTTGCTGCTGTCGTCCAACACCTGTGCGTAGGGTTCGTACCAGTCGATCATCTCTGTAGCACGGGCGTCCCAAAAGGCTGTGATGTCGGCCAGGGCGGTCTGGCGCAGGGCCAGATAATCGGGCACAACCGCGTTGCCCACGATCTCCGCCGAAGGCGCGTACATTTCGCTCTCTGCCGCCAATATCTCATTCTCGCGCTTGGCATCCGGGTGGACATTGGGATCAAGTTCGGACATACTTCTCTCCTCGTAAGTCTAGGGTTCTTCGAATATCAGATAATAGGGGGCTACGCCGTTTGGCGTTGGGTCTATAATAGCACAACTTCCCCAACTGTACACACCGATTGAAAGTGACGCTTGACGGCCAGATTCCACCGGCTACAGCGAATCGCCGAACGAGGTGATGGTAGAACGGACATTTCAACGCAAGGCTGCAAAGAGATGTAAACAGCCGCACGGAAGCCGTCCTCATCGCCATGCGCGACGGGTGGAGCGCCCAGCAGCCGGTGATATAGAGAATAGGCCGCGGACGCCGCGGACGCCGCGGATGACGCGGAGTGGGCGGATCAAAGCGGATAAGAAAATAAGAAAAGACCCGCTGGAAAAAGCCAGCGGGTCTTTTTGATCAGTCTTCACAGAATTCTTATCCGCGCAAATCCGCTCGATCCGCGTCATCCGCGTTCTATCCCCTACAGATTGCGCGCCACCAACTCGGCGATCTCTTCGGGATGGCGGGCGATCGCCACGCCCGCCGAACGGAGCGCGTCGATCTTCTCCTGCGCGGTGCCTTCGCCGCCGGAGATAATTGCACCGGCGTGGCCCATACGTTTGCCAGGAGGGGCTGTCTGGCCGGCGATAAAGGCGGTGACTGGCTTTGTCATCTTCTGTTTGATGTATGCGGCGGCGTTCTGCTCGTCGGTTCCGCCGATCTCACCGATCAATACCACCTGATCCGTGCCGGAGTCCTTCTCGAACATCTCCAGCACTTCCAAGAAGTTCAGCCCTTTGATGGGATCGCCGCCGATGCCCACCGCGCTGCTCTGGCCGATGCCTCGGGCCGTGAGTGCGTAGACCACCTCATAGGTCAACGTACCCGAGCGGCTGACGATGCCCACCGAACCAGGGGTATGGATGTGACCGGCCATAATCCCCACCTTTGCCTCGCCAGGGGTGATCAGGCCGGGGCAGTTGGGGCCGATCAGCATTGAGTCAGTCGTGTCCAAATAGGCCCGCACCTTTGCCATATCCAGGGCGGGGATGTTTTCGGAGATGCAGATGATCAGTTCAATACCTGCGTCCGCCGCTTCCAGAATGGCGTCCGGGGCAAAGGGAGCGGGGACAAAAATGATGCTGGTGTTGGCAGCCGTGGCCGCCACACCTTCGCGCACGGTGTCAAAGA
>CAMDQF010000166.1 GCA_945905745.1 Litorilinea aerophila
TCCGTACGGTGCAAAGATCGACGTCATAAGCGTTAGTCGCTCGCCGATACCCGTAGTGCGTGGTGCGTGAACCAACTTCACTACCAGTTCACGCACTACGCACTACGAAATAGGCGCATCTTTGGCTTGTGGCTTCGCCACCTTATGCACTACGCACCATCGCCTACGTCTGCACGTGATCCGGCAGGATCGTCTCCGCGTCCCGGATGGCAGGGATCAGATAGCCGCAGGCCGCTACCAGGGCAGTGAGCAGCCCGGAGATAACGAGCAGCAGCCCCATGCCCGCGCCGGGACCCGTGCCCACCAGCCAGCCGAAAGCGTTGGCCCAGCCCCCGCCGGGCTGCATAGCCGGCTCAAAAATGCGGTCGGCCAGAAAGCCGCCCAGCACCATCGCCAGGGGCGCGGCAATCTGGGCGATCAACCGGCGCACGGCAAAGACCCGTCCCTGCACGTCCGGGTCCACCTTTGCCTGCCAGATGGCCTGGTTGGAAGCATTGAGAATCTGCATAAAAAAGGTGTCCGCAAAGGCACCCACAACCCAAAAGGCTAGACCGCCTGCCAGCCCCAGGGTTGTCAAACCGAGCAGCCCACCGCCTATCATTCCCAACAGCACACCGTGAACCCGTCTTTTTGGCCTGCCCCAGGTGCTGAGCAGCAATCCGCCCATCAGCCCGCCCACCCCAAAAGCCGATTGCACTGTGCCTAAAACCAGCGAGTCGTCCCCCGTGCGGGCCAGGATCATCGGCGCGGCCAGAATCAGCCCGGCAGAACTGGTCAAATTCACACCGAAAAAGACCAGTTGCAGGCCGAGCAGACTGGGCCGCCGGAAGATGTAGCGAAAGCCGTAGAGGGATTCAGTCCAAAGCGAACCCCGACCTTCCTCCCCCGCCGCACTGCGTTTGGCTTCGGGGATGTGGACGAAAAAGAGCACGCCGATGGCAAAGACGAAAGTCACAATGTCGATGATCAACACGCCGCTGATGCCGATTGCCACCAACAGCAGACCGGCCAGAGCAGGCGCAGCAATGCCAGAAGCAGCCTCGGCCATGCCAATCATCCCGCTGGCTCGCGTGTAGTTTTCTTTGGTCAGCATTGTGCTGACCGCCGCGGAATAGGCGGGGAATTGGAAAGACTCGAAGATGCCGGCAAAGGCCCCGGCTACGTAGAGATGCCAGATTTGCAGGTTGCCTATGCTGTAGAGAATCAGAATGGCGATTGTGGAAAGGCCCGCGGCTAGATCGCTTACCATCATCACCAGTTTGCGCGGCCAGCGGTCCACCAGCGCGCCGGCAATGGGGCTAAAGAGGACGATTGGGGCAAAGGAGAAGACGCCGACCAGGGCCAGGGCGGTGGCCGAGCCGGTGATCTCCCAGGCCCAGATGGTCAGGGCAAAACGAGTCATCCCCGTGCCCAGCATCGAAACCAGTTGGCCCAGCCAGATGATCACAAAGGCCCGCATTCCCGCGGGCCGTGTGGTAGCGGTTGTTGTCATTTGCCCTCTGAATCCTTTTGGATGAATGCAGCCAATTGGGCCAACTCCGCCCCATAGATCGGCTGGAGCAGGCGGTTGGTCAGCCAGCCTTCCACTTTGCCCAACAGCCCATCGCGCACGGTCGTTTCTGTGACAATCGTTACCCGACACTGCTGATTGGGCTGGGGTTCAACGGTAAAACTTGTCACCGAGCCAGTGTCGTTCGTCTCCACCAGCACCCGTCCCGGCTGCGGCTCCGTGACGGTGGCGCGAAAGTGCTGCACACGGCCCATCAGCCGCATCGAAAAGTCCACGACTGTCCCCGCGCCCACGCCGCCTTTCACCACCTCCAGAGAAAGGAAATAGGGCTTGGGCAAAATGTGGGGATGTCCGTTGTGATAGTCGGAGATGATGCCGTAGACTTTTTCTGCCGGTGCAGGAATGACTGCCGACGCGCTTACTCGATTGACTACCATTAAATACCTCCTTTTGGCACAAAAAAGAATAAGGATTTAACGGATAGTAAAGATGTACACGGGTATTTTATCCGCGGAAGTCCGCTGTTCCCGCATTATCCGCGCCCTATTCTTCACGTCCTATTGTGAGGAATCCAGCCGTAGAATGCCCCGTTCCAGGGCGGCTGTGACCGCTGAGGTGCGGTCGGATACACCCAGTTTGCCGAAGATATGCACCAGATGGGTCTTGACCGTCGCTTCGCTGATGTGCAGTGCCCGGCCTACCAGCCGGTTGCTGTTGCCTTTGGCCACCAATTGTAGCACCTCCACCTCCCGCTCGGAAAGCTGCTCCTCGGCGGGGGCGCGCATTCGGCCCAGCAGCCGGGAAGCCACCGTGGGGGCCAGGGCAGATTCGCCTTTGGCCGCCGCGCGCACGGCCCGGAAAAGCTCCTGGCGGGGCGCGTCTTTGAGCAGATAACCCGTGGCCCCGGCTTCGATGGATCGCACAATATCGGCGTCGCTGTCGTAGGTGGTCAGGACGAGGACGTGGGTGGGGATGCCGCGCTCCACAATCTGCCGGATGGCGCCCACCCCGTCCAGACCGGGCATACGCAAATCCATCAGCACCACATCGGGCTGCAACTGACCAGCCAGTGTCACGCCCTCATTGCCGTCGTCGGCTTCGCCCACCACCAAAAAATCGGGCTGACCAGAGAGCATCCCCCGCAGCCCTTCCCGTACCACCGGGTGATCGTCCACCAGCAAAAGCCGGATTCGGTCGGCCATTAGCTACTCCTTTTCAACGATTCTGCCGGGGAAGCTCCACGACAATTGTCGTCCCTTCGTCGGGACTGCTTTCCACATAGACCGTGCCCGCCAGCGCCGCGGCCCGCTGACGCATGGCTGTCAGGCCGAAGCCCCCGCCACCCGATTGGAGGTTGCTTGTCGGATCAAAGCCCCTGCCATCGTCCTGCACATCCAGCAGCACCCGATCCGGCATATAGGAAAGGGTGATGCTGACCTGGCGGGCCCCCGCGTGTCGGTGTACATTGGCCAAGCTTTCCTGCACCGCGCGCAGGAGGGTGACTTCGGTTTCAGGCGGCAAAGGCAAGGGCGTGCCGGTAGTCGTCACAGCCGCGGCCACGCCCGTGCGTTCGCTCCACTTGTCCGCTTCCCGTTGCACAGCTTCCACCAGAGACGACCCTTCCAATACCTCCGGGCGCAAATCCTGGACGACCCGACGGGCCTGGCCCAGACTTTCCCGGGCGGTGGCTGTGGCCTGCCCGATGTGGCGGCGAGCCGCGGACAGGTCGCTGTCCAACGCCTGGTCCGCGGCTTCCAGATGGGTGACGACGCTGATGAACCCCTGGGCCAGAGTGTCGTGAATCTCCCGGGCCAGCCGCTGCCGCTCGGCCAGGACACCGGCACTGCGCTCGCTGGCGGCCAACTCGGCCTGGGTGCGGCGCAGTTCGCCGATCAGTTCGTGCTGCTGGTGGCCCTGCTGAATAATAGCGCTGATCCAGAGCGCAATCAGCGATCCACAACCAGCAGCCAGCAGCCAGCTCCAGAAGATCGGCTGGCGGATGGCTGCACTGAGCGAACCCATATCATTCGCCTGGATTGCCAGGGCAGGTATGCCTGCCAAGAAGATTGGAATGGAAAGACGAGTGGGTAAAAAGAAGAAGAGTTGGCTGAAATAACCACTGAGGACAAAAAAGAAGGTGTGGTCGATAGCAATCAGACCAAAGGTGATGGCTGTGATGACCCCTGCATAGACGACACCGTACCAGAGACGGCTGCGGGATGGAATCCCCCGGCGGGGCATCGCGTAGACAAAAATCCAGTGGGCCAGCCCGCTGCTCAGCAGCAGAGCCGAGACCAGCCAACGCTCGGCGGATGTGGCCGTGTCCTGCGCCAGCCAGTAGGCCCAGGGCAGAATCAACGAAAAATAAAAAATGACTGACCAGACCCAGCCCATTCGTTCCCAGGCATGGACGCTTTTGGTGGTGTTCATCGCGTAAGTCCCAGTGAACGGTTATCAGTGACCAGTAATCAGTGAGTTGCGTGCGTGTCACTCTGATTTCTGGTCACTGATAACCTCTTTTGCCGTCGTCAGTATAGCACACACCCGTCGCCCTATTCCCAGCGGAATGTGAAGAGCGAAACTGCCGTGCCGACTATCAGCATTCCACTCAGCACCAGCAGGGCCGTTGTATTCCACTGAGCGCCAAACCAGAGGTCCTGGAGCAGACGAACCACATGGGTCAGGGGCAGCCATTGCGCGGCGGCCTGCACGCCGGCGGGCATAATTTGCAGAGGCATGGCCGCGCCGGAGAGAAACATCATCGGGAAGAAGATGACCTGCCCCGCCACCTGGGCCACGCGGCTGGTGGGGGAGAGGCTGGCGATCAGATAGCCCACGGCGATAAAGCTGAGGGCGGCGAAGGTGAAGCCTGCAAAGAGTGCCATCCACGAGCCGCCAAAGCGCAGACCAAAGACCAGCCGGGCCACGACGACGAGCAGAATCATTCCGGTCAGCGCCACCGCGAAGTTGACCAGCACATCGCTGATCAGATAGACCAGCGGGCGCATGGGCGTGGCCTGAAAGCGGCGCAGTAGTTTCTGCTCCCGGGCCGTGGCCGTGGCGATGGGAATGGTCATAAAGGCCACTGTGCCGATGATCAGCGCGGCCAGGGCCGGGGTCTGGGCGTCGATGTAGCCGTAGACCGGGCTGAAGAAAGAACTCCCCGGTTCGTTGCCCCAGATGATGCCGAAGAGAAGCAGGATCAGCACTGGAAAGGCCAGATTGAAGAAGAACGCCATCGGCTCGCGCAGGAAGAGCTTGAACTGGACAAATGTGAGCTTTGCAGTTGAACGCAGGGTATCCGTCAAGCCGAAGGTGGTCGGTTGGGTATGCAGAGCGGTAGTCATTGGGGTCTCCTCAATGGAATAGTTTTGGGCACGAAAAGAGCGGGAATTGTCTCGCAGAGCCGCGGAGGCGCAGAGAAAAACAGGTGTCGGTGATCAGTGGGCGGCATTCTCGAACTTTTGGAATTTCTGTTCGGCCACACCATTTTGCGTACTCAATTGATAGCGGCTGTGCAGCCAATAGAGTGTCACCAGCGCCACGGGTTTTAGAAAATCCCAGTAGAGGATCGGCCCCGCGTTGTCCGGCGAGAAGTTGCCGTGCTGGAGCATATCAGCGATGTGGGTGAAGCCCGCGCCCCAGGCAAAGATACTGGTGGCGATGATATAGGGTAGCCACCAATCCCGCCGCCAGAAAGTCGCGTAGCCGAGGACGCCGATTGCCAGATTCGCCACACCCACTTCGGTCTGGAAGGGGTTGCCCGCAGGCCAGCCGATAGAAGCTGCAACCTGGTCTGCCCATATAGTGTGCATGAAGAAGCTGATAATCCCGATGAAGCCGCCGACTCCCGCCAGGTAAATGAGGATCGTCTCGACAACGATGGGCCGGGAATAGTCGCCCCGTATGCGCAGATGGATAGCCGCCGAGCCAAGGATCGATAGCAGCCAGATGTAGACCTGATAACCGGGGATGGATGTAATGTATTCAAGCATTGGATATTTCTCCTGTGAAAATGGGTGGTAAAAGATTATTGGGTATTGGATATTCCGTCAGGCTCATTCGTCGCGCCAATCGTCACTGCGAAATACCCAATCCCCAATCCCTATTCCCGTATCTGCCGCCCGGTCAGGTGGATAAAGACATCTTCCAGGCTGGGCTGTTCTGTGCGTAGGTTCTGGAAAGAGATGTGGGCCTCCAACTCTTTGACGACGCCGCTGACCAGCCCGTCGCCTTTGCCGTAGACCGTCACCCGCTGGCCGTTCTGAATGGCTTGGTTGACCTGGGGCAGCGCTCTCAAGTCGGCCAGATTCACCCCGGCGTCGCTCTCGAAGATGACCCGGCTGTCCAGGCCCAGACCGCGCACCAGCGCGGCGGGACGGTCCAGGGCGATGACTTTGCCCCGGTCAATGATGGCCAGCCGGTCGCAGAGAGCCTCGGCTTCGTCCATAAAGTGGGTCACCAGCACAACCGTCTTGCCCTGGGCACGAATCTCCTGCACCAGTTTCCATGTGTTGCGCCGGGCCTGGGGATCAAGACCGGTGGTCAGTTCATCCAGAAAGACGACTTCCGGGTCGTTGAGCAGGGCCAGGGCGATAAAGAGCCGTTGCTTTTGCCCGCCGGAAAGATTGACGAAGGCTGTGTCCCGCTTCTCGGCCAGCCCCCACTGCTCCAGCAGCGGCTGCCAGGGGACTGTGCGGGTGTAGAAGGAGCCAAAGAGGTCCAGCGCCTCCCACACTTTCAGCCGATCGGCCAGATTGGCCTGCTGCAACTGAATGCCGATGCGTTGGGCCAGGGCCGTGCGCTCCCGCTGGGGGTCCAGACCAAGAACCCTCACTTTGCCCCGGTCCGGTTGGCGCAGACCGATGAGACTCTCGACAGTTGTCGTCTTGCCCGCGCCATTGGGGCCAAGAATGCCGAAAATTTCTCCCGCCTGGATGCTGAATGAGACGTCGTCCACGGCCACGGTTGTGCCGTAGGTCTTGCGTAGATTCTGGACTTCCACAATGGGCAGCATGGCATTGTCTCCTGAATTTTGAGGCAGCCATTGGTGAGCGCTGGTTGATACGGGTAATCGCCGCGGTTTCTGCGCTTCAATGTATGCGGTGTTCTGTCACTTTCACGGCTGCCCATAGGATAGAGCATAGCCAAGCACCACGCATCGCCTGTGCGATGGATTGGGGCCAGCAGAGGGATGAGCGGGGAATCAACCGATCGGTTGATGGAGTAATCAGACCACAGCCTGCTATCTGATTTCCCGTATGTCGGGGGACTTACAGTTGACGTTTTGCCGTTCGTGTAGTATTACTATAGCCAAGCACAGTTTTTCACATATTGCCTGCGATCGCCCATCCATGCTGGAAACACGTACCCGATGAAACCCATTTTTTCCCATCCACGTCTCAAGCGGCGCCTATTTCAGGCGACACTGATTCTCGCCCTTTTGTTGGGGAACTCACTGGCTGTCTTTGCCAACGAAACCGTCCACGTGGTCAAGCCCGGCGAGACCCTCAGCCAGATTGCCGAAGCCTATGGGAAAACTGTGGACGAACTGCGTGCCCTGAACAATCTGGGCGATGTGGATTTTGTCTGGTACGGCCAGCAGTTGGTTGTGGAATCCGATGAAGTAGCGCAGCCCAGAGAGTCGGAGATTGTCCCGTCAATCACCTACTATATGGTACAGCCCGGCGACACCCTTTCCGGAATCGCCAACGCCTATGGCATTGGGCTCGCCCATCTGGTCGATCTGAACCACATTTCCCCTGCCCAGCGCCTCTACGTCGGGCAGACCCTGGCTGTGCCAGCGCGGGACGCGCTGAATACTGCTCCCATCGTTGAAAACAACATCCTGCCCATTCACACTGTCCAGGCTGGGGAGCACGTAGGCATCATCGCCGGCATTTACGGCATTTCAGTCAATGCATTGGTGCGAGCCAACGCCCTCATCGATCCCAGCCTGATCATCCCCGGCCAGCAACTTCGCATTCCGCCAGCCATCGCAGAGAATGCTGCTGTTCCAGAAACAAACGGCTATCACCAGCACACCACCTTCCCCACCAACACCGAAAAATGGATCGATGTGGACCTGAGCGAACAGCGGATGGTGGCGTATGAAGGAACGGAGCCGGTCAACGCCTTTATCATCTCCTCCGGGCTGCCCCGCACGCCGACTGTCACCGGCACATTTCGCATCTGGGCCAAAGTACCCGTACAGGACATGACCGGGGGGAATCGGGCCGCGGGCGACTACTATTATTTGGAAGACGTGCCCTGGGTGCAGTATTTTTATGCAGACTATGCTTTTCATGGCACAACCTGGCATGCCAACTTTGGAGCACCCGCCAGCCGGGGCTGCATCAATATGAGTCCAGCGGATGCGGAATGGCTCTTTCGCTGGGCGGCGCCAGAGGCCAAAGAGGTGGGCTGGCTTTTTAGCGATGAAGAAAATCAGGGTACATTGGTCGTGGTCCACGAATAACAATCGCCTGCTTTACCAGAAGTTCGGCTTCTAAACCGAGTAAAAAAGGGGTAAGGAAAATGAGGAAGTTCGCTCGAGTAGTACTTTGGGGATTGCTTCTGGCCGTTGGGCTGAATGGCACTGCGCTCTATGCCGCGGACCCAGCCCCGGCTCGGCCCGTGGATGTGGCAAATACGGGTAGCCTGCCGCCCCTGCCATTTACCAAAGCGTCCATGGATCTGCCCCGTTTTCACAAAGAAAAAGCAGAAGTCCAACGATCTCAACAATCTCTGCCTGCGGCTGCGGCGACTGTAGAGGCAGAGATCGCTGCCAGCCCGGTGCAATTAGCAGCACCGACCATAGAATCCATCGAAGAAGCCCGTACCAGCGGCCAAAAATGGATCGAAGTCAACCTGAGCGAGCAGAAGACCTACGCGTGGGAAGGTGAGCAGCTAGTGAAGGAATATCTCATCTCCAGCGGACTGCCGGGAACACCAACCGTGCAGGGCGTCTTCCGAATGCGGGTGCGCACCCGCAGCCAGACAATGAGCGGGGGCGACCGGGCCGCGGGGACCTATTATAGCCTGCCCAATGTGGAGTGGGTGCAGTACTTCTATGAAGACTACAGTTTCCACGGAACCTACTGGCACAACAATTTTGGCAACCCGATGAGCCACGGCTGTGTGAATATGACCAATGAGGACGCTGAATCTCTCTTCCGCTGGTCCATGCCCACATATGCGGACGAAACGGAATGGCTCCGTGCCACGGATGACAACGCCGTTCTCGTCTACATCTACGAATAATCAACCAATCAACCACTTCACAAAGCAACCAATCCTATGGCACAACGCAGTCGATCCCAAACCGCTCCTACCGCCCGTCTCAGCCGCGAGGAACTGCGCGAGGCCGCGACCAAACGCCAGCGCAACAGCAATCTGATGCTGATTGGCGGGGGCGTCATTCTGGCCGTCATCGTCGGGTTGATTATTTACGCCAACGTCAAATCCAGCCAGCCGGTGGGCGACGAGCAGTCCCTGCCCACCCTGGGTAATACCCACATTGCCCAGGGCAGCACATCCCCCATTAGCTACAACAGCACGCCGCCCACTTCTGGCCCCCACTATCCAGGGCTGGCGCCCTGGGCCGTCTACCGGGAGCCGATCCGTTACGAGCAGTTGATCCACAATCTGGAGGACGGGGGCGTCATCATCTACTACCAGTGTGAGGATAACTGCCCGGAACTGGTGGACCAGTTGGACGCCTTTGCCCGCCCATTGATCGCGGCCGGTCGCCATCTGCTGGTGGTGCGCAACGACCCCACATGGACCGGAGACGCAGGCTCGGCCACACCGTTGCATAAAGAGATGGACGCACGCATTGCGCTGGTGGCCTGGCAGCGGATCGACAAATTTGATGACTTCGATGAAGCCCGGATCCGTGCCTTCTTTGAACGGTATGAAGGCATTGATCACCACAGCGGGGGACCTGGATGATCTGGATGAATCCGGCCCATTTGCTTCCAACGAGGGAATAGATGCCCCGTTCAATTGAACGTAAAAAGCGCTGCCCTGGTCATGATATTGGACCGGGGCAGCGCTTTTCTGATTGGGGGCGTCTCTATGCCAACATTCTGGTTGTGCGCCGTCCTGGGGGGAAAACCTTCACCAATTTGGGCGGAGATTTGTACTGGTGGTCGGGGATGTGATGATTGCCTTGGGCACGCCGGAGCAGTTGGAGTCCTTGGCAGGCTTGGCCGATGACCAGCGGCAGGCACGCTAAACGCGGAGGGGTACCATATACGGTGACTTTACGGCAGTATCAATACCTGGCCGATCTGGAGTAGCGCCTGTTCGCCCAGGCCATTCGCCTGCAACAACGCCCGCCAGTCCACGCCCTCCTGGGCAGCAATGACCCAGATCGTCTCCCCCGGCTGTACAGTGTGGGTCCGGACAACGCTCCGGGCAACGGTACGGGCAATGTCAACCGATACCACCGTTGCTTCCTTTACTACTTTTCCTGCTTCGCCCGGAATCGTCAGGACATCGCCAATTTGTAGCAAGGAAAACTCACCTAGCCCATTGGCTGCGGCCTGAGTCTGCCAGGTCAGCCCAAAGCGTAGGGCGATGCCCAAGAGTGTATCACCGGCGGCCACAGTGTATTGCGCGCCTTCGCCCCGGTTCTCCACCGCAAGCGCGGCTGCATTGGGCTGCCCGTTGCCGGGGATACGCAAGACGACGCCAATCGACAGTACACCACCACCGCCCATGCCGTTGAGTTGGGCAATCGATTGCCAGTCCACGCCGTGGCGCAGACCGATGGAAAAGAGGGTGTCGCCGGGCGAGACTGTATAGCGCAGACCCGAGTCGGCGACCGGTATGGATGAGATCGGTTGGGGAATGGCTGCTACTATCGACTCGCCCGCTGGCTCAGTCACATGCCCCTCGGCCCCATTCACATTGCCTGTGGAAAAATCGACCACCAGAATCAGCCCCCAGCCGTTGGGGTGGGGTGCTGTGCCGATGCCCATCTCTGTGTAGGATGGATTCAGCATATTGTCCCGGTGGGGCGGATCGGTCATCCACCAGCCAATCGACGTATCTACTGTCTTATAGACAGCCCAGTTCTCGCCGCTCCAGCCGTTGGTTACATAGCCAGCCCGGGCAATCCGTGTGTGGACCGAACTGCCGTCGCTGCCGTAATGGCCCCAGACACCGCTGCTGATCATATCCTGGATGTGCCGATTGGCGGCCAGAGTCAACAGCGGGTGAACACGCAGGGGTGACAGCCCCGCGTTGGCCCGCAGTTGGTTGATAATCTGGCTGGCCCGTTCCCCTTCCGGCGAGAGCTGGCTGAGCGCTTCATCCGCATAGACGGCGGCGGGCAGACTGGCAAGCAACACTCCCACCAGCAGACAGAAAGCGACAAACAAGCGCAACTGTCGCCAGTGTGGGCGGACGGCGTTGGATTGAGTGGGGAAAGGGGAGCCGGAAGGAGTCCCGGGTGTGCTATTCATAGCGCGTATTGTAGCAGAAGTGTGGATAGTACCCAAAGTTTACGGTGGCAAAATCGCTCTTTTGTAAGGCGAACAGGTATGCGTAGACCAATCGCCACGGAGTCGTTGAACGATGGGAGCGAAAAACCTACATCTTTCACCCAGTGGAGTTGCCTATCGTCCCACCCAGAAGATCGCAATTTGGCAAAAAACCGACTTGCCAAGCCCGACATCTCGTGCTATACTCTGCACAGCCTTTTCCCCAGAGGCCAGTCCTGTTTTTCCCGCAAGAAATCGAAAGGAATCCATCGCTTTTCCGTCTGGGACCAGCCATCCTCTTCGCCGCTTTGAGCATTGTCACCGTTTTCACTCGAAACCGGACCCAATGCCCTCTGATTCCACCCATTTGGGCACACATCCACGAGCCTTTTAGCTGGACGGTATAGGCAATAAGACCCACCTCTCCGCTTTGGACGATTGCTCGCCACGGAGTCGGTGACCGCAAAATTCTGCCAGTTACCAGGCGCAAACCCTTTCAAAGGAGCAACCTAATCTTATGGCTAGTGTAACATTTGAGCATGTCTACAAACGCTTCGGCGATGTCGTCGCTGTTAACGACCTTTCCATTAGTGTAGCAGACAAGGAATTTCTGGTCTTTGTCGGTCCCTCTGGTTGTGGCAAGACCACCAGCCTGCGCCTGTTGGCCGGCTTGGAAGAGATCAGCGACGGTCAGATTCTGATCGGCGACCGCATTGTCAATGACGTGCCCCCGAAAGACCGGGACATCGCCATGGTGTTCCAGAGCTACGCTCTCTATCCCCATATGAGCGTCTATGACAACATGGCCTTTGGCCTGAAGCTGCGCAAGACACCCAAGTCCCAGATTGACGAGCGGGTCAAGGTGGCTGCGGGTCTGTTGGGCATCGAGCAACTGCTGGATCGCAAGCCCAAGCAGCTCTCCGGTGGTCAGCGCCAGCGTGTGGCTGTGGGTCGCGCCATCGTGCGCGAACCCGCCGTCTTCCTTTTCGACGAACCTCTTTCCAACCTGGACGCCAAACTGCGCGTCGAGACCCGGGCCAATATCTCCAAGCTGCACAAACGGCTCGCCACTACCTTCATCTATGTGACCCACGATCAGGTGGAAGCCATGACCATGGCCTCCCGTATCGCGGTTATGAAGGACGGTCTCCTCCAGCAGATCGATTCGCCCCAGGACCTCTACGACAACCCGTCCAATGTCTTTGTGGGCGGTTTCATCGGCAGCCCCAGCATGAACTTCTTCGATGCCACGCTGGTCGCCAGCGATGGCAAACTCGAGATCAATACGGGTGGTTTCCGCTTGGAAGTGCCCGCCGAGAAGGCCAAGGAATGGCGCGCCCACGCTGGCAAGCCGGTCATCTTCGGCATTCGCCCGGAAGATATCCATGCCAAGCAGTTTGCACCCCCCAACATTATGGAATCCGACATGGATGCCACGGTGGATGTGACCGAGTTGATGGGCAATGAGATTTTCCTCTATCTTATGTCCAAAGACAAGAAGCAGTTCATCGCCCGTGTCGATCCCCGGGTGCGGGTCTCCAGCGATGACAAGATCGACTTGGCTGTCAATATGGCCAATGCCCATATCTTCGATCCCAAGACTGAAGTCTCTCTCGGCTAAATATTTTTTGGCCGGCTTGTAAGAAGTACAAAAAGAGAGGGGGAACGCACAGGCGTTCCCCCTCTCTTTTTGTACTGGCCCGGCTCGGACCTTTTCCCTCAATTTTGGTATACTGCTTATGGGCTTGTGCCCCGCAACCTCTTTTCTTTCCCAACACTCCAGGGAGTACACGAATGTCAAGTGTATTTACAGAATTTGATCTGATGGCTGAGCTACACCAGCCCGGCGATAAAATTGTGCTGCTCGTGATGGACGGTCTGGGCGGCCTGCCCATGCAAGCTGGCGGGCTGACTGAACTGGAAACCGCGGTCACCCCCCATCTGGATCGGCTAGCTGCCGAAGGGATGACCGGGCTAAGCGTCCCCATCCGCCCCGGCATCGAGCCCGGCAGCGGACCGGCCCATCTCAGCCTCTTCAGCTACGATCCCGTGCGTTATGAGATCGGGCGGGGTGTACTGGAAGGGCTGGGCATCGGTTTTACGCTGACCGCCAATGACATCGCCGCCCGGGGCAACTTTGCCACCGCCGACGCCGACGGCTTCATCACCGACCGCCGGGCCGGGCGCATCTCGTCTGAGGAGTGTGTCCGTCTCTGCGCCAAACTTCAGGCCGCCACGGGTGATCTTCTGGCTGATGAGGGGGTGCAGATATTTGTGGAACCGGTGGAGCAGCACCGTTTTGTGCTGGTTCTGCGCGGCGAAGGGCTGGGCGGTGCGCTGACTGAGACCGATCCCCTGGCAACGGGCAAACGACCCCTGCCTGTCACCGACAGCAGCAACAGCGCGGAAGGGGAGCGCAGCGCCTGGCTGATCAATCGCTGGGTGGAGGCTGCCCGCCAGACGATTGCTGACGAAGCCAAAGCCAATTCGCTCAACCTGCGCGGTCTCGCCAAAAAGCCCGACCTGCCCCACTTCCCCCACATCTACGGGATGCGGGCCGCGGCCATCGCTGTCTATCCTATGTACAAAGGCGTGGCCAGTCTGGTGGGGATGGAAATTGTGGACTTTGCCGGCGACCGGCCCAGCCACGAAATCGACGCCCTGGAAAAGGTGTGGAATGACTTCGATTTTTTCTTCATCCACGTCAAAAAGACCGACAGCTACGGCGAGGATGGCAACTTTGCGGCCAAAGTCCACGAAATCGAGGAAGTGGACGCCATCATTCCCCGCATTGTGGCCCTGCAACCCGGCGCTCTGATCGTCACCGGTGATCACAGCACCCCGGCCGTGTTGCGCAGCCACAGCTTCCACCCTGTGCCCACCCTCCTCTGGTCGCCCCGTGTCCGGCCCGACACAACCACCTCCTTCGGCGAGCGAAGCTGTGCCGCAGGCGGGATGGGCATCTTTCACGCCACCACAATGATTCCCCAGGCCATGGGCCATGCGGGGCGGTTGAAACGGATTGGGGCATAGGGATTAAGAGATTGGGGATTGGAGACTGGGGATTGGGTACTGAATCTCCAATCCCCAATCCCCGATCCCTAATCTCCAATCCCCCTACCACAATGGACGCTTTGCTAGATCGAGCCAACAAAATATTCCGCGCCTCCACCGCCGTCGCCTGTCTGACCGGAGCGGGGGTGAGCGCGGAGTCAGGCGTGCCCACCTTTCGGGATGCCCAGACCGGGCTGTGGGCACGCTTTGACCCGCAACGGCTGGCCTCGCAAGAGGGCTTTGCCGATGATCCCGGATTGGTCTGGCGCTGGTACATGGAACGGCTGGCCGGGGTGGAGAAGGCGACACCCAATCCAGGCCACTTTGCCCTGGCTGAAATGGCGAGACGCTTGCCTGCTTTTGCGCTGATAACCCAAAACGTGGACGATCTCCACGAACGGGCAGGCAGCAGGGACGTCGTCCACCTGCACGGCAACATTGCCCGCTTTCACTGCAAC
Source organism: Litorilinea aerophila (assembly GCA_945905745.1). Lineage (GTDB taxonomy): Bacteria > Chloroflexota > Anaerolineae > Caldilineales > Caldilineaceae > JACQGT01. Next base: position 14,514 of record CAMDQF010000166.1, read on the forward strand.
CGTTGCGGAAAAGTACACAGCCTGCAAGCCGCGGAGCGTGCTGCGTCTCAGCCGCCCCGCTGTGTGGTCTGCGGCGGCCATGTGCGCCCATCGGTTGTCTGGTTTGGCGAGGGATTGCCCGAAGATGCGCTGGCCGAGGCGGTGGATGCGCTGAAAAATTGTGATCTGCTGCTGATTGTCGGCACCAGTGGTCTGGTCTATCCCGCGTCCCAACTACCCCAGATCGCAAAACGGGCTGGAGCACGGGTGATTGAAATCAACCCGCAATCCAGCCCGCTCTCGCCTCTGGCCGATATCTGCCTGCGCGGACCCAGCGGCGTCATTTTGCCCCAGCTATTGGGATT
>CAMDQF010000167.1 GCA_945905745.1 Litorilinea aerophila
TCTGGGCCGGGTCAATCACCCGTGCGCCACGGATGAGCAGGTCAAAGATCAGTGAATTCGGGTTTGCATCGGGCATGGGGGATTTCCTCTCTGGTGGGGGCGCAGCAAGCAGCGCCCGTTGTGCGCCGGGCGCAGCAAGCAGCGCCCCTACGGATCAATCCAACTGTGTGATGACACCAGCCACTACGCAACCCGCCAACGAAAGTTTCCCTGTCCAAAGGAGAACAGCTCAATGAGCGTCCCATTCATCCCCGGAAAAAGTGTGGAAGTCCCCGAAATCGACTTCCGATCAGAGATTGTATTGCCCGCCAGCCAGACAGCGCTGATTATTGTGGATATGCAAAATGACTTTGTGAAGGAAGGGGGCAGGCTGGTTGTGCCCGACGCCGGAGCCACCATCCCGAACATCCAGCAGCTAGTGACGAACGCGCGGCGCGCGGGTGTACACCTGGCCTACACCCAGGACACCCATTTTGATGACGACCCGGAGTGGGCCATCTGGCCGGAGCATTGCCGCCACAATTCCTGGGGCTGGCAGATTGTAGACGAACTGGCTCCCCAGCCCGGCGATCTCATCTGCCAGAAGAGCCGCTACGACGGCTTTTATGGCACCTGGCTGGATCACTTTCTGCGCTCGGTCTGGAAGGTGGAGAACCTGGTGATCGTAGGGACGGTCAGCAGCATTTGTGTGCTGCACACGGCAGCTTCGGCGGGTCTGCGCTGGTACAATGTAATTGTTCCCGCCAATGGCACATCCGCCCTGACCGAATTTGATCAGGCCCTCGCCCTGCGCCAGATCTCCTGGCTCTACACGGGCAAGGTTTGTCGTGAGGTGGGAGAGATTCAGTTTGTATAAAGTAAAGAGTGAGCAGTCACCAGTGGCGGCAACTGCACACGCTCACTGATGACTGCTCACTCTCTACTGTTTATCTGTCATCCGAGTGATTATCCCTGTTCAGGCTGCAACAGGCCGTAATTTCCATCCTTGCGTCGATAGAGAATATTGAGCGCTTTGGCTTCCACGCTGAAATATACGAAGAAATCGTGGCCCAGCAGTTCCATCTGTTCTGCGGCCTCCTCCTGAGTCATCGGTTCGACAAGGAAACGTTTGGTCCGCACCACATCGCCCAGCCTGTCCGCGGCCTCCAGTTCGGCCTCCTCAGGCAGAATCGTGGCGGCCAAATCGGCATCTGCGGCCCCCGCAGCGGCTTCTCGTCGTTTGCTCTCGAATCGGCGACCCTTGTAGCGTTCGATCTGCCGGGACATTTTGTCTATAATCGCGTCGATTGAGGCGAAAATGTCCCCCGTCGATTCCTCAGCCCGCAGAATGTGGCCATTAGCCCAGATGGTGAGCTGGGCAGTATAGCGGTCTGCTGCGGCCCGGGTTTCGCTGTAGGCCAGTTCAGCTTTGGCCTCCCTGGCCTGGGGCAGGTAGCGTTCCAGGCGTTCCACCTTCTTCTCCACATACTGCTTGATCCAATCGGTCACTTCAATGTTCCGGCCATGAACGTTTACTTTCATACCAGAAATTCCTTTCTACACGGATGGAATAGAATGGCGCGTGCCAGGGGATAAAACTTTGGATGGAGGAATAGGAATGGGAATGGGTTTGGGGTTTGGTACACCTCCTTTGGTGTGAGGTTACATCTATTGTATGCCTGATATGCAGGCTTGTCAACCAGCCTGACGCAGGGACTTTCACCTATACTTCTGGCCTGGTTTGGTCAAGCATCGCCAAATTCGCTTCCGGCGGGGTCGCCCGATGTGGGAATCGTGGTGGGCACAGGCGTGGCGAGTGTCAACCCGTATACAGCGGCTGCACCGGCCTGTCGCAGGGACTGGGCACACTCGGTCAGGGTGGTGCCCGTGGTGAAGACATCATCAACGACAAGCAGCCGCTTGCCAGCCACCACAGGATCGGCGCGGAAAGCGCCCGCCACATTCTGCCTGCGCTCTGCGCCGTTCAACCCCACCTGGGAACGGGTCTGCCGCTCACGACGCAACCAGCTTTCCACCAATTTTAATCCCATGCCCTCGGCCAATGCCTCGGCCAAGAGGGCTGATTGGTTGTATCCCCGTTCGGCCAGACGTTGGGCATGCAGAGGCACGGGGATCACACCGTCGATGGTAGGCAGAATTTCCAGCCAAGGGGGCTGTTGGGCTACGGCAATCAGATAACGTGCCAGAAGGGGAGCGAGTTCCGGCTGTCCTTCGTATTTCAGAGCGTGGATAGCCCCGCGCAGGGGATCGCTGTAGAGAGCAGCCACACGAACCAGGGCAAAGACGTCGCGCCCACCACTGCGGCAGCCGCTGCAAAAATCCACGGGTTGGGGTTGGGGGCGCCCACAATGGGCGCAGAGGGGTCCGACGATGGGGCTAACCGCTTGGGCACAGTGGGGGCAGAAAGCAAATCCCGCCCTGGCGCAGCCAACGCACCGTGGCGGGAAAAAGAGAGCGATCAGACGTTCGCGAAAGTGCGGAAAGGGTTTCACCCCAGGAAGCCTATGCCGAATGCCTCCGCCTGGGCCGGGAACCAGCGCAGAAAGAGATCATTGATAAAAGTACGCAGATCGTCGCCAACGATAAGCAGAATCGACAACACAACGATTGCGATCAGAACGATCATCAGGGCATACTCAAGAAAACTCTGGCCGCCCCGGTTGGAGGGCGTTCTTGACATGGACACAGGCAGCTCCTCTGGAAGAATATGTCTCTATTGAAACAGAAAAAAGCAGGGAGCGCAAAATCTGTGCTCCCTGCTTCCACAAAGGAGGAGAATCTGACCCGAGGGCTTGCGCTGCCCTGGGGGTTGTTCTTGATCTCCCACTGACTTCTACCCGTCACGGCAAAAGATGATATTTCTTCATCTTCTCACCCGGTCACCTTGTCAAATTTCGACTGCTAAATGGTAGCATCACATCCCCTAATCAGGCGTTCAATGCCAATCCGCACGTAAATATACGCAAATGTAGATAATCGAGCAGGCAATTTTTGAGGACCATCCGGCCAGATACTTTGGCAAAGTATGTGCTGGTCCTGCATTGCCATAGGGCACTGGTTGCGACACTAACTTCTCAATGTTATACTTTTATCAGCATCATTGTGTCAGAATTCGCCACAAAATCGCCAGGAGCCTACGTGAACCCGATAGCTGAATTATACCGTTTGCAGGAAATTGATACAGCGTGGGCCAAAATTCGACAGCGAATCCTCCAATTACAGAAATTTTCGGGGGGATCTGCCCAACTGTTGAAAGCGCGTGAAGAGGCAAAGGTTGCTGAGACGGAGTTGAACCAGACCCGCAAGGAACAGCGGGAGGCTGAAACTGAGGCAAATTCACTTGTGGAACGCATCCGGGAATCAGAAGAGACGCTGATGAGTGGTCAGGTGCGCAATCCCAAGGAATTAGAGGCGCTGCAATCCAGCGTAGAGTCTATGCGTCGGCACAAGAGCGCGCTGGATGACCGGGGGGTGGAGGCGATGGTCAAGGCTGACGAACTGAGCAAGAAATTTGCTGCACAGTCCGCGGCACTGACCGACCAGGAGACCGAATGGACCACCAAACAGACGTCGATTGACGATGAGCTGGTGCGGCGCAAAAAGGAATACGCCTATCTCAAAAATGTGCGTGAGGAGGCCCTCAAGACGATCAGCGCCAAATATCTGGAACAATATGAATATCTGCGCGGACGCAAGAATGGGATTGCTGTTGCCAAGCTGGAGGAAGATTCATGTGGCGCGTGTCATATGCAGCTTCCGGTTGGGGTGGTTGGCAGTGTGCGGCGCAATTCAAGTCTGGTTCTGTGTACCGCATGTGGGCGAATCCTTTACGCTGAATAGGGGGAGAAGATAGTCCACCCAGGCAGAAATCAGAGGGTATTGCTGACGTGGTGCGTGGTGCGTGAACTAGTAGTGACTAAGGTCGCTGCTTACGAAATATTTGGCTTGATTGAAAACGAGTGATCTTCGCAGAAACGAACCGATTTCGAATGCCAGTTCACGCACCACGCGCCAGTCTTGCGGCCTATCCTTTCCTTCCTCCTACGGGCCTGTTCCTGCCCCGTTGGAAATGTGGGGCAGATAGTGCCGGGAGCCAAAACGCACTTCCACCTCCTCGCTTCGCTCTCGACCAGCATTGTGTATGTGCATCAACAACACCCCCCGACTCTGATTGGCGGCCATTGCATTCCTATCGGCCTCTATGGCGATGGTTGTGCCGGGCAGATCATAAAAAAGCGGCAGATCAGCCAATCCCTTTTCCACACGAATCCCAGGCTTCAACACATCGTAGACCAGCAGCCGGGAGCGGTCGATCACCTCTTCAGGATCATCTGTGTCCACACTGTGGGTGGTAATCAGATAATTGAATGAGGAGTGCTTCGACGTCAGTCCGAGATCCGTCGCATTCACAGCCAGCACCACACTGCTGTTATTGAAAACAGCCGTATTCAGTTCTGCGCTGGAAACCAGATTGCGAAAATGGGCAAGTTTTTTAGCCCCAGTCTCTACATTCTCCAGAATCGAAAAAAACTCGTCTTTACTGGACAGTGGTGTAAATTCAGTCGCATTCCCCGAACGCAGAATAAAATCGTTCTGCCCATCTTTGTTGACGTCAATATGCACCTGAAAAATCACTTCGTTTGGTGATGACCAGTCGCCATAGGTTACCAGACCAAAGAGAATTTTGGTCGCGTCCAAACCACCGTTTGCCCCAATGTCGGAGCCTACCGCGACATATTTCAAATCCGCGGCGTTCAGCAGAGCTGTGCTGCTCTCCTCGTTCGGGCTGCTATATTGGAGTTCCATAGCAGCCACCACAGATACGGTATCCGTGGGAAAGGCGGCCTGCTCCAGGCTGGGCGCGGTAAGCAGCCCCTGGCCCACCAATTGAATGGTCTGCACACCGCTGATCACATGGCCATACTCCAGGATGGTTTTGGTGGAGCGCATGGCCGAGACGGGGCGGGGCGCGGCATAGACGGGCAGTCGCGCCACCACCTCGACGGTTTCCAACTGGCCCCTGGCCCCACCGTTCGTGGTGCCTTCACTCCCTATTTTCAAATAGACACCCCCGGCCGCCAGAAGCGCCATTGTTTCACGTGTCAGGGTGACGCTCCCGCTGGCCGTCAACGGTAGCGTAGCCGTTCGTTCTGGGCTGAGCAGGGGTTGGAACTGGGGACCATTCACATGAAACTGACCCAAATGCAGCCCGGCACTGGTGATGGCGACGGGCTGCGACCCACTCAGGGTCAGCGTATAGTCCAACCGCCCGGTTTCTGGAACGAGTCTTCCATCCAGCAGCCCTGATATGCCTGTCTTTTCGCCTTGCAAAAGATTGGCGTCGGAAAGCGAGGCGCGGATAGTGGTCTGCTGGGGCCAAACGTAGACGAAACCGGTCTCTTCGCTGAGCAGGTGGCGGGGAAATTGTCCTTTGGGGGCCACAGTGGGATCGCCCAGATTGGCTAGTTGATCGCTCTGGGCGCTGAAGAAAACTGCCGCACTGAGTGTATTGTAGGGGAGCAGTGTGAATGTGGGGCCACCTACTATACGCATCTCTGCGCCGGGAATGTCCACCACAGGCACATATTCTACGTAGACCGTTTGGGTCAGCGAACCGCGGTTGGCCAGTCGCACGTTTTTCAGCGCTATATATTCACCCTCCACTTCCGGCGCGCCAAAGGAGAGGCTCACCTGCCCCGGATCGCTGGCGTTGTAGAGGATCACTTGGCCCCGGCGAGCTGCATCGATGTCCAGCCGGCCCGCGCCAGAGCGGCCTGCGCCATAGAGCAGAGGCGGCTGTTGATCGCTGACAGTGACATTGTAGCGGGCTGTGTTGAGGAGCAGGGCTTTGATCTCTTCAACCGTCCAGCCGGGGTGCAGTTGGCGCAACAACGCCGCAGCCCCAGCCACAAAGGGCGTGGCCATCGAAGTACCACTGAAACTGGCCGCGGACAGCCCTGTACCCGCAGACGCTGAGCGGATGGAGACGCCCGGCGCGGCGATCTCCGGCTTCAGCACAGAGTCACCCCGCCGAGGGCCGCGTGCGGAAAAGGAGGCGATTAAATCGATGGCTGCATTCGGTTCACTACCGCCACTGTCCCCCGCTTGGGCAACCGCACCCAAACCCACAGTCGAGATAGCGGCCACGCTGATGGCCCGTTCGGCCACACCCGGCGAATTGACCTGGTAATAGGCGTCACCGCTATTGCCTCCCGCAGCCACCACAATCACGCCAGCCAGGGCGGCATTGTCCGCGGCCACGGAACTGGGGTCGTTGTAGGATCCATAGGACGACCCGACCGACAGATTGACCACATCCAAATGATCCGAAAAGTCGCCGTCGCCGTTAGGGTCCACCGACCATTCCAACGCAACGGGAACCAGATTCGACGCGCCCGTACAGCCGAAGACTTTCAGGGCATAAAGTTCGGCCCGGGGCGCAACACCCGGCCCAATCGAAAACTGGTCAAAAGAGAGACCACTTGTATAGACATCGGTGTAGGTGTCATTGGTTTGTCGGAGCAGACCGCTGCCACCTGCAATACCAGCCACGTGGGTTCCGTGTCCCCAACAATCCATTGGGTCCGGATCGGGGCGGGGAATAGGATCGGCGTTGCCGGTGAGTCCGTACGCATCGCCGGCAAAATCGTAGCCACCCACAATCCGGGCAGAAGGAAAGGCGAAGCCGGCCACCACATCATCGATGATCGTTGGATCGTTGCTGGTATAGCCGATGCCCGGCCCGCCGAAGTCTTTGTGCAGATAGTCGATGCCTGTGTCGATAATGCCGATGGAGACTGCTTCACCGGTCAAGCCGCCGGGATAGACCTGATCCCAGAGCGCGGGTGCGCCGAGAAAAGGCACAGTGCTGGCTGTTTCGATGGTATGTACAGGCAGGGGATGGACCGCAACAACCCCAGGAAGGGAGCTGATTTCGGGAACCAGCATAGGGTCCACATAGAGGCCGATGCCGTTGTAGACCCGTTGGGTGCGGTAGACAAATTGGGCAGACGCCAGGAGAGGCTCGTTGAGTAGAGAGCGTTGGGTACGGTCGATCTGCTGGAACTGGGATTGGGCCAGGCTGTTGGCCTGGGCCGCGCTGGCCCGCCGCTCCAAAGCCACGGCATAGACCTGCGCCGTGGGATCGTCGGCGAGTTGGACCAGAATACCGACGGTTTTCAGCGGCGCATCCTGACTGCGCGGCGCGGCGATTGCCCATCCAAAGCCAAGCAGCAAAATCGCAATTACCCCTGCTCCGACCAGCCGCCACGGTCGTGCTGATAACATTTTAGTCATTCAACCACCACTCATTTTCATATACTACCCGGCACAGAATTCTAGCTTACCCTATTACAGCCAAGAATGTGAAACAGGCATGACGCTACGCAGGGCACAAAAAAGAGAACGGGCCGAATGCTCGGACCCGTTCCCTTTTTTCGGAATGAAACTTTCCGGGAAGGATTTCCATTTCCCGGAAAGTCAAAGCACGGAGCTATCTGTAGACCGCAGGCAGGACAATCTTGAAGTTCACCCCAGCCACCGCGAATTCGGTCAGGTGGTCGAGTTTCAGGGTAAATTCATTCTTATCCATATCGTGAGTACAGCCTGCGCACGGGAAGAGCGAAGTCCAGACACCATCCTTGTAGAAGTAGACATTCAGGTTGGCTTCATCGGTGATACCCGCATTCTGCCAATCGCTGTCTTCGTACTTCACAACCAGGGTGAAGGGTTGGGCAAAGGTCGTTACTGGATTGCCATTGGCATCCTTTGCAGTGATGGAAATCGCTTTGCCTGCGAAGGAGAGGCCGGTCATTTCTGCGCTTGGCTCTACTTGCTTGGCAATGCTGATAGTCGTGTCACCACTGACCGCGCCAGCCGGGAAGTCCACATTGAAGCTGCCATCGTCCGAGCGCAACTGCCCGCCCTCGCCCGCTGTGACAGTGCCGGTGGCCGGTTTCTCACAAGCGGTGATGTTGACAGTCGTAGTAGCGATAGCGGTGTTCCCGTAGTCGTTGTCCACCTGGGCACGCACGGTATATTCACCGCACTCCACGTAATGGTGCTGGACAACATCGCCAGCCCACTCCGTGTATTCAGAACCGTCGCCCCAGTCCCAGCGGATACCCCAATCTTCAGCATCCGCAATATTGGAGCTGCGGTTGACCTGGAAGATCGCAATCTGGGAAGTAGTGATCTGGGCCGTGACACTGATGGTAGCTGTTGGCTCGTCCATCACATAGTTCAAGAAGGTTTCCAGTAGCTGCTCGCGGCTGCTTCCAGTTCCATGCCAGCGGGCGCTTGGTGCCGGGTTGTTCACACCCTCCAGACCAAAGCCTGCGAAGACTGTGCGCCCCAGAACGGCAATACCTGGATTTTCCAGTGTCGGATTTGCGCGCGAGGCAATCGCAACAGTGCCATCCACTGCTATAGACTTTCCAGGATAGCGCAGGATGGGCCATGTGCCGCCACCGAGGAAGGAATCCAGTTCGTCGATGTAATACTGATTGCTGGCACCGTCACCCTCCACTTTGTCGCTGGGCACCTGGCCGCGCACTTCACCACTGCCATGGGTGGTCGAGTGGACATTGAGGTACATGCCACCAGCTTCCCGCTGGGCGTTCTGGGCCGGTGTCAAGGTCACGGAACCCTCCCAGGCAATGGTGTCAGTCACCACCACCACCTGGGATTGGGTGAAGGGGAAGGTGTGAAAGATTATGCCACCATTTATGCCAACCGTGCCGCTGTGGATATGGGCGCCGGTCAGGGTCAGGGGGGCTGTCACCTCAATGTCTACGAAGTAGAGGAGTTCGCCTGTGAAGTTGTCATAGACAAAGTCTACGCTACCCGAAGCCACGCTGTCGGTGACCGGATTTGTTTCATTCAAACCGCTCAACTCTGCGCTTCCCACAAAGTAGTCCACACCGGTCATGTCCAGGAAGAGATTGAAGAACTTGGGTGGTGCGTTCACATGCCCTTCCACAGGCAGGTTTGGCAGAAATCCTCCGGTAACCGAATCCTGGAGCGGCTGAGCAGCCATTGTGAACAAAGAGAAGTCGGAGTTGCCAAAGACGCTGGTCGCATCCTGGCCCATGACAATCACTTTGCCGCCGGACTGGGCATACGAATTCAGCAGATCCGACATAGCCGGGCTGATGACACCCAAGAAGTTGTCACCGGTGAAGATGAGCAGCGTTTTGTACATCTTCAAATCCGGGAACCCAGGATCATTGTCTGTAACCCAGTCGAAGTATTCATACGAAACGCCCAGGTTGTCCAGCGTCTGTGCGTAGTAGTCTGAATAGTCCCAGAAGCCAAATGCCGGACTGAAATCGAAGTCCATCAACAGGACATCGGCCTCGCCCAGCATAGGCACTACACGGGCAAAGAAGGGCAGATGGGCCTGATGGTCCGTGCCCTGCATAACAATATAGCCCTGGTTGATGTCCATGCCCATGCCCAGCGCCGGATCAAAGCCGACCGTCACCTTCTTCGTCTCGCCCGGAGCCAGGGTGAGGGAAGAGGGCGAGACTGTCACACCGGCCAGGGATGTGGTGGGGGAGAAACCGTCGCCTGTGTAGAGGGTCGAGATGTTGTAGGTCTCGGTATGGGTAGTGATGTTGGTCACTTCGATTTCCCGCCCTGCTTTGGCTGTTCCCGTATAGACCAGGCCAAAGTCTGCCGCGGGCGGGTCCAGAATGACACCCGGATCCATCGCCGCGCCCACATCCAGACGCCCCGCGCCCATATCGATGGGCTGAGCCGGGCTGCCGTCAAAGTTCCAGATATCCATATATTCGGAGGTGGACATCAACGCCGACTTGATGGCATCGTTGGACCAGGTGGGGTATTTCTGGCGCAGCAGCGCCGCAGCGCCGGCCACGTGGGGCGAGGCCATAGACGTACCGCTGGCCTGGCCGTATCCCAGATGACGGGCTTCTCCGCTAGCACCGATTGCATAGCCCTGGGCCATGATGTTGACGCCGGGAGCGGCAATATCAGGCTTCAGGCTGTTACGAGTGGAGGGTCCCCGGCTGCTGAAACTGGCGATCAGGTCTGGCGTATTCCCCATCTGATAGCCCGTCGTAGCCAGGCTTATCTGGGCATTACCGGGATGGGCAGCATGGAAGGCAACCAATTGTTGACCAGCCGAGTGTCCCACAGAGATGGCCGGAATCGTCACCTGATCACCTACGGCACCACTAACCATGCTCATCGGACTGTTGCCGCCGGATGCGTGGTTGTGAATAATCACAAAGTTTGCGCCCGCGTTCTGGGCATTCAATGCTTTCACCCCGAACTCACAGGTGCCACGGCTGATCAGCGCAGTCTTACCTGTAAAGGTGCCGGGCGCAAAGGGGTTACAGCCTTGCGAATTCGCTGGAGCCACCAAAGCCGCCGCCAGATAGCTCTGAATAAGCGTAGGTCCACGCTCAATGGTTGCGCCAAAGTCGGCAAAGATCGAGCCATATTTGGCTGTGCTGCTGACCGGTTCAGGCGCGTACATTGTGACAGCACCATCGGCAAAAGTACCGCTCGTCGTGCTGGCCGCTACGTTGATGTAGTCTGTGGAGGGATGGTCGGTCGTGTTCGGATTGGGGCCGGAATTGCCTGCCGACATACTGACAAAAACACCGGCCTCGGCTGCATTGACCAGGGCTGAATCCAGGGCATCGAAGGGTGCGCCGATACCGAATGGCCCAATACCCCAGGAATTGTTGACCACATCTGCGTCGTCTTTGACGATATCCTCAAGAGCGGCAAGACCTTCTGCTGTGTAAAAACCGCCGTCATCATAAAAAACCTTGTAACTCATGACCCACGCACCGGGAGCCACACCGCTAAATTGCGGCAAAGGTGTACCACCATATTCGCCGTCGGTGATTACATTACCCGCAGCAGTGCTGGCTGTATGCACGCCATGGGATCCATCATTCGCGCCTGGCCAAGGATTCGCCGCACCAAGTGTCGGCGGCTCCCACCAGCGGAAATAGGCCCGGCTGGCGATAATCTTGCCATTGTTGTTGCTGGTCAGGCCCAAACCGTTGCTCGGGTAGCCTGCGGGGTAGCTCCAGCCCGTGCCGTCAAACATCGGCGCATCTTTATGGATGCCCTCGTCCATGGAGGCGACTTTGACACCCTTGCCTGCCATGGCCTGCCCACCCAGCATATTCCACGCGGTGGGAGCGTTGATTAGGTGGGTGCTGGTGTAAAGCTGGGTTTGGTATTTGTAGTCAGGATAGACACCCTTGACGCCAGGTAGGGCGCTGAGCTTCTTCAGTTCAGCAGTGCTCGCATCAAAACCGGCATCGACGACGACGGCGTTCAGCACAACCTGATAGGTCTGCTGATTGGAGAGGCCATTTTCGTCGATGTAAGTGCTGACTCTGGCATTGGGCAGGGCAGCCTGCATCTCGGCCACAAAGGCGGCCTGTTCGGCCTGCAATTGGGCTACATAGCTCTGGGCCGCCGAGGAATCGGCGTCCAGCTCGCCATCCGCCGACCGCGCGCCCGCCATTGTTTTATAATGTACGGCCAAGGGAGCGGACTGCAATTCTACGATAAACCGATGAGAGGCTGCGGGTTGACCGTCGGGGGTGGAGCCTGTGCCATCGGTCAACTCGGCGGAAGCCGCCAGGGAGAGGACCAGAACGGCGCTGGCGACCAGCACACCCACAACGCTCAGAAGTGTCAGTAGGCGAGAAAGTTTGCTTCGCAAAGTACGTTTCCTTTCGTTGTCCATTCGTTCTTGCCAGAGTCAGTTTGCCTGGCAAGCCACGCACACATTGGGCATTCAAAACCGAATGCAGACATTACTTGCCGTGAACATCAGTCAGATTCAGTTTTTTGCAATCGATCGCCCCCTTTCTGCTCTCTGTTGTAAAGGTTGTGATATGACGCAGCGCGGCTCTACACTCAATAGGACTTACGCACGCTGCCTGCCTTTTCTCCTGTACAGGCGTGATTGTAGGGGCGTGATTGTACGGGCGTGATTCAATCACGCCCGTACCCCCTACAATTGCGTAAGTCTTGCTCAAGTAAATACACCTGCCTGACTTATCGACCGACAGACGGTAAGTACAAATAGAGCATCGGTTGGAAAGTAAAGCCGATCTGTGGCTGCTGCTGCGGAACTCCCTCAACAACCAGATGTTCACTGACCCGATTCACCGACTTTGTCCCCGCTGCGACGACGAATGTTCTCGCAATCGTATAGGAAGTTCCTGAGACTCCAGTAGCCACCATCCATTCATCGATCCCATCTCTCACGGAGGAGATCGTACCCACCGGATCATTTGAACCGGCCTGGGATGTCTTGGTTGCCATAAGCACAAGGGATTCGGTCCATCCATAGCGCAAGGAGAAGCTAATAGTACCGCTAGAGGTGACTACGATCCGGTCCAACACTGTGATCGTATCAGACGCATTGATGCCCGTAATCAGCCGCGTGCCCGTATATTCAACACTGTTGACAAAGACCGTTTGTGTCCATGCAGCCACCGGTTCGACAGACAAATGCACTGGTACTGTAATCTTCGGATTGCGCTTATCGTTGGTGGTGATGCAAAGCGCCGCCTCATGCAGGGTGCCGCTGAGTCCGGTCGCGTTAAAGGCCACAGTAACGTCGGCTGACTGTCCTTTCGCCAACGAGCCGCTGCTTGGCGAAACCGAAAGCCAGGGAACATTCTTGGGGTTTGCGCACAGGGGGGGTTCATCCCGGAGAACTACATTGTCGATTATAATGTTCCCAACCGTTGAGCCTGTCAACGCCAGGATATGTTCCCCGCCATTAGCATAACTGCTCACATCCACCTTTACTTGAACATATCCGGCCTCAAAGTCATCCGCATTGTTCACGTCTACCACAAACAGCGGCGCGCCATCCAAGCTGGCAATGACAGTATCCGATCCGGAAACGTCACCGGTCAGCACCCAGAAAGAAAGCTCGGCTATAGCGGAAGCGGTGATGGTCACAGTCTGTGTCAACGCCGACTGATGAAGAGCCCCCCATCCGCCAAACCAGGCATACCAACTGCCATCCTGGGCCAAGTCTCTACCGCAAGAAGCCGGGTCACACAGGGGCGGCGCAAAAGTCGTGGAAGACTCAGCCCAGAATGGGTTCGGGCTGCCAGCCTCAAAGCTGCCGTCTTGCACCACATTTTTAGATTGCGCCAATTTGGGGCGACGAAGCGGAGCGGAGAATTGCGGATTCGGGGCACGGCGTAATTGGTCTGACCAGCCGTCCGGCATAGCTTGCCTTGCCGCCACATCGCTGTCTTCGCCGATTGACCAGCTAAGTTCGGTAAGACCCCTATTTGTGACTGAAAAAGTTTGCGTGCCAGAGGCAATTCCGACCAGATTTTCTTTCACTCCACTTGCGCCATCGGCAAAGGTCAGATGGACAGCCGGGCCAGCTTCGGCTGGGCAGAAGTAGAGCCGGACATCGTCCACATACCAGCCGTCGAGTCCGCCACAACCGTCGATGCCCAGCGCAAAACGCAGCTTGACGGTGTCCCCCTGCTGGGCGTAGGCAGACAGGTCTACCTGTGACTGCCCCCAGCTACCGGAAAGCCCGCCACCATCGGAGCCGCTGAAGGCAGGCAAATAAGCGAGGGGATTGCTACTCCCTATCAAATCTGAATTGTATGGATTGAAGTCGAAAGCAGCGGGTTCGACAAGCTGCCAGTCACCATCGTTCACTTGAATCTGTAGATTGCCCCCATCCCATTCAGCTTCTGTGGCCACGTAATGATCGAAGGCCAGCCGCGCAAACGGGCTATTTGCGGGAATGGTAATTGCGGGGCTTTCCATGAACTTAGCGCCCGATTGATCATCGCTGCCAGGGACGCAGTTTCCGACGTCAAAAGCATCCACGCCAAAGAAAGCGGAACCCCCACGCCCGCCAGGCAGAGTAGCCACCCAAGCCCAGTCCGATGGACGGTATTCGGAGTAAACCCCAGAATTCGTCAGACTCCAGTTCAGGGGTTGCGATTCAAAGTTATCAAAGAAGACCGTTGTCGCTGTCCCGCCGGGGGCCGCGCACAGGTTGGGAGCATTTCTCTTCAGGAGAGGTTGGAAATTGCACTGAGTCGGGGGGGTGCGCAATTCGATAGCGGAGATGACTTTGGTCACTTGGCCGCAATCCGCCTGGGAGATACTCTCTCCTGATGGCAGGCCAGTGGTCAGACTTAACAGATTGTGGCCCACCAAATCAGAACAGGCCGCTTGCAGAGAATCTGCGTGGTCCGCAAAACCCGAAGCCTGGTTCTGATAGGTGGTCATCGTGCGCCAATAGATATGCGCGGCTTTGGTCAGCCCCAGAGGTTGAATTGATTGGCCGTTGTAATTGCCCCCGTCCACCAACAACGCAAAGCCGTGGTTCGGAATTCCGGAGTTGCTATGAACGCCGCCGCCGTCGCTTACGGAGCAATGATATTGTGTGTCAGTCACCTTGCCCGGATGACCAAAACAAGTGGGTGTCCACAGATCTCGGATGGCACCGTTAAAGGCCGGATCATCCTCGCCAGAGAGCCAGCGATAGGATGTGTCCGGCGCTACAGAGCCTTTTAGCTTCAAGGTCGCATTGACAGCGGGTTGGTTGGCTTTGATGCTGTCGCCGGCGGTCTTGCCGATGAGCACAGAGGGAATTGGGCCTTGGTCATCGTTTCGGCCAACCTGTGCTGATTGGGCTAAATCAGCACGGGTTGGGGTGGCGACGGTGGTCGCTTCTTGGCAGGTCTGCCGGGCAAATCGATATGGGCCAGCAGATAGTCAAACAGGTTGAGCGGCTCTGC
>CAMDQF010000168.1 GCA_945905745.1 Litorilinea aerophila
TTCTTTCGGGAATTTCGCACTAAGTCGGATGAAATCGGTGCTTTCCCTAACGAAAACAGTTGCCTGACCCTTTTCTTCCTCGTCCTGCAGCGGGAACACGCTAAACACCACCGGCTGCCCGTGGCGAATACTTCGTGACACTAACCCCGAGCGAGTTGCGCAGCTTTGGTCCGCCAACAACGAGATCTATGCTCGCTGCCTGGCTGTGGGTGGAACAGGCTACGCCATCGACGCGGTGCCGCTGACACCAGCAGATTGGCAGAACCACTTCGGCGCGGCTTGGCCGGCACTGGTCAAAGCCAAGCAGCGTTATGACCCAGCCCACATCCTGGCACCCGGACAAAGGGTGTTTTGAGATAAAGCCATGAATACCGCTGGGGAAGCGGAAACCATCATTTACCGTCTGGCGGAGACAATTGATGATGAGGGGTTGCGGGAGGGCTACTTAACGGCTGCTCCAGTCCGCGCGATCTTGGAGAAACGTGAGGGGAGCAAACAGTAACAACCCTTTACCATATCTTCTCAAACATAGGGGCACCCACAAGCGGATGCCCCTACGTTTTACCCCGATATACTGAGAGGATACCGTTTCCCTATCCGTTCTCAAACGTTAACAGAACCTTGTCCTTCCCCTGTCATCCGGTCAAGAACAGATAGGAGCACCATGAAAATTACCGCAATTCAGACTCGCGTGATGGGCGTCCAGGGGCGCAATTGGATTTTTGTCTTCGTCGAAACCGATGCCGGGATTACCGGTATGGGCGAGGCGACCACCGAATATCAAGAACTGGCGGTGGTGGCGGCGATTGAGCAACACTTTGCCCCCCTGCTGATCGGGAAAGATCCCCGCGAGGTCGAACGCATCTGGCAGATGCTCTATCGCCTCAATTGGTGGCGGCAGGGGGTTGTGATGACCAGCGCCATGAGCGGCATTGATCAGGCCCTGTGGGACATTGCCGGCAAAGCCTATGGTCAGCCGGTCTATCGGCTGCTGGGCGGCCCCTGTCGCGACCGGGTGCGGCTCTATGCCCGTGGCGATTTGGGTTTGCCCAGCATGGCCGCCGAGGCCCAAGCCGCCATTGACGAGGGTTTCACTGCCTTCAAATGGGGCTATGGGCCGACCGGACGCCCCTTTGATGAAAAGGAGAATATCCGGGTGGCCCAGGCAACCGCGCACGCCATTGTCGCCGCGATTGGCGACCAGCCACTTGATCTGATGATCGACTGCGCCGGTCTTTTCTCCCTCAATGGCGCAATGCAGATGATCCGTGGGTTGCAAGGCTGCCCCATGTTGTTTGTGGAGGAGCCGGTGTGCGTGGACAATCTCAACGAGATGGAGCGCTTACACCAGGCCAATCTAGGGTTCAACCTGGCCTTGGGCGAGCGGCTCTGTACACGCTGGGCCTTCCGTGACTATTTGGAGCGCCGCGCCGTCGATGTGATTCAGCCCGACATCTGTCACGCTGGCGGCATTAGCGAATTGCGCAAGATCGCTACTATGGCCGAAGTCTACGGTGTGCGCATTGCGCCCCACAACCCTTACGGCCCGGTGGCCCTGGCCGCGGCCGTCCATCTGGCCGCGGCGACGAGCAACTTCCTGATTCTGGAGTATTGTCGTTCCAGCCCGCTCTTTTTTACCGTGCAAAGCCAGGGGATTCAGGTGCGCAATGGCTATGCCGAATTGCCTACCGCGCCCGGTTTGGGGGTGGAGCTAAAGCTGGATGTGATCGAACAGTATCCCTATCAACCGCTCAAAACCCGCCAATATGCTGGACCGGATGGGGCCATGCCGTTGATTTAGCGGCTCCTATCCTGGACAAGCCAGAACCAAAAGGAAGAGAAGCTCTCATGTTTGACCCAACCTTACACCTTTTCGTCGATGACTACCACATTCGCAATCTTTTTGCTTTGCAGCGCGTCTATGGCGTGTTGGAGAAACACCCAACGCCCGTGTTGGCTGACATCCCCGGTCGCCAGGTGGCCTGGGCCAGTGTCATCCACGAACCACAGGCCGACAGCGCGCAACGTTTCCGTTTGTGGTATCAATCAGTCTGTGACAGCAGCCCACACGAGATGAGCAGCGCCGGTCTCTATGGCCGGGGCGAGGAATTTGGCTTCTTCCCCGAACGTTTTCCCCAGCCCGTGCGTGAAACGCAGACCTCGGCTATCAGCTATGCCGAAAGTCGGGATGGCATCCACTGGGAAAAGCCGGAACTGGACTTGGTCGAGTGGCAAGGTTCGACGGCCAACAACATTGTCCTGGACGGGGCGGGCGCGGCCAGGCAATTTGATGGCGCACTGACCAACATGGACACCGTTTCGGTGCTGCGTGATGAGGCTGACCCCGATCCCCAACGGCGCTACAAAATGATCTGCCATTGGGAGACGGTGCATGTGTGGGACAACCGCGTCTCCACCCTGGGGCGGAGCGAAGCCTATATGGCGAAGATCTGGGCGGCGCGTGCCAAATATCTTACCACCAGCCCGGATGGGATTCACTGGGAGGCGCCGCTGGTGCGCATCAAAGAGTGCGCCGGCGGCAGCGACTATGCCGGCGTGACGCGTGATGAACGCAACGGGCGCTACTGGTTCAGTGACCGCGCCCCGATTGGTCTGCCCGGCATCCGCTACCGGTCGGCTGCCTTCTGCACAAGCCCCGACCTCTACCACTGGCCGGAGACAGTGGAGATGGCCTTTGCCCCAGGCGTCTACGAAGACTATGGCAAGCGCTATGAACATCATGGCATGGTGCCATTCAATTATGGCGACCAGGACCTCTGTTTTCTCGAATACTCGATCACGGGGCGACCGGTTGCCGGGGTGTTGGGCAGCCACCGTGACGGTGAACGTTGGCGGCTGGTCAATGGCAACCACCACTTCTTACCGCTTGGTCCAACCGGCGCCTTTGACAGTGAGATTGTCGCCATGACGCGCAATGCACCTGTGTGCAGCGGTGACCGACTGCTCTTCTTTTACAATGGCCGCGCCTACTCGTTGGGACAGAGCGAAGAGAAAGGCTATCTGGGCGTCGCTACCTTGCGTCTGGATGGTTTTGCCGGCCTGACGGTGGACGAGTTGGCCGAGCGCCGTCATCAACTGCCAGCCATGTTGCTCACCCAGCCGATCACCGTGCAGCGGGATGAGTTGTTGATCAACCTGGCCGATCACCACGGCACCGCCAAAGTGGCGTTGTTCGATCTGGCCGCACAGCCGATCCCCGGCTATGCGTTGGAGAATTGTTTGCCGCTGGCCGAGGGCGTGCGCGTCCCCGTGAGTTGGCAGGAGCAGGCCACGGTCAGCGCCCTGGTCGGTCAACCCGTGCTGGTGCTGGTGCAGATGCAGGCCGGCACACTCTATGCGTTGTGTTTGTGAATAGACGCCCCCATTGTAGCACTACAATAGTAGCTTACACAGAGAAAGCAAACCATGAAATATCTCTTTATCGACGATCATGACATTGAAACCATCGACAACCTGGCGCGTAAGCTGCACCAGCCGGAGAAATTTGCCAACAATGTGGTGATCCGCCCCGAATATCGCTGGGAGAACGCTGGCATTCAGATCCGCACAACGCCGGTCTGGCTGCCCGACGAAGGCATCTTCAAGATGATCTACCTGACCAGCGCCGAAGGCAAGGACGCCGAAGCTGGCGTCACGGTCGATGTGACTGGCGCGCCACAAGGCATGGAGAGTTACGCCTGTTATGCCACTTCCAGCGACGGCATCAACTGGGAAAAGCCGACGCTGGGGCTGCATGACTACCCCATGCTCACCTGGCGCGGCACGCCCATCGGCAAGGAGAACAACATTATTCCCAGCGCCCAAGGCTTGCTGCAAGGGCCGATCTACGACCCCCATGACCCCGACCCACGGCGGCGCTTTAAGGGGTTGCGCTATGGCGGCGATGAACTGCGCTCCATGGTCTCGGCTGACTTTCTACACTGGGAGGCGTTGGGCATTCCCTCGCTGCCCAGCCAGGATGAGTCGCACCTGACCTATGACGCCGACAAGCGACTCTTTATTGCCGCGGTCAAGCGACGGGGACTGTATGGCCGCTCATGGCATCTGATCACCAGCCCCGATTTTGAGCAGTGGCAGGAGCATGGGCTGATCTTCCACGCCGACCAGGAAGACCAGGAGAATGGCAATACGCGCCTCCAACGCTTCTTTGACGACCCAGCCTTTCTCAAGCCGATTTTCAACCGCCCCGAAGAGTGGCGCACCGATGTGTATAACTTCCCCATCTTCCCCTACGAGGGGCTGTACCTCGCCACACCGGTAATGCACCACTGGTCGGGCAAACATTCACCGCTCTACGAAAATGTGGACAGCCGCAAAACGGTGGAGCTGGCCGCCAGCCGCGATCTGCGCCATTGGACACGCGTTGCCAACCGCGCCCCCTTCCTCGAACAATCGCCCGTGGGCGACGGCAGCGCCTACGACACTGGTCAAACACTGATCACCAACACGCCGGTGATGCGCAACAATGAGCTTTGGTTCTACTATCTGGGTTTTCGCTACCGTTGCCACACTATTGCTGAGACGCTCCAACGCAAATATCTGGACAGCAGCGCGCTGGCCGTTGCCCGATTGCGCCTGGATGGCTTTGTTTCGCTCAAGGGCGGCCTGGAGTGGGGGTCAATCTTGACCAAACCCATCGAAGTCACCAGCGCCGGCCTGCACCTCAACACCGATTCCTGGCGCGGCAAAGTGTTGGTGGAAGTGATCGACGCCGCCACCGGGCAGCCCATTCCCGGCTACACGCGCGACGCGAGCCGTCCCGCCGTCATCAACAGCATTGACACAAGCGTGCGCTGGCAAAGCAAAGCTGACCTGGCCGACCTGCTGGGCAAAACGGTGCGGCTGCGTTTCTACCTCTGGCAGGCTGAGTTGTACGCCTTTTGGTTTGGTGGCTGATGGCGCACTGCGTCGGTTGTCTGGCGTCAACCTGGATGCAGGCGAGGATTGCGCAGCCCTGATTAGGCAAATTGATAATGTTTAACGCTCCCAAGTATTAATGGGAAGTTGTGTACTCGTCAAGATGAGGGCGAAACAATAGTTTGCACTGCTTGAGCGCTATACATAGCGCGCCAAATCGCGCAGGGCAATCACCGTGCAGCCGCGCTCGTGCAGGTAGTGGAGATAGCTGGCAAAGACCGCCGGTTCCGTATGCACCCAGGAATGATCGAGATCGGGCACGCCATGAAAGGTCAGCACCGAGATTTTGCCGTTGCTGGCCTGTTCAACGGCCCAAACCAGATCGGCAAAGCCCCAGTTGGGGCCGGACGCGCCGGTGGTGGGGACAAGCAGCGGTGGATGGCGCTGGGGATCGTAGGCAGGCCCGCGACTGCCCTCGCGATGGTAGGGATAGTCCGGCATGGTGCCAGCGCGGGCAAACTGAAAGCCGTGTTCGGCAATCACTTGCACCGCTTCTGGGCTGGTATGATAGCCGGGATAGCAGAAGGTAGTGGGGCGCGGGATGCCATGTTCGGCGCAACGCTGGTCAATGTGTGTCAAGTCGGCGCGCAATTCAGCCGTGGCCTGGGTCGCCACATTTTTGTGCTGGCGGGTGTGGTTGCCTATTTCAAAGCCAAGGTCGTGCAGCGTCCGCACCTCGGCCCAGGTCAGATAGCGCTCTTTGTCCTCCAGAAAGCGCAGCCCCTCCGTAATGTAGAAGGTGGCGCCAAAGCCATAGTGCTGGAGCAGGGGCGCGGCAAAGGTCAACTGCGATTTGACGCCATCGTCAAAGGTCAGCACCACGAGCTTGTCCGGTATGGTTTGGATGGGGTTTAGTGGCAAAGTGCTTGTTTGTGTCTGGTTGTCTTGCGCCATCGTCTATCCTCCCTCGATCTACCCAAACAGATACTTTTGCACAATCTCCTCGCGCACATGCACGCCCAGGCCGGGGGTGTCGCGCACGTTGAGATAGCCATCCTTTTGCACCCAGGGATCGCTGACCAGCTCGTGCTGCATGGGCGATTCGTGGGGCTTGAAATCCATGCTCACGCCCCGATTGGAGATCGCCAGCAGATGCACGCTGGCCGCACTGTTCAACGCACTGCTCCACGTGTGCATACTGTATTGCAGATTCTCTGCTTCAATCAGTTTGATCACGTTGCGCAGACCGGTAATGCCGTGACAACGCCCGGGGTCAATTTGGATAATGTCCACACCACCTGAACGAATCAGGTGTTTGTAACTATCCAGATCCCACTCATCTTCGCCTGTGCCAATCGGGGTGGAGACGGCAGCGCGTAGACGGGCGTGGCCCTCTAGGTCGCTGGGAAAGAGCGGTTGCTCGATCCAGGCCAGTCGATACGCTTCTAAATCGCGAAACCGTTGGATCGCGGTGGGAACATCCCAGAGACGATAGATGCCGGGCGTGTCGACAACCAGCTCTCGTTCATCGCCAATCACCTCGCGGATCCGGCGCACAAATTCAATATCTCGCACCCGATCATGGCCAAAAAGCGCTTCTGGCCGCATACCCCAACCGGCTTTGACAAACCAATAGCCTTGGTCACACATCCAACGGAATTCGTTCAGCGTCCAATCGATATCTTCCATATCGAAAATAAAGGAGGCCATTGCTGGAACCTTGTCGCGAATCTGACCACCGATCAGTTGGCAGACAGGCAACCCGAGCGCCTTGCCCTTCAGATCCCACAACGCCATATCCAGCGCGCTGACGCCGAAAGCGGCGATGCCTTCAGGGCCATACCACCAGATGCGATTCTGCATCTTTTGCCAAAGCCGCTCCACATCGATTGCTTCTTCACCGATGAGCAGGGGCGCCAGTCCCTGCTCGATAATCACTTTGACGGCCAACGCCGCTTCGCGAAATTGGGCAATGCATTCGCCCCATCCGACGATCCCATCCTCGGTTTCGATGCGGGCGAGGGTGATATAGCGGTCAACGTGGTTGTAGTGGGGTTCAGGGTAGGTCAGGGGAAAGGCTTGAATTGTCTTGATCTTCATGGGTTTCTCCGGTTCACCATTCGTATTGTGATTCGTATGACGCTCTTTGCCGGGTTGGCGAATTACATTTTGATGGCCCCAGATGTCAGCCCGTCGACGAACCAGCGGCTGGTAAAGAAAAAGAGGATCACCAATGGGATCGCGCCCAGTAGGAGACCAGCCATCATAAAGCCATAGCGGGTGTAGTAGGCGCTCTGGTAGGTCATCAAGCCAGGAGTAAGGGTCAATAGGTCTTGCGCGGTGACAGTCAGCGCAGGCCAGATCAAGTTGTTCCAGGTACCCAATACGTCCAGAATGGCGGCTACGCCGAGAATCGACTTGCTCAGGGGGAGGGCAATGCGCCAATAGCCTTGCCATTCGCTGGCCCCGTCCATGCGGGCGGCATCAAAGAGCTCGTGTGGCAATCCTTCAAAAAAGGTGCGCAACATGAAGATGGCAAAAATTTGACCACCAGCGATCCACGGCAGAATCATGGCCCAATAGGTGTTGATCAAACCTAAGTCCTTGACCAGCACAAAGGAAGGGATGAGCGTCAGCGCCGAAGGCACCATCAGCAATGTCAACACCAGATAGAACAAAAATTTCCGACCGGGAAAGTCGAGAATGGCAAAGGCGTAGGCCGAAAGCGAAGCCAGGGTCAGCACGCCAATCACGGTGATGCCACTGACGATGACGCTGTTGAGCATAAACCTGCGTACGATCTCCCAGGCCAGGCTGTAGTTCTCCCAATGCAGTGGGAAGGTAAGAATAAATGGATCGCGCGAGAATTGCGGGATCGTCTTGAGGGAGATAAAGAAGGCCATGATCAACGGGCTCAGGGTCAACACACAGACTACGGTCAGGATCAGAATACGCCACCAATCACCGCTCGCTAGCGTGGAGATCCGTTGCGCCACCTTATTGCCCTGTCGCCTTGTAACTACTGCATTCGTCACGCGATCCCCCTTAGGATTGGCGACTAAATAACTTGATGAACTTCAGAATAAATTCACTCAAAACGTTCACACAGCTGACCAACTTATTTGATCGCCGTTCCTTACTTCTCCTGGCTTGTAGAGATATAGCGCATGTTGATCAATGTCAGGATCATGGTGATGATAAACATGACCACGCCAATCGCCGAGGCGTACCCCATCTTGTTGATTGAGAAGGCGTTCCAATACATCCACATACCAGGCACCATGGTGGCGTTGATTGGCCCACCTTGTGTCATGGCGAAGACGGCGGTGAACTCCTGCACCCCCCAAATGATGGTCAGCACCGAGATCAATTTAATCTGACCAGCGATCAAGGGCAATTCGATGGACCAGAGACGGCGCAACCCACCGGCACCGTCAAGCATGGAACTTTCCACCACTTCGGCTGAGATGGCTTGAAATCCCGCCAGAAAAATCAGCGTGGCAACGCCGTCGTTCCACGGAAAATTGCGCAGCATCACGGCATAGAGAGCGGTGTTGGGGTCTGATAACCAGGCGCGTGTCCACTCTTCAAGGCCAACGCCAATCAGCAGGGCGTTGAGCGGGCCAATCGAGGCGTCGTAGATAAACTTCCAGAGCATCAAAATGACAATGCCGGGAATGATGACGGGCAAGACGGTGAAGAGGCGAAAGAAATACTTGGTAGCTTCCCGGTGCAAGCGATGGATCAATATCGCCATGCTGATCGAAATCACCAAGGTGGAGAAAAGATACCAGGCCGCCAACTGCACCATGTGACCGAGTGAGGCCAGAAAGACTCTGTCTTTGGTAAAGAGGGTAACAAAATTACCAAACCCAATAAATTGGGCTTCCGTGCCGGCGCTCCACTTAAAAAGGGAGCGATAGAGTCCCATCGCGGCAGGGTAGTAGAGAAAGATGAAGAGCATGACAAATGTGGGCAGCAGCATCGCATAGGCGATGCGTCCCCGCCATAGCCGCTCCCCCAATGATCGTTTGTGCATCCCCCCGCCTTTTTCTGCATGATGTGTGGTACTCCACCTTTTTTGACAGGATGACAAGATGACAAGGTGATTTTTACCTTGTCATCTTGTCATCCTATCATCTTCTACCCGCACTTCAATCCAGTCTTTTCTATAAAGCGGTCGGCGTAGCTGTTGAAGCTCTCTTCCACAATGGTCAACGCTTCCTCGATATCCATCTGGTCGAGCATGTAGGCGCGCCAAGCTTGACCAATCGGCGTTGAAGCCTCATCATCCATTTTTACCTGTTCATAGGCAAACATTTGGCTTTCACCGATCTTGGAGGTCAACTTTTCATAGGAATCTTTGAAGGCAGGATTGACATCGACATTCTTGATATTGGGGATGTTCTCGCCAATCTCCGACTGGATCGTATTCAGGTTTTCCGGCACCGAAATCCAGTGCATGAGATCGAGCGCCACGTCGAGCAAGCCATCCGTTTCGCTGCGCATGGAAAGAGCGAACTGATCACCCACCGCCCCGCCAATCGGCCAGGCCGAATTGGCCGGATCGCTGACAAATTGGCTGCTTTCTTTGGTCAACGTCGGCGCAAAGAAGGCGCTCCACTCAAAATCCATCAGCGAATCGCTCTCCAAGCGGGCTATCGACCAGGTGCCATTCTCCATAATCGGTTCCACTTTTTTGAGGAAATTGGTGTGGCTGTCGGTGGCTTGTGTGGGCCAATCCGGGGTGCGGTAGGGCACGTTGAGCTTCCAAAGCTCCATCCACTCGCGATATTGCGGCAGGCGCGGGCCATAAACGCCAGTCTTGATGGCACAGGCCACTTCGTCAAAGGTCGCTGTGTTAGCGTCCGGGTTGACCAGGGGTTCAATGTCCTTGGACATCAACATACCGCCCAACTGGATGCGATACCAATGGTCGGTATCGGCGACAGAGCCGGTCCAGCCACCATAGGCATTGACCCCCTCCTCCTTGAAGGCGGCACAGACCTCTAGAAACTGGGCATAATTTTCCGGTGCTTTCAGCCCTAGTTTGTTAAACCAATCCACATTGTAATAGAAAAAGGTCGTGATCAGACCATAAACCAAGTTGTAGTATTTGCCCCGGATCAGTGTTTCGCCTGTGGGAATGGGGTAGAATTGATCGAGCCAGCGTTGGCTCCCTTCAGCGCTGCCAGTGATGTAGGGATTGGGTTTGTCAAGATGGGGGGTCAAATCCACCCACCAATTCCTATCCGTATCATCTTTGGTGTGCCAGGTGGCTTGCGGCACAATATGCGGAATGGTGCCGGCGGTCTGTTGGGCAATCGTCCATTCACGACTATCCATTCCCTGTGGCACACGAATCCACTCGACCTCGACCCCCGGCTTTTGCGCCATATAGGCGGCCAGTACTTCGGTGAGGTTGTCGTGGGGTGTTGGATTGTCTTCGCTCTTCTCCATATCTTCGCTGGGCGTCCAGCTACCCCAATAGGTGACCAATTGCTTGGGCGCAGCGGCAGGTTCGCCACTTGAAGTAGCGGGTGCGACCGCCGGTTGGCACGCCGCCACCATACCGCCAATCCCCGTGCCAACAGCCACCATGCCCATTGTCTTTAAGAAAGACCGTCTTGACATGCTTGCCTTTACCATTTTGCTTCTCCTTTTGCTAGAATGTACCGTAAGACACAGCTTTCTCGTTCAACCAGCTCTTGCCACTGCTGTAGACGAACACACAGCGAGAACTTTGCCTTGACTATCAATCGTAGTTCGATGGTTTGTGGTCGCCCAGCAGGCGCCGTTGACGTGGCGTGGCTTGGGCCAGGATCGCTTCATCAAATTGGAAGCGATTGAGATAGGGCGGGAACTTCTGGGTGATCATACGCTGGGCATAGTGTACCTGCAACAGATAGCGCACCCGTTGGCTGCGGTTGGCGGTGCCCCGGTGCCAGACCTCCGAGCGGAAGATGACCACATCGCCGGCCTTGCACAGGATGTTCTTGGGGCCGACGCCCTTGTATTCCATATCGCCTTTGGGTGCACGCCCGGCCCGATGGCTGCCGGGGATAAACTGGGTGGGACCCAGCTCTTCGTCCAGATCGTCCAAGTAGAAATGGGCGGTGGAAATATAGATGGGGATTTTTACCTCTGGGTTGCTCATCACCTCGGCTGGCAAGGTAAGCGGTTGCCAATCGGCGTGCAGCTGCTGGTCGGGACGACCAGGGCCAGTCAACCAGGCCGTCATGCCGATGATATGACAATCGCTGCCGTGGATGGTCTCTGCGATCTCGACCACGCCAGGTCTGTCCACATAGGAGAGAAAAAGTGGGTCGCGATTAAAGGCGTTGTTGATGCTCTTGTTGAGGAAGCCGCCACTCTTGTCGTCTTTATCGTAGCTGGCTGGGATGGCAACCAGGCGATCCATAGCCGCGCGCAGTTCGGCAATCTGCGCTGCATTGAGCATCCCTGGCAAAAAGGCATAGCCATCCTCTTCCATGGCCTGCACCTGGCCGGCCAGGGTCGGGTAGGCAATTAACGACAGTGCATTGCTCATTTGGGTATCTTCTCCTTTGCGAAATAGCGAACTGGTACCTATGGTTCTGGATAGGCTGCACGTACTATCTGTGAGTCGCAATTGTGCGAGTTCGAACATGGGTGATTGTATGATGACTCTACTGTATGATAGCATCACTCCGACCGTCAGCGCAAACCCCGACGCGTAATCGAACGATCGGCGTAGCCCTGCCGGGCCGCGTGCAGCCGCTGCAGAGGGGGTGAGTATGCGGGGCTTCCTGCTCGGTCAGAGTCTCGGAAAAGTCTAGTATACGACGGCGTAAATTCACCCACGATTTCCGTGGTGCGTGTACCACTACACGCACCACGCACTACAGCAGAAACCATTGGGATAGTTGTGCAGGACTGAGCTATAGGGGAATCAAAAACACGGCTTCCATTCGTCGGTATCCCATTGCCATCTCTGATAACAATCCTCCCATCAGCCTTTTGCGTTCCTCTCCCACTACCCTCGCAATCTCGTCAAACTTGGCCGTCGGGTTCTCCTCTCCCCATTCCCGCACCCGCTCATACATCCCTTCTGCTGCCTTCCCAAACCCTTCCCGCCCTTCGTTCTTCCCCACTTGCTTTCCCATTTCTCTTCCTCCCCTTTCTTTCTTCTATTCAAAACCCTGCTGATTCCTTCTCATCATATCTCACCCCATTCCTGGGACGCACCCCTTGTCGACACGCGTATTGCGTTCTTTCCCGGTTTCTCTGATAATTGATCAACGACTCATCGATCATCCACGGAGGTAAGAACTATGCTCATTGAACCAATGCACGGCGTCTACCCGATTCTGGTAACACCCTTCCACGAGGACGGTGCCATCGACGAGGAGAGTCTACGCCGACTGATTGATTTCAACATTGCTGCGGGGGTCCACGGCTTGGGCGTGGCCCTGGGCAGTGAGATATTCAAGCTGACTGAAGCAGAACGGGAGCGTGTCACCCGTATCGTCGTAGACCAGGCCAGCGGGCGCGTCCCCGTCGTGATCAACAGCGGTGCGGCCGGGACAGATCTGGCTGTCCATTACAGCCGGTCGGCCCAGGAGAATGGCGCGGACGCGCTGATGATCATGCCCCCCACTTTCATGGCCGCCACCGCGGACGAAGTGCGGGACTATTTTGCTGCCATTTCAAGAGCAGTATCCATTCCTATCTTCTTGCAAGACACACCCAGCGCAGTGATCGGGGCGGGGCTGGCGCGCCAACTGGCCGAGGAATGCGAGTGGGTACGCTACATCAAAGTGGAGAGCCAGCCCATTACCAGCAAAGTGGCCGATATGGTGGCGGCGGCTGGCGACGTCCTGACCGTCTTCGGAGGTGCGGGCGGCGGCTATTTCATCGAAGAGATGCGTCGAGGCTCCGTGGGCACGATGCCTTTTTGCAGCCAACCGGAAGCCTTCGTCGGTGTCTGGAATGCGTTTCAGGCTGGCGACGAAGCCGGGGCCCGTGCCCTCTTTGACCGTACAATCATGCCCATCAACCGCGTCGCTGCCCAGGGCGCGGGCATCTTCTATACCGTCCACAAAGAGTTGCTGCGCCGACGGGGTGTCCTGACAACCAACAAAGTGCGCAGCCCCGCGCCGCTGGTCGAGGCGCAAACCATGCATGAGCTTGAGGAGCTGATCACCCAGCTATATTCCATAAGGTGACCGAGCTACAACGTGATGCGTGATGCGTGAAACGTGAGTGTAAGTGACCTACTCTCACGTTTCACACATCACGGGTCAGGGCAAACGACGAACGCACGCGCCTTAGCCCCTGGGCTGGTACAGAGTGCAGAAGTTATCCGTGTTCCTTTCTATCCGTGTCTACAGGCATTTCACGTCGGGCGGATGAATGGGGGCAACCGCAGCCTCCAGCAGATCAACCCCCTGACCTTACATTCCAACTCACTGCGCGGGCCCATGCCGCGCCCAACCGGAGGAACTATGAAAATCGTTGACTTGCAGGTCATTCCCTTCTGGGTGCCCCGGCGACCCTTCCGCCACGGCGAATGGCTGCCCGAAACCCGTGTGGTGCAGACCCTGACCAAAATCGTCACCGACGAGGGGGCCGAGGGCTACTATCTGGGGGGCCACGGCCATGGCGACGCCGACGGTCTGCCTGGGGATGAACGGGCTGTCCTGGAAAATCGCATGAAGAATATGCTCGTGGGCCACGATCCCTTCGATCGGGAGAAGTTCTGGCATTGGATGTGGGTGGCGAATTTGCCCGAAAACATCCTCAGTGTGGTGGATATGGCCCTGTGGGATTTGCAGGCCCGCTTTTTCGGCCTGCCCCTCTACAAGCTGCTGGGCGGCTGCCGGGAAAAGGTCCCCGCCTACGCCAGCACCTTCCCCAATATGGGTACAGTCCAGGACTACGCTGACCACGCCCTGGCCTGCAAGAACGAAGGCTACACCCACTACAAAATCCACCCCTACTATTTCTACGATCCTGTGACCAAACAGTCGGACCCCGGCCGTCCTTCCCAGATCGAGCAGGACATCGAAGTCTGCTACGCCATCCGCGAGGCTGTGGGGGATGAGATGGTCCTCAGCTTTGACCCCTGGGGCACCTATCGCACCTATGACGATGCGCTCAAAGTGGGACGCGTGTTGGAAGAGCTCAACTTCTACTGGTACGAGCACCCGATGAATGAATATCTGGTGGGGCTGTACGAAAAGCTGAGTGCCGAACTGAGGATACCCATTCTTGGCCCGGAGATTGCATCGGGAAGCATCTACACCCGGGCCGATTGGATTCGCCGGGGCGCATCGGACCGCACCCGCATCGACGTTTTGCGCGGGGGTATCACCGGTGTCAAAAAGATGACCGGCCTGTGCGAAGCCTTTGGCGTGCGCTGCGAGATTCACATGAGCGGCTTTGCCAACCTTCAGATTCTTGGCTCCACCAGCGCCGATGTCT
Source organism: Litorilinea aerophila (assembly GCA_945905745.1). Lineage (GTDB taxonomy): Bacteria > Chloroflexota > Anaerolineae > Caldilineales > Caldilineaceae > JACQGT01. The sequence continues at coordinate 14,344 of CAMDQF010000168.1, forward strand.
GCGAATACTACGAGCGGGGGCTGGTCGCGCCGGGCATCGATTACGAGACGCCGCCGCCCTATCTGGCCGCCATCGCTGATCCAATGGATGCCGAGGGCTTCGTGCATCTCTCCCGGGAGCCGGGGATGGGCTATCAATTTGTCTGGGATTATATCGAGGAGAACCGCATCGACGATTGAACTGTTCCAATCGTTATGGCCTCTCGCTCTGCGCCCGACGCCTTGGCAAAGAGTGCCCACTACAGCCCGGCGCAAATCCCCCTATGGTTTCTTCTGTGGTGCGTA